>SXZT01000139.1 GCA_005787785.1 Actinomycetota bacterium
AAGAGGCGGGAGCCACGCCGGTTCAGGAAATCGCCTATTCACTCGCCACCGCCATCGACATTCTCGATGCGGTCCGCGCCAGCGGTCAGGTTGAAGAGGCGCAGTTCGCGCAGGTTTTTGGTTCGATTTCGTTCTTCGTCAATGCCGGCATTCGCTTCGTCGACGAAATGTGCAAGATGCGTGCGTTCACCGAACTGTGGGATCGCATCGGCCTCGAACGCTACGGCGTCGCCGACGCCAAGGCCCGCCGCTTTCGCTACGGCGTGCAGGTCAACTCACTCGGCCTCACCGAAGCCCAACCCGAGAACAACGTCCAGCGCATCGTTCTCGAAATGCTCGCCGTCACTCTCTCGAAGAAGGCGCGTGCGCGTTCGGTGCAATTGCCCGCATGGAACGAGGCCCTCGGACTTCCGCGTCCGTGGGACCAGCAGTGGTCACTGCGGATGCAGCAAGTCCTTGCATTCGAAACCGACCTCCTTGAGCACGGCGACATCTTCGACGGCTCGAAGGTCGTTGAATCCCGAACCGCCGAGATTCGCGACACCGCGTGGAAAGAATTGCAAGAGATCCTCTCGCTCGGCGGCGCATTCGAAGCAATCGAAGAATTGAAGGGCCGCCTCGTTGCCTCGATGGCCGAGCGCACCCGTCGCATCGAAACCGGCGACCAGGTCGTGGTGGGTGTCAACAAGTTCACCGAAACCACCGACTCGCCACTCGGGGGTGACGGGAACATTCTGAAGGTCGACCCCGCCGTCGAGGCCGAAACAATCGCCGACACCGATGCCTGGCGCGCATCGCGCGACAACGCCGCGGTCGAAGCCGCCCTGCACGAACTTCGCCACGCCGCCGCCGGAGGCCTCAACATCGTGCCGCCCTCCATCGCGCTCGCCAAGGCCGGCGGAACGACGGGCGAATGGGGCACCGCCCTGCGCGAGATCTTCGGTGAGTACCGCGCGCCGACGGGCGTCGCCGCGGCACTGGGTCGCCGCACCGCCGAACTCACCGACGTCGCCCGGTTCGTGAAGAGCATCCCGGGTGGACCACCCAAGTTCCTGGTTGCCAAACCCGGCCTCGACGGTCACTCGAACGGCGCCGAACAAATCGCAGTCGCTGCACGTGATGCGGGCATGGAAGTCGTCTACAGCGGTATCCGGCTCACCCCCGAGCAGATCGTCGCGAGTGCACGCGACGAAGACCCCGACATCATCGGTCTGTCCATCCTGTCGGGCTCTCACCTCTCGCTCGTTCCCGAGGTTCTGGCCCTCCTCGACGCCGAAGGACTCGACATACCCGTGATCGTCGGCGGGATCATTCCCGAAGACGACCGCGATGATCTCCGCAAGCGCGGCATTGCAGCGGTCTACACGCCGAAGGACTTCGACATCTCACGCATCATGGGTGAGATCGCGCAGATAGCGGCCTCGCGCCGCAAGTAATCAGAGTCTCTGACTGTCGACCCAGCCCGCAAACGCCGGGGTGGACTCGAAGCTGGTGATGAGCGCATAGCGCGGGAAGTCGTGGTTGTGCACCACGACGTGCCACAAACGTTGGGTATCGACAATGAAACGTGCGCCCTGCGGCAATGGCACCCGACGCTCGGTTGCCGGGTCGGGAAGACCTTCGGCATTGTTGTCCATCAACACCATGTAGCTGTCGGGGCAGTGCGTGAGTTCCACCCAACTGCGCACGATCCAACCCTCGTTTTCGGGGTTCAGACGGTTGTTGTCGTCGCGATGAATCGAACGAATGGCCGCATCACGATCCTGGGGTTCGAGCTTGATGATGCGGACGCGACCGAAGTTCGCGCCGGTTCCCTGCACGTAGTTCGCCAACGTCGGTGCCTTCGCTGCGTTCGACGTGAACATCGCACCCTTGTCGGGCTTGCCCTTGTCCCAGAATCCGCGACAGTCAAGTTCGCCGTCGGCCGATGCGATCGGCGCGAAGTTCGTGTCGCCGCCGCTCTTCCAGTCCATGTACTCGAGCGACTCCCACTCGACGGCTGGCACCGTGAAGTCGACGGGCTTCAATGCCACGAAGCCCGTGTCGTCGAACGCCGGCATTCGGTAGTGGCCGCTCTGCAGCGGAATCTTCACCGACCAATGGTCGAGCGTTGGCCAGAACGTCGTTGCCATGCTTGCCAGTGTAAGGCTCTACGGCTTCGCAGTGGTGTTGGGGATGACCGCAACGAAACCCGTTGCAGACGGAAGTTTCAACATGTCCCCCGCATTGAGTTTGTCAGGGTCAGCGAGGTCATTGAGATCGATGATTTCCTGCATGTCGAGGTTGAACTTCTGTGCGATCGAGAACAGTGACTCGCCCGGCATCACCGTGTAATCGGACGGTGGCGCGGATGTCGTCGTTGTCGATGCGGGCACCGTCGTCGACGTCGACGTCGACGTCGTGGTTGTCACCGCCGAGTCGTCGCCACCGATGAAAGACGCAGCGACGGCCGCCAGCGAGAACACGACCATTCCCGCCGCCAACGACCACTGAAGACGTCCCTGCAGAACCATCACGGCGATGGTATGTCACACACTGCGCCATGCGATGGCATGGGCGATCGACACGAACTTTTCACGCACGTTGTCGTGCAGGTCGAGGATGTCGAGAGAACGAACGGCGGATTCGGTGAGTGCGCCGATCCTCGACTCAACCGACGCGAGCGCACCCGTTTCCACGATGATGCGACGAATGTCGTCGATGTGCGATGCATCGAGGCCGGGGTCCCCGATGCGGTCGAGCACCGAACGCTGTGCGGGGGATGCCGCCGCGATTGCCTCGGCCACCAGAGCAGTCGGCTTCGATTCCCGCAGGTCATCGCCGGCGGGCTTGCCGGTGACGTCAGGTTCACCGAACACACCGAGGACGTCGTCGCGCATCTGGAAGGCCACACCCAGGGCCACCCCGTAACCGGACAACGCGTCGAGTGCACCCTTCGCGACGGCCGTGTCGGCGATCAACGCACCGATGTGCAGCGGCCGCTCGATCGTGTACTTCGCGGTCTTGAACAAACCGATGCGCTCGGCGGTCGCCGACGTGAAGTCGCGACGCACCGAACCGACGACGTCGAGGTACTGCCCGATGTTCACCTCGAGCCGCATCTGCACCCACGTCTCACGCACACGCTCAGACATGGTTTCCATCAACTGATCGGCGTAGACATAGGCAAGATCGCCGACGAGGATCGCCACCCCGTCACCGAAACGCACCGCATCGCCGGCCAACGCACCTTCGCGATGGAGACGCGCGTGGCGAACGTGGGTGGTTTCGCGCCCACGACGTGATGCCGAAGCATCGATGACATCGTCGTGGACCAGTGCCATCGCATGCAGCATCTCGAGTGCCGCGCCTGCCCGCACCACATCGGCATGCGGCGCGCCGCCGCCGGCGAGTGCGCCGAGCAGGCAGAAGGCCGGACGCATCCGCTTGCCGCCTCCGAGCACGAGTGCGCGCAATTCACCAAAGAGAACGGCAAGGTCGGGGTTGTCAGACGTCCAGCGCAACTCTTCGCGTTCGATCAATGCGGCAAGTTCGGTCTCCACGTCACGGGCCAGTTCGCCCACAAAGGCGGGAATGTCAGCCTTTGGCATCGATTTCGCCGACGACCTGTTCGACGTGCAGACGCGCATCGCTGATTTTCGAACGACAATGCTTGATCAACGCGGCGGCACGCTTCACGCGATCGGCGAGTACGTCGACGTCGATTGTCTCCGACTCGAGTCCGTCGAGAATGTCCTCGAGTTCGGCAACCGCATCGGCGTAGCCCAACGACTCGATGTCGCCATCCGACTTCGCCTTCGAGGTCTTCTTCCCATCAGCCATTTGCCGCGTCCTTTCGGGTCACCGTGCTGGTGATTGTGCCGTCGGCAACCGTGGTCACCAACGTCTCGCCTTCCTTTGCCTGTTTCGTCGAACGCAGCGTGCTGCCGTCGGCAGTGCGGGTGATGCTCCACCCGCGGGCCATCGTGTTCACCGGATCGAGCAGCCTCGCCCGCGCGTCGAACACCGACAGATTCCGCTCGGCCCCGGAGAGGATGGCGCCGGGACGAGTCGCCAATTGCTGTGTCACGAGGGCAAGGCGGGTGTTCGCCCGCTCGACGGCCCCAACTGCCATGGTTCTGATTCCACCTGCTCGTTCGAGCAGCCGTGCCTCGGCGACGTCGAGAAGTCCGCCGGTGTGACGTGCGATCGATTGCCAGCCCGACTCGGCGGCATCGACCATTGCTTGAACGTGATCGATCAACGCGGCGGCACATGCGGTCGGCGTGGTGTAGTGCGCATGGGCCACCTCGTCGGCGATGCTGACGTCGATCTCATGGCCGAGGCCGGTGATGACGGGCAACGGTGACTGTGCGATTGCCACCGCGATTGCCTCGGCGTCGAAACACGCAAGGTCGGTCTTCGAGCCGCCGCCCCGAACCATCATGATCACGTCGATGTCGTCGCGTGCGCCGAGGGCCCACAGCGCGTCGACTATCTGGGGTACTGCCACGTCGCCCTGCACACGCACGTTGGCAACCTTCAACTGGAACGGAAGACCCGAGGCCGCGAACCTGCTGTGGATGTCGTGCCAGGCCGCCGTACCTACGCTGGTGATGACGCCGATACGCAGGGGCAGATCGGGAAAGTTACGGTTGCGGTTCTCGTCGTAGAGACCGGCCGTCTTGAGTTTCTTCACCAGTTCATCGCGTGTGGCCTGCATGTCGCCCAGGGTGAAGCGTGGGTCGATCGATGTGACAACGAGGCTGAACTTGCCCGCCGCGTCCCACACCTCCGGTTTGCCGAGGACCCGCACCTTGATTCCGTCTTCCATCGCAACGCGGTGCTCGCGCAGTTTGTTGTTCACCCGCACGAGGTTGTCGTTGAATAACGACAGCTCGAGCGTGCCAACGGATTTTCCGTTCTTGTTCTCCACGAGTTGGCAGTACGCATTGCGTCCGACCACGCGCCACTTCACGACCTCACCCTGCACCCACACACCTGGGCGGAACTCGCGCGTGAGCACACGGTTAACGGCCTTGATGAACTCGCTGACACTCAGCGTCCCGTCAGCAGAGCCCTCGTCTTCGATCTCGTCTTCGAATTCATCGTCGTCGAAGTCGTCATCGAAGGAGCTCACGAAAGAATCCCCTCGGCCGAGCCGGCACGCACCTGCGCTGCATACAGTCCGTCGCTTTCCATCAACTCCTCGTGGTTGCCCGACTCGACGATGCGTCCCTGGTCGAGAACCACGATGCGGTCGGCGCTGCGCACGGTGCTCAGACGGTGCGCGATGACCAGCGCCGTTCGACCGCGCAGAGCTTCGTCGAGGGCGGCCTGAACCGCGGCCTCGTTCTCGTTGTCGAGATGGCTGGTCGCCTCGTCGAGCACCATGATCACCGGATTCTTCAGCAACAGACGCGCGATCGCGAGACGCTGTTTCTCACCACCCGACATGCGATACCCACGTTCGCCAACGATGGTCCGGAATTCGTCCGGCAGTGCATCGATCGTGTCGATGATGCGCGCCGCGGTGCATGCTGCGCGCAACTCCTCGTCAGTTGCATCGGGTTTGGCGTAGCGCAGGTTGTCGCCAATCGATTCGTGGAACAAGTGCGGGTCTTGCGACACGACTGCAATGGCAGAACGCAACGAATCGAGGGTCAGCGAGCGCACGTCGTGACCGTCGATCAACACCGCACCCGCTGTCACGTCATAGAGGCGGGGCACGAGTGCCGCGAGGGTGCTCTTGCCCGCACCGCTTGCGCCGACGAGAGCGACCGTTTCCCCTGGTTCGACGCGTAGCGAGACCCCCTGCAGCACGTCGGTGTCGGGATCGCTCCCCTGCATCACGCCCGCAGCCTCGAGCGACGCGATCGACACGTCACGGCCGGCGGGATATCTGAACACGACGTCGCGAAGCTCTATCGCCCCCTTCGCCTCGATGAGATCAACCGCAGCCGGCGAGTCGGTGATCATCACCGGAGCATCGAGGACCTCGAAGACCCGCTCGAAACTCACGAACGCAGTCATCACTTCGATTCGCGAATTCGTGAGGCCGGTGAGCGGCTGATAGATCCGCTGCACGAATGCAGCCATCGCAACCAGCGTTCCGGCCGAGATGTCTCCGTCGACCACGAGATACGCACCGACGCCGTAGATCGCGGCGGCACCGAGCGCACCGACCAGACCGAGCGCCACGAAGAACACTCGACCATAAAGCGCGGAACGCACACCGATGTCGCGCACACGTCCGGCACGCCGACCGAACGCGTCGACTTCACCCCGATGTCGACCGAAAAGTTTGACGAGCAACGCGCCCGACACGTTGAAGCGTTCGGTCATTTGGGTGTTCATTTCGGCATTGAGACCCATTTGCTCGCGCGATATCTCCTGCAGCTTCCGGCCGACACGCTTTGCCGGAAGAATGAAGAGGGGCAACACCACGAGCGACAGAGCAGTGAGCCTCCATTCGAGAGCAATCATTGCTGCAAGAGTCGTTGTGAGCACGACCACGTTCGACACGACACTTCCGAGTGTCGTGGTGACCGCCGTCTGTGCGCCTACGACGTCGTTGTTCAGTCGGCTGATCAGCGAACCGGTCTGGGTTCGCGTGAAAAATGCGATCGGCATCTGCTGAACCTTGTCGAACAACGCAACGCGCAGGTCATAGATCAAGCCCTCACCGATGCGCGACGAGTACCACCGCTGCACGATGGCGAGCAGCGCATCACCCAGTGCAGCCGACACCAAGATGGCCGCCAGCACCACGATGAGTCCCTTGTCCGCATCGGGAATCGCGGTGTCGAGAATCGCACGGAACAAGAGTGGCGGGGCGAGCGCCAGTAGGGCTGACACGAGAATGGCACCGAGAAAGCCTGCGATCGGCCATCGGTAGGGTCGCGCAAAGGTCCACACCCGACGCAGCGCTTGTCGGCCGAGCTTCGCACCGGCCACGGCACTTGCGTCACCCGGCAGCATCATGTGTGGGTTCATGCGCACCCTCGTGAGGTTAGAGGTCGTAACCTACGAACTCATGCGTCGGCCGTCTACCATTCGGTCACTCATCCGCGTCTCGATCGCGGTCGTCATCACCGCCATCGTGGTGTCCGCGTGCGGGTCGGGCGACTCGACGGTGGCAACCACCGTCTCGACAGATGAAATTGCCGCGAACAACGACGTCACCACGGTCACGGACTCCGACTCAACCACGTCCTCGGTCGCTCCCGGGACAACGGTCGCCGCGTCGAGTTCCGTGCCTCGACCACCCGTCCAACCCATCACATGGTCGGCGTGCCCTGGTTCGGCAAAAGTGAAGTGCACAACCCTCGAGGTGCCGTACGAATACGAGAACCCGTCACTTGGTTCGTTCACCCTCCCCGTCCGCATGCGGCCCGCCGGGAAGACGCCTTCGGTTGGACCACTCTTCGTCAACCGCGGCGGCCCCGGTGCCGAAAGCGCATCGATGGCCATGGAGGCCGAGTTCTATTTCTCACAGAAGTTGCTCGACAACTTCGACATTGTTGCATTCGATCCACGCGGCACGGGCGCTTCCGAACCGTTCGTCGACTGCGTCGATGAGGTCGACCCTTACTTCTCCGCCGACGTCACGTACGACTCGCCCGGAGAACGTGAACGGCTGATTGACGACGCGCAGGCCTTCAACGATGCTTGCAAAACCAAGAGTGGCGAGATCCTGCCCTACATCTCGACCATCGCGAGTGCCCGCGACATCGATACGCTGCGTCGCGCGCTCGGTTACGAGAAGATCTCGTACTTCGGATTCTCCTACGGAAGCGAACTCGGTGCGACGTGGGCAAACTTCTTCCCCGACTCCGTGCGCGCAGCGGTATTCGACGGCGCGAGCGACCCCAATGCATCGTATATTCAGGCCGGTCTCGACCAAGCCGCCGGATTCGAGCGGGAACTGAACGCTTTCTTCGCCGACTGTGCGACCCGCAAGACGTGCGCCGCCTACAACAGTGGTGATCCCGCCGCACTGTTCGACGAAATGATTCGCCGCACCGAACGTGATCCCCTGTTCGTTAATGACAAGCGGACCCTCGTCACCTCGACAGTTGCCTACACCGCGGTCGTCGACGCGATGTACTCGTCCTCCCTGTGGCCGACGCTCGCCGAGGCAATCGCCGATGCAACGAAGAAGCCCATCGCCGACGGGACCGGACTCCTCGCTCTCTACGACGACTACTACCAGCGACAACCCGACGGAAGTTACGACAACCTTCTCGAAGCCTTCATCGCCATCAGCTGTCTGGACGACAACGGCGGCGAAACAGTCGACGACGTCGAGGCCCAACTGCCCGAGTTCGAGGCAATCGCACCTCGCCTCGGCGGGTTCTTCGCGATCGGCTTCAACTGCGCCCTCTGGCCGGTGAGGTCGAAGCCAAAGTCGCCCGTTTCGAACATCGGTTCCGGGCCCATCGTCGTTGTCGGAACAACGGGTGATGCCGCCACACCGCTTGAGTCCTCACGCAAGATGGCCGCCGCCCTCACCGACGGCCGACTGATTGTCGTCACGGAAGACCAACACACCGGTTACGGCACCAGCGAGTGCGTCACCGACCGCGTCGACGCCTATCTCGTCGAGTTCGAGATTCCGGAGCAGGAATCCACCTGTGCATGAAAAAAGCCCGCCTGTCGGCGGGCTTTCTGGCGGAAGAGGTGGGATTTGAACCCACGGTGGGCACAAACCCACAACGGTTTTCGAGACCGTCCCATTCGGCCGCTCTGGCACCCTTCCGTTCGGGAACGCTATCGGCGTTCGGCAAAGAAATCGGACAGCAGTGCCGAGCACTCGGCAGCGAGAACGCCGTGGCGGAACGGCGGATTGTGGTTGAGACGCGGATCGGCGCACACGTTGTAGAGACTCGAGGTGGCACCGGCCTTCAGATCGGCGGCACCAAAAACCAGGCGGCCGATGCGGGCGTTCAGCAGTGCACCCGCGCACATCACGCAGGGTTCGCGCGTGACGTACTGGGTGCAGTCGTCGAGTCTCCAACGGCCGAGGCGCGCGGCGGCGTCTTGCAGAGCAAGCACCTCGGCATGTGCCGTGGGGTCGCCGGACTTTTCTCGTTCATTGTGGCGCGAGGCGATGATCTCGCCGTCGTGAACCACCACGGCGCCGACCGGAACATCGCCGTGTGCGGGCGCCATCTTCGCCTCGCCCAATGCGTCACGCATCGCTTGCTCGTCGGCTGCGAGCTCGGCACTTGACATTTCGTTTGCTGCCACCTCGGGCAATGTAGTCAAGACTCAGCCGGTGTTACGTTTCGGTCATGGGCAAGTCGCTTCCCACCATCGATTTGGCGTCGTTCGCAAGAGGGCGCGGAATCTCCAAAGACGCCCGTGAAGAGGCTCGCTTGCTCGACGAGACCTTCCGCCAGACGGGTTTCATCCTCGCCAAGAACCACGGTGTTTCGCCTGCCACCAAGGCTGCGATGCTCGCAGCCTCGCGCGCGTTCTTCGACGAACCCGTCGAGACAAAGAACGCGATCGCGATCGGAAAGTCGAATTGCCATCGCGGATACGTGGGCATCGCCACCGAAACCCTCGACGACAAGAACACGATGGCCGGCGACCTGAAGGAAACCCTCGACACCGGTATCGACCACGCTGCCGATCATCCGGAGGTGCTGAAAGGCACTCCACTTCATGGGCCGAACCAACTTCCCACGACGCCGGGTTTCAGGGCCGCCTACGACGCCTACTTCACCGAAGCAGTCGATGCCGCCGAGCGAATGATGCGTGCGATGGCCGTTGCGCTCGATCTGCCACTCGAACATTTCATGTCCCTCGGCGAGACGATCTACAACCTGCGCCTCATCCACTACCCGAAGCAGGAGACCGTCGCGCCGATCGCAGGACAGATGGGCTGTGGAGCACACACCGACTACGGGTCGATCACCTTGTTGTCCGACGACGGCGTCGGTGGTCTGCAGGTGATGAAGCGTGGCGGCAAGTGGATCGATGTTTCAATTCCCGAAGACCACCTCGTGGTGAACATCGGGGATCTGATGGCAATTTGGACGAACGACCGATGGGTGTCGAATCCCCACCGCGTGATCAACCCACGCCAAACCGATCGTTACTCGATTCCGCTTTTCGTGACTCCGCCCTACTGGGCAAACATCGAATGCCTACCCTCGTGTCTGTCGGCAGGACAAAAACCAAAACACGATCGGATGCTCTCGGGGCCGTATCTCCTGGCGCGCTTCGATTCCACGCACAGTTACCGCAACGAGCTGCTCGCCGAGTTCAACAACGTCTGAATTTTCTGGCGGAAGAGGTGGGATTTGAACCCACGGACCCCTTGCGAGGTCACAGCATTTCCAATGCTGCCGATTCGGCCGCTCTCGCACTCTTCCGGATACTTGTATCGAGTGTCGCAGGCTATCCACCTATAGCCTGAACCCAGCAGCAAGTGAGGTGGCGGTCGGGTCCTGTGCAACGTCGGCCCGGTCAACCAGGTCAGGGCGGGAACGCAGCAGCCTCCACCGGATCAGGCGTGTGCCGCAGATCGCCTGGCCGTCACCTCAGTCGTTACCTCGGGAGTTGATACGACCGCCAAGCGCGTCTGCCTTCTTCGACAGATTCGGCTGACCCATTTCGTTTGCGAGGTCCGCAAAGTCGCTCGTCGGCCCCGACCAGCGCCACTCGTCGACACTCCCGACAGGAACGTCGGTGACGATCGTTGCAATGCGCTTGAACAAAGCGGCAGCCTCGCGATTGTCGCGCAACGTTGCGGCCAGTTTTGCCGCGCCGCGAACCTGAACGCCCCACTTCGTTTCATCATCGGGAATCGCCTCGATCGTCTTCCATTTCGCCAACACCGTCGACGCGCTCTTGGCGCCCCAACCCTGCAACCCGGGAAACCCATCGGACGTGTCACCCACCAAGCCGAGATAGTCAGCGATCGACTCGGGCCCCACCCCGAACTTCTCGCGGATCGCCGCGTCGTCGATGATGGCGTTGTTCCGTCTGTCGAACTGCACGACGCGCTTGCCCACGACGCACTGGCCGAGATCCTTGTCGGGCGACAGCATCAAGACCTGCTTCACTCGCTTGTCGCCTGCCGCCACACGCGCCGCGCTTCCCAACGCGTCGTCGGCTTCGTACTCTTCCATCGCCCACACGGTGACACCCAGGGCGCGCAATGCGTCTTCGAGCAAAGGGATTTGGTGCAGGAGAACGGGCTCCATCCCCTCACTCGTCTTGTAACCGTCGTACAACTCGTTGCGGAAACTCTCGATCACGTGGTCGGTGGCCACACCGACGTGTGTCGCGCCGTCAGAAATCAGCTGCAGCGTCGACGACAACACCCCGATCGTTGCCGCCAGAGGTGGCGGTTCACTGTGCCGCACTGCCTGGCCGTAGTGCTGCCGGTACAGCTCGTACGTCCCGTCGACCAGATGAACACGCATCACAACGAGGTGATCGGAACCTTTTTCACGTTGATCAGACGTTCCAATTCGTGGCGTTTGATCTTCCAGCCATCCTTCGTGCGGATCATTTCGTCGTTGTATGCGGCCCACAAAACAAAAAGGTGGTCGGGGTCGCTCGGCAGTTCGTGCGTCGCCTGGACGTAACTGCGCAACGTTCCGGTATCACCGTTCACAGCGACCTGGATGTTGCCGATCATGTGTTGCGTACGACCGTACTTGTTGCGCGCCGCCGACACCCATTCGCGGTACTCGGCAAGACCCTTGATCGACCCGGCGCTGAATCCGGCGACTTCCACGTCATCGGTGAAGCAGGTGCAGTAACGGTCGTAGTCGCACTGGTCGATGGCATCCGCGTAACGGATGATGACGTCGCCGATGGCGAGACGGTCTTCGATGAGGCTCATGGACCGAGCCTAGACCGCTGACAGCGAGGGCCTAAACGAGGAAAGAAATGAAAGCGCCCACGGCGATGTAGGGCACGAAGGCGATGTGGTCGCGACGGTCGAGGGCGCGCATCGCCATCAACACGGCGCTCACGATTCCTGCAAGGACGAACGTGTACACCGTCCCACGAATGAGAACGTCCCAGCCCTGGTAGGCGAGCAGCAACCCGACCGAGGGTGCGAGCATCACGTCACCCTTGCCGAAGCCACCGCGCGACACCACCGAGATCAGCGAATACAACGCGAACAATGCGACGGCACCGGCGAGGCCGCGAAGGAGCTCCGTCGGATCCCAGTGCCACACGGCGTCGAGAACGATCGCGGGAACACCGACGACGATCATGAGCCCCGTCACGTAGCGCGGCACGCGATGGGTGTAGGCATCGATGATCGACAGAGCCAACAGCCCGGTGAACACCGCGATGGCAGCGATGGTGAGAAGCGCGCGCGTCGCTTCACGGTGAAGGAGCAAGGCACCGACCGCCGTCCACGTGGCGATCGCCACGGTTTGGGGCAGACCGATGTTCAGCGTGTATTTGCGGATGCGTCGCAGGTTCTTCTGGACGGCTTCAACCACCCAGTAGCCGGCCGCGAGACCGAGGAGCGCAACGACGTACGGCGTGGCCTACTCCTGCACCAGTTCGATGAGCGTGCCGAAAGAACCCTTGGGGTGAATGAAGGCGACGGTCGTCCCACGACTGCCGGGGCGCGGTGCCTTGTCGATCGGCTGGGCACCGGCCGCGATCATCGCTTCGAGCGCCTTCCCGCAATCTGCGACGCGGTACCCGATGTGATGGAGACCTTCACCGCGCTTCTCGATCGCCTTGGCAACGGGCGAATCCTCACGCGTGGGCGTGATCAACTGCACGTAGCTTTCGGCAACTTTCAGCAGCGCTTCTTCGACACCGTCGCTTTCCACGACTTCGCGGTGTTCGACCTCCGCACCAAAGGCGCGGCGGTAGTAGCCGATGGCCGCCTCGAGGTCGCGAACAGCGATGGCAACGTGATCGATTTCAGTCAGCAACATGGCTCTATCGTCCCATTTTGCTTCGCCTAACGGCGAAACATGTTGATATTCGCCTCGCCGGCCTTCGCCCGCAGGGACGGATCGTCGATGCCAAGGCCTGCCTCGGGCGCCAGGCACAGCACGCCCAGCTTGCCCTCGTGCATGTTGTGGTGCACCTGATGGGCGGCTTCGCCCACGTGGTTCAGGTCGAAGACCTGCGACATGACGGGATGGATCATTCCCTTGGCGATCAGGCGGTTGGCCTCCCATGCCTCGCGGTAGTTCGCGAAGTGGCTGCCGACCAGACGCTTGAGCCGCATCCAGAAATGACGGTTGTCGAACTCCATCATGAAGCCACTCGTCGCGGCACACGTGACGACCGTGCCACCACGCTTCGCGACGTACATTGACGCACCGAACGTTGAACGACCGGGGTGTTCGAACACGATGTCCGGGTCTTCACCGACGAGATCGCGGATGTCGGAGCCAAGGCGACGCCATTCCTTTTCGTCGTGGTTGTTGTTGTCATCGAAAAATTTGTAATTCGCCGACTTGCGGTCGATGACCGCCTCACATCCCATCTCGTGGAGGATCTTCGCCTTGTCGGGTGAACTGACGACCCCGACGGGAATACCTCCGCCATTCAACACGTACTGCACGGCGTAGGCACCGATGCCGCCGGTGGCACCCCAGATGAGAACGACGTCACCCTGCTTCATCTGCGCGCCGTTCTTGGACACGAGCATGCGGTAGCTCGTGGAGTTGCACAAAGCGCTGACGGCCGCTTCCTCCCACGACAAGTGGGTCGGCTTGGGCATCAACTGGTTCGCCTTCACCACCGACAAGTCGGCAAGTCCACCGAAATTGGTTTCGTATCCCCAGATCCGTTGGTTCGCCGCCATCATCGAGTCGTTGTGCGCCGATTGGTCCTGATCATCGACGTGGTTGCAATGAACGGTGACATGGTCGCCCGGCTTCCAGTTGCGCACGGCAGCGCCGACGCGCAGCACGACACCCGACGCATCACTACCGACCACCTGGTAATCGCGGTCGTGGCGCTTTGCCCACTCGCTTTCACGGGCGAGCCGCCGCATCGGTCCGAAACTCGACACGGGTTCGAAGATGCTGCTCCACACGGTGTTGAAGTTGATCGACGACGCCATCACCGCGACGTACACCTCGTCGGGTGCCAGTTCGGGTGTTGGCACGTCGCCGACATGCAGGCTCTTGCGCGGGTCCTTGTCGTTCGACGCCATTCCGTCGAACATCGATGTTTCCGACTTCAAGAGGTGTGCACCGCGGTACGACTCCGGGATCGGCAATTTTGCGATCGTCGCCGAATCGGCACCCGCGAGGATCGCGTCACGGACTTCAGCCATCGTGCTTTCAGCCATTCCGAGAGGTTACCCACGGGTACGGTCGCCTTGGCAGGAAAGGCCTATTATCGGGAACATGCCAGGTTCATACATTGTTGCCGGAGCGCGCACGCCAATCGGAAAGATGAGCGGAGCCCTCGCCGGGTTCAGCGCCGCCGAGCTCGGAGCCATCGCCATCGCCGAGGCTCTGTCGCGCGCGAACGTGAAGCCCGATCAGGTCGACCACGTGATGATGGGACAGGTGTTGATGGCGGGCCAGGGGCAGGTGCCCGCACGTCAGGCCGCTGTCAAGGCCGGAATTCCCCTCTACGTACCCGCGGTCAACATCAACAAGGTGTGTCTCTCGGGAATCAACACCATCTATCTTGCCGACCAGATGATCCAGGCGGGCGATGCCGACATCGTCGTTGCAGGTGGAATGGAATCCATGACGGGGGCTCCCTACATCGCCGGCGGTGCACGTGGTGGTTTCCGTTACGGAAACACGGAACTCGCCGACGCGATCATCAAGGACGGTCTGTGGTGCGCCTTCGACGCCTGCCTCATGGGTGAGGGCACCGAGAAGTACAACGCGGGCGGCATCGGTCGCGTCGCACAGGACGACTTCGCCGCGAAGAGCCACGAACGCGCCGCAAATGCGATCAAAGAGGGTCGCCTGAGCGAGGAGATCGTTCCCGTCGCAATTCCGCAACGCAAGGGTGATCCCCTCATGTTCGACACCGACGAGGGTGTGCGCCCCGGCACTACCGGCGAATCACTCGCCGCTCTCAAACCCGCCTTCGTGAAAGAGGGCTCGATCACCGCGGGCAATGCATCCCAGATCAGCGATGGTGGCAGCGCAGTAATCGTGATGAGCAGGAAAGCCGCCGATGCATGCGGCGTCACTCCGCTCGGCGAAGTGCTGTCCTACGGTCTCGTTGCCGGACCCGACAGCATCTCGCTTCTCCATCAGCCCAGCCGCGCGATCCAGACGGCACTCGGAAAGATCGGCAAGAAGATCTCCGACCTCGATCTCTTCGAACTGAACGAGGCGTTCGCCGCAGTCGGCATCGCGTCAATGAAGGAACTCGGTATCACCGATGAGATCACCAATGTGAACGGTGGGGCAATCGCGCTCGGCCACCCCATCGGCATGAGCGGCAACCGCATCACCCTGCACCTTCTCCACGAACTGCGTCGTCGGGGCGGCGGCATGGGTGCAGCCGCACTGTGCGGTGGCGGCGGTCAGGGCGACGCGATCATTGTCCGCTCGCTCTAGGACACTGCTCGTCCGTTTTATCGGCGCCGGGTTGATCGGCGCTGTCGGTGGTCTTCTCGCCGCACTCTTCCTCGGGTCGTTGAACTGGGCGACGACGACACGCACCGACCTCGACTGGCTTGTGTGGCTGTTGCCCGTCGGAGGCCTCGCCCTCGGTTTGCTCTACCACCGCTTCGGCCAACCGATCGCGGGTGGGACGAGCCTCGTGCTCGATGCCGCGCATGTTCCCGACGGTGAAGTGCCCGCGCGGATGGCGCCAATGATCTGGTCGGGCAGCATTGCATCGCACCTCGTCGGCGCCAGCGTCGGTCGCGAAGGCGCGGCGGTGCAGATCGTCGCCAGCATCACCGACGAAACCGCCCGGCGCTTCCATATCGACCGCCACACGCGTACCGGACTGCTCGTGTGCGCCGTCGCTGCGGCATTCGGTGGACTGTTCGGGGTTCCTGCCGCGGGCGGGTTGTTCGCCGTCGAAGTTCAGCGCGAGTCGTACCGCCACGTCTCGGTTCTGCCATCTGCCCTTGCATCGAGCATCATCGCCTTTTTCACCGCCCGGGCCGTCGGTATCGAGCACCACCACCCGTTCCATACCGATGCCCTGAACCTCGACTGGTCGCATCTGTGGCGTTACTTCGTCGCGGGAATCTTTTTTGGTCTCGTCGCCGGGGCGTTCATGGCTCTCGAGCACATCGCGGGAGATGCGTTCGCACGCACGATTCCCTGGCCCCCGGCCCGTCCACTCATCGGCGGCCTGTGCGTGCTCGGTCTCGTTGCGCTCGCCGACTCGCGCCTCTATCTCGGTGGCTCGTTCGACCTCGTCGACATCGCGCTGGCCGGAGCGTTGGGCATCGGCGGGGTCGCCTTCCTGTGGAAAATGGTCTTCACCGCGGTTTCGCTCGGTAGCGGATTCGTCGGCGGAGAAATGCTGCCACTCTTCGTGATAGGTGCACTTGCGGGTGCGCAGTTCGCGCGTGTCACTGATGCGTCGGTGCCGTTGTTCGCCGCGCTCGGCCTCGTCGCCGTGTTAGCCGCCGCATCTAAGACTCCGCTCGCCTGCACGGTGATCGGCGTCGAGTTGTTCGGTTGGAACGGGCTGCCGGCTTACGTCATCGTCTGCATCGTCGCGGTCACCGCCGGCGGACAACGCAGCATCTATCCGGCGTCACCAATCGCCACGCGCGGCGTCTCCGATCGGTAGCGGTACTAAGCGGCGGTCTTCGTCGGGTAACGCGACCACTTGCCCGCATCGAAGTCGTACAACTTGCAACCCGCGGTCGTCGACAGGTAGTCGCGCAGTCGCAACTTCTTGGTGATGGCAACGCCCGGGAATCCAGACTCGATCGACCGCATCGCATGTGGCAGTCGGTAGAACGGAATGCGCATGTCGACGTGGTGTGGAACATGAACGAAGATGTTGTGAAGAAAGAAGTTGAATACCCGCGGGATCCGCAGATTCGTCGTGCCTTCCATTTGGCCACGGAACTTCGTCCACTCGCGCCGCGGATACCAACGAATGTCGTTGTTGACGTGCTGCACGTAGACAACGAAGCCGATCATCCAGGTGAAGAACAGCCACGGAACGACGGCGACCTTCACGATCATCCACGTCACTCCGACGACGCTGCCGTGCGCCATCCACCCCGCGTAGCCCACCGCGCCCGCAGCGATCGCAAGCAGTAGCAACATCACCCGACGCTCACGTGCGATGGTTCCGCCGAGTTTGCCCTCGGTGCTGAAGCGCATCATCTTGTTCCACCACACGTTGCGTCCGTAGTAGAAGCCCGCGCCGAGCCACGACCATTCGAAGCGGTGGCGCAAACGTGCGAAACGACCCATCGTCGACCACTCTTCGTTGGTCGCCGGGTGCCACACGAAGTCCATCCCCTGCTTCACGGTGTGGCCGTGGTGAACACGGTTGTGGCCGAAATCCCAGGCGGACTCCACGTGAGCCGACGGCAACAGAGCCAACTTGGCCACGAACGCATTGAGCCGTTTCGAGTCGAACAACGCGTTGTGCGACGCGTCATGACCGATGACGAAAATGCCACTGATGCACAGACCCGTCGCCAACCACAGGAACGGCACAGCCCACCAGGCGTCGACGGTGATCAGCGCGAACAGCAAGACCACGTAGACCGCAGCATCGCGCGCGACGTACAGAAGGCCCCGCGAGGTCGAACGCCGGTAACACCCCTCGGGGAGACCGCGCACGACGTCGATCAATGCTGGCTGGTCAACTTTCCCGGCAAGATCCGTCATCTACCCAACCTACAGGTCGCGGACGCCCACGGACTCACCGACGGGAGAACCGTTGTGGCACTAGTCACGTATTTCGCGGCGACCCTCGAGTGCGCGTCCGAGCGTGAGCTCGTCGGCGTATTCAAGGTCACCACCCACCGGTAGTCCTGTGCCGATGCGTGTGACCTTGATGTCAAGAGTGCTCAAAGCGCGCGCAAGGTACATCGCGGTGACATCGCCTTCGATCGTGGGGTTCGTGCACATGATCACCTCGCGCACGGCCTCGGGCTCGAGACGCGTGAGTAATTCGCGGATCTTCAGTTGTTCGGGTCCGATGCCATCCATCGGGCTGATTGCACCAAGCAACACGTGATAGCGGCCTCGGAATACACCCGTCTTTTCGATGGCGATGATGTCGCGCGCATCTTCGACGACACACAGTGTCGACCCTTCGCGACGTGTGTCCGTACAAATGGGGCACAGGTTCTCGTCGGCGATGTTGAAACAGCGCTCACAAAACCGCACGCGCTTTTTCGCAATGACGATGGCCTCGGCCAAGCGGGCAACATCGTTGTTGTCTGCTTTCAGCAGGTGGAGCGCGATGCGCTGTGCCGACTTCGGGCCGACTCCCGGAAGCCTCCCGAGTTCGTCGATGAGTGCCTGCACCGGTGCGGTGTACGCACTCACTTGGCACCACCCTCGTCGATCACCTTCGAACCGGGAAAACTGCGGCTGATGCGATCGAGCGCGCTTTCGACCGGGACGACAGGCATGTCGGACAACTCGGACGGATCGATGTCGTCGTGGGGAATCTCGTCGCTTGCAACCTTCGCTCGCGCCGCGCGAGGCGCGGCAGCAGATCGATCTTTTGGCGCATCGCCCACGTCGACGTTCAAACCCACCTCGCGGCCGGTCAACTTTTCGAACGCGGCAGCAACAGTGGCCGCGTGTTCGTTGCATTTCGCCTGGTGCACCGCATTCGGAGCACTGAGCACAACCGTGTCGGGTGTCGGTGACGACACGCTGCACGCGCTGTAGAGCGCACGCACCAAGGGCTTGAGCGATGTCAACACCTGTGGCCACAGTTCAGCCGGACTCTCCGAGGCGTTCGCCGCAACCGGTGCGGGCACCGACGTCGGTGTCGGTGCAACTTCTTGCGTTGCCTTCGACGCAGCGGGCTTCACCAACTTCGGCTCGGGTGCAGCACGCGGCGTGTCGCTGGCGGGCCGTGCGGCTCCGCCCAACTTCGCGCGACCCGTGGTGGGGTCGACTGGCGGCGGCGGTGCCGCGGGCGTGGCCGTCACACCGGTGGCAACCGCGCGTTCGAGTCGTTCGATGCGCGCGACGAGGCCCGCCACGTCGCCCGAGTCGCCGAGGCTGCACAGTTTCATCAACGACACTTCGAGCAAGAGCCGCGCGTCGGGCGCATGGCGCATCTCGATCAGCGTGTCACCGATGGCCTCCATCGATCGCACGATCGAACCGTTGCCCATGCGCTGCGCCCAGGCGCCCACCTGTTCCGCGCGTTCGACGGGAAGTTGCACAAGTTCGGGTGCCATCTGCGTGAGAAACGCCTCGCGCAGGTGGCGTACGAGTTGGTCACCGAGCGTGCGGGGGTCGCGACCCTGCTGCGCCGCGAAAGCGACCGCCGCAAGAGCGCGAGCGGGGTCACCGTCGATGATCGCTTCTATGAACTCGTCGAGATCGACCGAATCTTGAGCGACACCTCCCGCCGCAACGACAAGCTCGAGCGCGGACAACGTGTCACGCGCACTTCCCCCACCCTGAACGAGAACCTGCTCGATTGCCGCATCAGTGACTTCAAGACCCGCGTCGGCAACGACGAAGCGCACGTGCTCGGCCAAATCGTGCATCGGCAGCAGGTGGAACTGCAGGTGCTGGGTACGGCTGCGGATGGTCTCACTGACCTTTTGCGGGTCGGTGGTGGCAAGAACGAAGACGACATGCGACGGAGGCTCTTCCAGGGTCTTCAACAACGCGGCCTCGGCGGGTTTCGACAACATGTGGACTTCGTCGAGGATGAACACGCGGTGGCGCCCGGGGCTCCCCAGACCCGCTCTGTCGATGAGGTCACGCACGGCTTCGACACCGTTGTTGCTGGCTGCGTCGAGTTCGATGACGTCGTAGCTGGTGCCGGCCTCGACCGCCAGACATGATGCACACGCACAGCACGGTTCTCCATCAACGGGTGATTCGCAGTTCAGCACCTTGGCGAGAATGCGAGCGGTCGAGGTTTTGCCCGTGCCGCGCGGCCCCGAGAACAGATACGCCTGACCCTCGCGCTGGTTGATGACCGAATTGCGCAATGCGCGCACGACGTGGTCCTGGCCGCGCAGTTCGCTGAACCGACGGGGCCGGTAACGACGGTATAGCGATTGCACGGCCACGGACCGAGCCTACCGATCGGGTGCGGCGTGGCCCGTCGCCCGCACTGAATTGACTACCGTGCAGAGCGCCATGTTCCGTGTCCGTCGCCGTGTCCGATCGTCGGTTTTTGCCTCCGTCGTCATCGGGTTTCTCTTCGGACTCTGGGGTGCGCTGCTGTCGGCCGGCACCGCAGACGCGGTGGGCGACAACACCCTGTCATCGTCCAACCCTGCGCCGAGCGAGAACGTGACCGTCGCCCCCACGCAGCTTCAACTCGTCTTCAGCAATCCGCTCGCCAACCCGAACGATGTCAACCAAATGGGGCTGTCGCTCGTGTGCGACGGGAACATCGTCAGCCTTGGCGCGGCGCAACTCGGTACCGACCTGAAAACCGTGAGTGCGCCCCTCACCCAGGTGCCCGCTGCGGGTGCGTGCGTCGTCAGTTGGGCACTCCCCGACGGCAGCAGCGGTGCTTTCAGTTTCACCTCGTCCATCGCCGCAGCGACAACTTCGACTGTGCTGCCGACCGGAACGACTCTTCCGGCACCCGTGACACCCGGTGACGGGAATCCCGTTGTCGACAAGTCCCCGCGCGTCGGTGGCCCGCTCGGCCTCTTCCGACTGCTCTCCTACATCTTCTCCGCAACACTCGTCGGTGGCGTCATCCTCATTCTCTTCGCGTGGCCCGAGGGTGTCGAATACGCGGTCTGCCGACGCTTTCTGCGATTCGTCGTCATCCTGAACATCGCCGCGCTCGTGCTTGTCGCGATCTACACGACCGCGCAGTACACGGGCAAGGGCGTCACCGCCTCGATCAGCCCGAACACGTGGCGCGACCTCTGGGACACGTTGCCCGGAAAAGCGTTGCTCTTCCGCGTTCTCATCTCGCTCTTCACCATCTGGGCCGTGTGGAACCCGCAGCACATTCTCGACCCGGGCACTCAGTTGATGAGCGTCGGCATCATCGCCGCTCTCGCCATCACCTACGGCTTCGACCGCACCGGTGGGCGACTTCCACCGCTCGGCTACGCATCCGGGGTTCTGCACATGGTCGCCGTGTCAGCGTGGTTCGGTGGTCTCGTGCTTCTCGCACGCGTCGTGCTCATCGGCCCGGGTGATGTCGATCTCGTACAGGCGGTTCGTGGATTCGGACGCATTGCAACGCGCGCCATGCCTCTCGCAATCGTCACCGGCGTCGTTGCCACCTACCGATTCGACGGCTTCAGCCTCGTCACCAGCCAGCACGGCCGTCTCGTCACGCTGAAGATTCTCGTCGTCGGATTCATGGCGTACGCAACATGGGTGACGCGCCAGTTCGTGCTGACGCGTATGCAGCGCGTCCCTGCCCTCGACGAACGCGTGGCCGCGCACTTGCGACGCGCGGTCGGCACCGAAGCAACGGCCGGTGTCGTGGTGCTCGCCCTCACGTCGTGGATGATGGCAACGACGCCGATCCACTTCTACGAAGCGCCGCGCGACAACGGCCCGCGCTACGCGTTCAGCGAAGAGCTGAAAAACGATCGCTTCCGCGTGCGCTTCTCGGTCAGTCCCGCAACGACGGGCCAGAACCAGATCCTCATCGAACTTTTCGAACCGCGTCGCATCCAGGAATTCACCGTGCGCATGACGCCGAAAGCTCCGGGCTACGACGGATACCTCATCGATGTGCCGCTCACACGCCGCGGTGCAGCACTTCTCGGCGACGCGGGCAACTTCACACTCGCCGCACCCGGCGAGTGGAGCGTCGAAATCTCGGGTACGACCACGACCGGAGACCTCGAGCCGCTGTCGAGTGCCTTCACACTCAGCGACCCCGCGGCCACCACCACCTCGTCGCTGCCACCCGGCGTCACCAGCCCGTCGACGGCCCCGCCCGTCGCCCCCGTGACGACGCTTGCCCCGGTGGCCGAAACAACGACGCCCCCAACCCAGACGACTTCACCCCCTGCAACGACTGGCTAGTAGCGTCTCGCGGGTGAGCGACAACCCCATGCATGCGAAAATCGAGGACCTCCGGCAGCGCAAGCACGAGGCCTACAACGCCGGATCGCCCCGCTCGGTCGAACGCCAGCACGAAAAGGGCAAGATGCTCGCCCGCGAGCGCATCGACTACTTCCTCGACCCGGGCTCGTTTCAGGAACTCGACCTCCTCGCCCGCCATCGCGCCCATGCGGCCGGCCTCGAAGAGCGCCCCTACACCGACGGCGTCATCACCGGTTGGGGAACGGTCGAAGGCCGCAAGGTGTTCGTGTTCTCCCAGGACTTCACCGTGTTCGGCGGTGCGCTCGGCGAGGTCTTCGCCGAAAAAATCCACAAGCTCATGGACCTTGCCTTGAAGGTCGGCGCCCCGGTCGTCGGCCTGAACGACGGCGCCGGTGCGCGCATCCAGGAAGGCGTCGTCTCGCTTGCCAGCTACGGCGGCATCTTCTACCGCAACGTGCTGTCATCGGGTGTCGTTCCACAGATCTCGGTCATCCTTGGCCCTTGCGCCGGCGGTGCCGTGTACTCGCCCGCAATGACCGACTTCAGCTTCATGGTGCGTGAGAGCAGCCACATGTTCATCACCGGCCCCGACGTCGTCAAGACGGTGACCGGCGAAGACGTCACCCTCGAGCAGTTGGGTGGCGCAATGAGCCATGCATCGAAATCGGGCGTCGCAACATTCGTTTCACAGGACGAAAAGGCCTGCCTCGACGACTTGCGCTACCTGCTCTCGTTCCTTCCGCAGAACAACCTCGAGGCTCAACCGACCGTCGAGTCGGGCGACGACCCGAACCGCGAATGCCCGATGCTGCGCGACATCCTGCCCCCGTCGCCGAACCAGCCCTATGACATGAAGAAGGTGATTCGCGAGGTCGTCGACGACGGCGAGTACTTCGAATACTTCCCGTACTGGGCCAAGAGCATCACCTGTGGTTTCTCGCGTCTGAACGGCCAGGTCGTCGGTGTCGTCGGCAACCAGCCGATGGAATTCGCAGGTGTTCTCGACATCGAAAGCTCGGAAAAGGCCGCCCGCTTCGTGCGGACCTGCG
>SXZT01000140.1 GCA_005787785.1 Actinomycetota bacterium
GACGGACTTGCCGTTCTTCTCGGACGTCCGGTCACCGTCGACGACGTCGAACTGATGAACTGGTCGATGGCCGACTACGCAAGCAAGCTGTCGGCGCTCGACTACGCCCTCGCAACCAATGCCGCCGGAACTTTCAGGCGCAAGGTTGCGCAGTGGTGGGAAGACGGCTGGGACCTCCTCCTCACACCGACAACCTCTGCCCCGCCACTTCCCGTCGGCACGTCGCGCAACGATCCCGCCGATCCCGGGGCGACGGGACGCATCTCCGCTGATTGGGTGTCGTTCACCTCACAGTTCAACACCACAGGCCAGCCGGCAATCAGCCTTCCCATGCACTGGAATGCGGCGGGTCTTCCCATCGGCGTGCAACTCGTCGCCGCTTACGCCCGCGAAGACGTCCTCATCCGCATCTCGTCGCAACTGGAGCAAGCTGCGCCGTGGGCGCAACGTCACCCCGACGTTTGATCAGCGCGCCGTCCAGCCGCCATCAACGACAAGTGTCTGGCCGGTCATGAAGGACGAGGCGTCACTCGCGAGAAACAAGAGTGCGCCGTCGAGTTCGGAGGCATGCCCCATGCGCGGGATCGGCGAATTCGCGTTGATGTAGCGCTGGCTGCCCTCGTCGGACTCCATGCCTGCCGTCATTTCGGTCTCGAACCAGCCGGGACACATGGCATTCACCCGCACGCCCTTGCGGGCGAACTGCAATGCCAGTTCCCGGGTCATGTTGATGACCGCACCCTTGCTTGCCGCGTAGTTGGACTGCTTGACGGGCGTCGCCCCGACAAGGCCCAGCATTGAGGCAACATTGACCACGACACCGGTCTTTCGCTCGAGCATCCCGGCGCTCACCAGCTTGATGAGATGCCACGCGCCAACGGTGTTCACCTGAAGAACATTCTCGAAAGTTTCGAGCGACTCGACCTCGATCCCGCCCGTTCGGGAGATGCCAGCGTTGTTCACGAGGATGTCAACCCGACCGAAATGCTCTTCGGCCCGCTTGACAAGGTTTTCGCGGTCGGCAGCGACACCGACGTCGGTGACAACCGGCAGACATCCGGGCAATTCGGCGGCGAGCGCATCCAGTCTGTCGGCGCGGCGCGCAGCGATGACGACCTTCGCGCCGACGGCGTGAAGAACACGGGCGAAGCGAACGCCGAGGCCCGATGACGCGCCGGTGACGATAGCGACACGACCGTCGAGGCGGAACTGCGAGAGGGGGTCGAGGTTCTGTGGCACGATCTCCACCATGCCAGAAACGCCCGAGAAATCGGAAAGCCAGCCGCTGATCGTTCTCATTCACGGCGCGTGGCACGGGGCGTGGTGCTGGGCGGCCCTGCAGGCGGAACTCGACAACCGGGGCATCGCCTCGATCGCGATCGACCTCCCGGGTCACGGCGCCTCGACCCTTCCCTTCTCCGATCTGCACGGCGATGCACAACACGTCGTCGATGTCGTGAACTCACTGAATCGACGCGTGGTCCTCGTCGGTCACTCATACGGCGGCGCGGTCATCACCGAAGCGGCTCATCGACTGCTTGCGCATGACTCGACGACGGTCGCCCACCTCGTCTACCTCGCGGCATTTTGTCCCGACACCGGAGAAAGTGTCATGGACCTCGCCCGACACGAATCGGGCGGGCCCGTCGATTTGGGTGCTGCGATGATCCCGCTCGACGGGGGCCTGTCGACTCTCGACCCGGCCAAGGCCGCACCTGCGCTCTACGGCGACTGCAGCGCCGCGGCAGTCTCGGCAGCACTCGAACGTCTGTGCCCGCAGCCGCTCGCGACGATGCTCCAGGCCGTCGGCGGCGCACCATGGCGAACGATTCCGAGCACATACGTCGTCTGCACCCGCGATCGCTCGGTGCACCCCGGTCACCAAGAGCACATGGGGGCGCGCTGTGCCAACATCGTGCGACTCGACACCGATCATTCACCATTCCTGTCGAAGACGAAAGAAACGGCCGACGTGATTGCGAGCGTGACTTCATGAAAATTCGCGTAGGTTACGGACTCGGAGTGCGCACACAACTCAACGACACGTCGTTTCTCGACGTGGTCGATGCCCTCGAAGATCTGCGCTACGACAGCCTGTGGGTGAGCGAACGCATCGGGTCGGAGTGCCCCGACCCCGTGGTGGCCATGTCGGTGGCCGCCGCCCGCACGAAGAAGTTGAAGTTCGGCATGAGTGTGATGGTGCTGCCGGGTCGAAACCCCGTGCTTCTTGCCAAGCAACTCGCCACGCTCGACCGCATGTCGAACGGCCGCCTCCTTCCCGCATTCGGCCTCGGCGTCGCCGACGCGGCCGAACAGCAGGCTTTCGGTGTCGAACGTGGCGAGCGCGCAAAGATGTTCGACGAAGCGCTCGACGTCATGCGCAAATGCTGGATGGACGATGTGGTGAACCACGAGGGCAAGTGGTTCACGCTGAGCGGCCTGCGGGTCGAGCCGAAGCCAAAACAGCAACCACCCGATGTGTGGCTCGGTGGAATCGCACCGAGCGAACTCAAGCGCGTCGCACGCATGAGCGACGGTTGGCTGCCGAGTTTCGTCATGCCCGACGAGGCAGCCGCAGGATGGGAAACGATCAACACCCACGCCGCGGAACTGGGTCGCAGCATCGAAGACGAACATTTCGGCGTTCTCATCCCCTACCGCTTCGGCCCGCTTCCCGCGGCGCTCGCCGCCGGCCTCGGCGCGCGTCGACCCGATCTCGCCGACCCGGGCGTGCTCATCCCGAACGGATGGGACGAATTGGTGGCACGCATCAAGGACTTCATCGCCGTCGGCGCGAGCAAGTTCGTCGTTCTGCCCCTCGTGGAACCGGCCGGATCAGACGCTTGGATTAGGCATCTTGAAGAGGCCGCCGATGTCGTCATTCCGTTGCAAACCTGAGATCCTGCGTCGCGCGGGCGCCTTTGTTCTCGCAACCACGATGGTGCTGTCAGTTTCGGTCGCCCCGACCGGTGCAGCCACACCCGAAAAGAAATCCCGGAAGCCGCGCGTACTCATCCTCGGTGACTCGGTGTTTTCCATGTTGCTGGTCGCCGACGAGGCTCTTGCCGAACTCAACGACATCATTCCGGTGATCTATCGCGGCCAACCCTGCCAGAAACTGTTGACGCGGGGCTGCATTCCCGAGGTCGAGCTCAGCGCGTTGCAACAGTTCCGCAATGCGAAGGGCGAATTCACCGACGCGGTCGTCGTGGCAACGGGTTACAACGAGAACCGGGCCAACGCACTGCAAGAGTCCCTCGGCGAATTCCGGCGTGAGGCCAAGCGCCAGAAGGTGAAGCTGATCTGGGCCACCTACCGCATTGCGGGCAACGTGAAAGGCAAGGCGACGCAGTTCAATTCCGAACTACGTCGTGCGGCGAAGCGTGACCTCGTCTTCGACGTCTTCGATTGGAATCGGCTCTCCGGCAACCGCCCGTCGTGGTTCTCGGGTGACAAGGTGCACCTCTCGCGCGGTGGCACCATGAACCTTGCGCGTCAGCTCGGCAAGTTCCTGAAGCGCACCCTCGCTACGACAGCGTCGACCACAGGGCAAGGGTGACCGCAGCCGCCACGAGGCGGTACCACCCAAAGTGCGACAGCGGTCGTTCGGCGAGATAGCCAACCAACCATCGCACGGCCACCGCGGCCGTGACGAAGGCGATCACGACGCCGAGCAGCGGTCGGGCAATGCCGTAATCGTCGAGCAATTGCCCGCCGTTCTTCGCCAGGTCGAACACCGTTGCCGCGGACAACGTCGCAAGCCCCAAGAGGAAACTGTATTCGAGTGCGGCCGACAACGAAAGTCCCACCATCACCGCTGCGGCGATCGTGACGAGGCTGCGACTGACCCCCGGCCACAGAGCAAGCACCTGTGCGCAACCGATGATCACCGCGTGCGTACCGGACAATTGCGTAAGTGTCGCGCCGTCGCGCCGCGGCTTCCACAAGAGAAGAAACACTCCACCCACAACCCACGCAATGACGACAGGGCCGGGCGAGAACAGTTCGTCCTTGATCGTGTCCCCGAACGCGGCACCAACCGCAGCAGCAGGCACGAACGACGTGACGAGCAACCCGAGCACCCGCCTGCCTTCGGCGTCACGGCCGGCGATCCCCTTCAGCATCGAACCAATACGTATGCGGTACAGCAGCACCACGGCCAGAATCGCCCCGACCTGAATGGCGATCGCGAACGTATCGGCGGCATCGCGACCCGCAGAATCTCCGAGTCCGAGCCACCTCTGCACAACGACCAGATGGCCGGTCGAAGAAACGGGCAGGTACTCGGTGAGTCCCTCGACGATGCCGAGTATCACCGAATCGAGTGTGCTGAGACTCCCCGACACCGGAAGCGCTTACTTCCGCGGCGACGGGTGGTAGCGCCCCGCCGGAAAGGCGGGCTCGACCGTGTGCAGGATGTCCCAGTCGTGCGTCAGTCGACGGTGCGCGATGCGCCAGTCACCGTCGCGACACTCGAAAGAGTCCCAGTAACGACCGGCAAAATTCTCGAGGTACTCACCGCGCTCGTTGCTGCAGCGATGCCATGCGATGATCTGCGTTTCTACGTCCGCGGTCGTCGCCGATGTGAACGTGATCAACGAGTCAGACGGAAAATGCTTCGTCGCAATTGCATATTCGCGCAATTTCGACGTTGCACCCTTTGCGAAGTCGGCGGCCTTGCCCTGCGCCGCGCCGTAGTCGGTGGTGGCGTCCGAATGGAACGCCTCCATGACGGTGTCGGCATCGCATGTGTCGATGCCTTTGCAATAAAGCAGGATCGCCCGCCGAATCGCCCGCTCGGCATCTGCAGCCTCCACCGAACCGAGAGGACCGTTCACGTCTTTTGTCGTCACCATGCGCTCGAGACTAGGCGCACACGCCGGCCCCGACGGACAACACGGGCGCTATTTGCGGATTTTGACCTTGACGACGTTCGACGTGACGGATGCGCCGCCGATCTTGCAGACGGCACGAATCGAGGTTGCTCCGATGTAGGCGCCGGCCTTCGGCTTGAGCACCGTGAGTTCGGGCGAGGAGATCACCTTCGCGGCGATCGTCTTTCCGCGATTCGTCTTCACCGCACAGTTCGCACCCTCGGTGGCAACGATCTCGATCTTCGACGCCGCGGTCACCTCCGCGGGTGACTTCGGCTGTCCGGTTGGCGCGGCGGGCGAGAGAATCCGAACTGCACCGGCGCCCTTCTTCAGTTGCATCGTCATCGCGTTGTCCTCGGCGAACTTTCGGACCACTGCATTCAAGGTCGCGAATGCCGCGACTTTCCCGAAGGAACCGACGCTCTGTTTCATGATGGATGAGCATGCTGCCATGTTCTTCTGACAGAACTTCTGAATGCTCTGTTCGTCGCACGGGTTCAAATTGTTCTTTGCGCAGAGGTCCAGCACTTCCTTTGGCATCTGCACCGGACCCGTTGGACCGGTCGATCCGTCGGCGGGCGGGCCGGTGGTGTCACCCGATGGCGCCTGACCGCCCTGTGGTGGTCCGGCGTTCGGACCACCGGGAGCACCGCCCATGCCGCCACCCATCATGTCCATGCTCTCGGTGCGGGTGAACTCGCCGCCTCCGGTGTATCCCTCGAAGATCCCCGTGCCGTCGACCATGTAAACCTTCATGGCCATCGTCATCGTGACCATTCCATCGGCGACACTGCCGTCGTCCGAGCCCATGACGCCGTTCATCTCCATCGTGCCCGACAGGGTCGACGACTCGGCATCGGTGAACTCCATCTTCCACGCGCACGCCTGGAACATCTTGCCCTTGAACTTCGACATCTTGTTCTGCCCCATGCCGATCGACATGACCATCTGCAGTTCTTGGTCCATGTCGCACGTCTGGTTGATGACACCGTCATTGAAACCATCGTCGCTCTCGGCAAGAGTCGGGTTCGACACCGTGCCACCGCTCTCGGCGTCAGACATCGTCTCATCGATCGTGCACTTCATCTCGATGGTTCCACCACCCATCAACTTCGGGCCGATCTCCTCGGGCGATGGATCACAGTCCGGCTGTGCACCCATCTGGCCCGATGCGATGGAAACCTGAAAGTCCATCGGACTCGCCGGAATCTCCGCGGCACGCGCCGTTGCAACCGGCACGACCGCACCGATCACCGACATCACCGCGAAAGCCACGATCGTTCGACGCTTCATTGCGACCCCCTGGATCGAATAATCCGTACGAGGTAATGGTAACGAACACGCCCGACTGTCGCGGACACGACGAAAACGGCTGGCACTCCCAACGGGATTTGAACCCGTGCCGCCACCTTGAGAGGGTGGTGTCCTAGGCCACTAGACGATGGGAGCCTGGAAACGAAGAGGTTACCAGCGGTCCGGAGAACTCAGCGCACGGAAAATCCGACTTCGGGGCCGAACAACATCGCCAGAATGGCCTGCTTGGTGAGGTCGTTCCATTTGTTGCCAAAAGCGTCGTCGTTGGCGAGTTCGACGAGACAACGACTGAAGAAGAGCCCCTGCACCCAGTGCGACACCGCGTAGAGATCGACGGATTCATCGATGAAACCGCGAAGCTGGGGAACCCTCAGGGCGGCTGCAAGCTGTTTGCAACTCTCGACCTGCACCTCACCCATGCGCTTTGC
>SXZT01000141.1 GCA_005787785.1 Actinomycetota bacterium
GTCCCGCCTCTTTGGTGGCGGTGCGCTGTGCGTCGTCGAAGTACGCGGGCACCGTGATGACCGCCTGAGTCACGGTGTCACCGAGGTACGCCTCGGCGTCACGCTTCAACTTCATCAGAGTGCGGGCACTGATCTCTTGTGGTGAGTAGCGCTTGCCGTCGATGTCGTCGGACTTCCAGGCCTCGCCCATGTGGCGCTTGACCGAGCGGAACGTGCGGTCGGGGTTGGTAATCGCCTGGCGCTTGGCGACCTCACCCACCAGCACCTCGCCGGTCTTGGAGAAGGCCACGACCGATGGGGTTGTGCGGGCACCTTCGGAGTTGGGGATGACGACGGGGTCGCCTGCTTCGAGAACCGCGACAACGGAGTTGGTGGTTCCGAGGTCGATGCCGACTGCCTTTGCCATGGGGTCTCCTGACTGAGTGGGCCACAAACTTGAGTGGCTAACACTCAACCTTAGATGGGGTTCGGCCACACGACAACCCGAGGGACAAAAGTTGAGTGAAAGTGACTCAAGTCTCGGTTCCCCTTTCTCTTTGTCGATCGGGCGACAAAGATGTCGGGATGCACGATCTCGTCGTTCGCAACGCCCACCTCGTCGACGGCACCGGTGCCCCGGGGAGGCCGGCGGACATCGCCGTGTCCGACGGGGTCATCACCGAGGTGGCCCCGAATGTGAACGGTCAGGCTCGGCGCACCATCGATGCCGGCGGACTGCTCGTGACCCCCGGCTTTGTCGACATCCACACCCACTTCGACGGCCAGGCCACGTGGGACCCGATCCTCGCCCCGTCCTCGCAGCATGGCGTGACCTCGATCGTGATGGGTAACTGCGGCGTTGGCTTCGCCCCCGCCAAGCCGAACCCATCCGACCACGACTGGCTGATCGGTTTGTTGGAGGGCGTCGAGGACATTCCGGGAACGGCACTCGCAGAAGGGTTGTCGTGGGACTGGGAAACGTTCCCCGACTACATCGCCTCGCTGCAGCGCCGCGAGTGGACGATCGACGTGGGAACGCAGGTGGCACATGCACCACTGCGCGCCTATGTCATGGGTGAGCGCGGCGCCGACCCGCACGAAGAACCGACCGCCGACGAACTCGGTGCGATGGTGCGTCACGTGCGCGCTGGTGTGCGCGCAGGCGCACTCGGTTTCACCACCAGTCGTACCTACATCCACCGCACGAAGTCAGGACAACCGCTCGGAACGCGTTTTGCGAGCGCCGACGAGTTGGTCGCGCTGACGTCCGCACTCACCGACGAAGGCACCGGTGTCATTCAGTTGATCTCGGATGCGTATCTCAGCGAGGACGAAGATCTGGCAACACGTGAAATGGCCTTGATGGAAGAGGTCGCGCGCGCCTGTGGTCGACCGATGTCGATGACCGTACAACAGCCCATCGATGCACCCGATCGGTGGAAGCGCATGGTGGCGTGGACAGTCGATGCCGCGTCGCGTGGCATCGACCTGAAGACGCAGATAGCGCCGCGTCCCATTGGCGTTCTCCACGGCCTTGATGCGTCGATCACACCGTTCATCCTCTGTCCCACGTGGGCACTCATCATGCAACTTCCACGCGGAGCGCGCATTGCGGAACTCTCGAAACCCGAGGTGAAAGAGCGCGTTCTGCGTGAACATCCCGAGCAGTTGTCGCGCGCAACCGGTGTCCTGCACAACCTGTGCGCCGAATTCGGTTCGCTCTTTCCGATGACCGACCCCGTTGATTACGAACCGAGCCCCGAATCGTCAATCGCGGGTGTCGCTGCACGAGAGGGCCGCACACCCGCCGACGTCGCATACGACACATTGCTGCGCAACGACGGTCGTCAACTGCTGTACATGCCTCTTTTCAACTATGTATCGGGCAATCTCGATGCGGTGCGCGAAATGCTGCTGTCACCGCGCTCCGTCATCGGTCTTTCCGATGCGGGTGCACACTGCGGCGCGATTTGCGACGGGTCTTTCACGACCACGGCGGTCGCGCACTGGTCGCAGAAGCGCACCCGCGGCGAACGTCTGCCTCTCGAGTTCATGGTTCACCACGTCACTCAGCGCACCGCGCAACACGTGGGATGGCACGACCGCGGTGTCGTCGCGGCCGGCATGGTCGCAGACCTCAACGTGATCGACATCGACCGCCTAGGTGCCGCGCCGCCGCGTCTCGTCAACGACCTTCCCGCCGGCGGACGGCGGTTGGTGCAGGATGCGCACGGGTACGTCGCCACCGTGAAGTCGGGAACGGTAACGTTCGAAAACGGGGAGCACACGGGCGTGTTGCCGGGGCGTTTCGTTGCGGGCACGCGCGGCGCGCCTTCTACGATTCCCGTATGACCGGGACGCTCGTTCTTCTCCGCCACGGCCAAAGCACGTGGAACGAACTCAACCTCTTCACCGGTTGGCACGATGTGGATTTGACCGCGCAGGGTGAGCGCGAGGCAACAGCCGCAGGTGCCGTAATGCGCGGCGAAGGCCTGCGCTTCGACTTCGCCCACACGAGTGTCCTCACGCGTGCAGTGATGACCTGTCACCTCGCGCTCCGCGAAATGGGCCAGGTGTGGTTGCCGTTGCAGCGCCACTGGCGCCTGAACGAACGGCACTACGGTGCACTGCAGGGTCTCGACAAAAAGGCGACGGTCGCACGACACGGTGATGAACAGACGAATCTCTGGCGGCGCAGCTTCGACGTCCCACCGCCGGCCGTCGAGTCCTCGCACCCCGAGCACCCCGTCAACGACCTGCGCTACCGGTTCATTGACCCTGCCGCCCTCCCTGCGAGCGAGTGCCTGAAAGACGTCTTGGTCCGTGTCCTTCCGTATTGGAACTCCGAGGTCGTACCACAACTGCAGGCCAACATGAATGTGCTCGTCACCGCCCACGGCAACAGCCTCCGCGCGCTCGTCATGCACCTCGAGGGCACCAGCGAGGCCGACATCGCGGAGTTGAACATTCCGACGGGTGTGCCGCGTCGGTATGCGTTCGACTCGTCCATGAAGCTGACCGATGTCGCCTACCTCGGCGACCAAGCCGCCATTGCCGCGGCCGCGGCCGCAGTTGCGAACCAGTCGAAGTAACTTTCCATTCGCGATCCCGACGCGTCAATCGTCACGCGTGACGCTTGGCGCATTTGCACAATCTCGATTCGGAATCGGTTTATGATTTGTGCATGGCCTCAAAAAAGACCCCGCTCCAGCACCTCGCCAAAGTTCCGCTGTTCTCCGCGTGCAGCGCCCGCGACCTCGGCAAAATCGCCAAGGCATCCGAGCGCATCACACTGAAGGCAGGCACAACGATGATCACCCAGGGCACCGTAGGCAAGCAGGCCTTCGTTATCCTCTCGGGTAACGCAACCGTGAAGCGCAACGGCAAGAAGATCGCCTCGACCCAGGTTGGCGCAATGGTCGGCGAATTGTCGCTTCTCGACCAGGGCTCACGCACTGCAACCGTCGTGTGTGACACCGATTGCGACGTGCTCGTGCTCGAACAGCGCAAACTGCTCGCCGTCATCGACGAGGTTCCTGCCGTCGGTCACAAGTTGCTTGCGGCACTCGCAGCTCGCATCCGCGACCTCGATCGCGCGCACTACGGCTGAGCCGGCTTGTCCCCACTGTGGGACAAGCCAACGACGAGGCAAGTAGGGTTGTCATTGCTATGAGCAGCCCAAGTGCCCCCGTAAAAAATGACGGCGCCCCGCGTCGTTTCAAGCCGTACCAACTGTCGATTGCCATCGGCATCGGTGTCGGGGCCTTCACCGTGGTCTCGGGCGTCCTGCCCCAGATCACCCATTGGCACGGCGACTCCGCCGTATCGCGCAAGGTGTTCGACGGCATCCCCGGTCCGCTGCAGGCCGCCTTCTACACCGTCATCCCCATGCTCATCGTCTGGGGATCACTGCGCTTCGCCGACCGCGTGCGCAACTGGGAACGCGGCGCACCCGATCGTCGCCGCACCACCCCGAAGAACGTGAAGCGTCGCCTCGCCGACTATCGCGCGGGTGTCTACATGCGGACACTGTTGCGCGACTCTGCTGCGGGTCTCATGCACTCGATGATCTACTTCGGATTCCTCGTGTTGCTCGGCGTCACCACGGTTCTCGAGATTGATCACCAGATGCCCGAGAGCCTGAAGTTCCTGCATGGCCGCGTTTACCAGGCCTACGCGATGATCGGCGATCTCGCCGGTGTCGTGTTCACGGCCGGCGTCGTGTGGGCGATTCTCCGTCGCTATGTACAGCGGCCGTACCGCATTCGCATCAAGACAAAGCCCGAACACGCCGCGATTCTCGGTGTCTTGTTGGGCATCGGTGTCACGGGTTTCGGAGCCGAGGCGTTCCGCATCGCCGAACAGTCGGCGTCGGGCGTCGACATGGACTTCGAGAAGTGGAGCTTCGTCGGCTACCCACTCGCTCAGATCTTCGACGGAATGTCGGCCGGCACCCTCGAGAACTGGCACCAGATCTGGTGGGTCGCCCACGTCCTTACATTCATCGCGTTCCTGCTGTTGCTGCCGATCACGATGCTGCGACACATCTTCACTTCTCCGCTCAACATGTACCTGAAGGACCGCGAGCGTCCGAAGGGTGCCATGAAGGCGATGCCGAACCTCACCGAGACGTCGCTCGAGTCGTTCGGCGCGGCCGTCGTCGAGGACTTCACGTGGAAGCAGCTGCTCGACACCGACGCCTGCACGATGTGTGGTCGCTGCACCAGCGTTTGCCCCGCCCACGCCACCGGCAAGCCGCTCGACCCGCGCGAAATCGTGTTGAAGACCGGCGAGGTCATGGCTGCCACTGCCACGCACGCCGAGGGTGGCCGTGTGTCGCCGCCCATCGGTACCGATGCGGAGATCACGATCGGCGCAAACTCGCTCTTCGAGCGCATCACCGCAGAAGAAGTGTGGGCCTGTACTTCGTGCAAGGCCTGCGACGAAATCTGCCCCGTCAACATCGAGATTCTCGACAAGATCCTCGACATGCGTCGTTACCTGTCGCTCATGGAATCGAACTTCCCGGCTGAACTGGGCAACGCCTACCGCGCCATGGAAAACCAGGGCAACCCGTGGGGCATGAACCAGGGTGACCGCGCCGACTGGGCAAAGGATCTCGAAGTTGAAGTCGTCGATCCGGGCTCTCCGCTGCAGACCGAATACCTCTACTGGGTCGGTTGCGCCGGCAGTTTCGACGACAAGAACAAGAAGGTCACGCAGTCGATGGCCAAGTTGCTGAAGCGCGCCGGCATCGACGTCGCGATTCTCGGCCCCAGCGAAATGTGCACCGGTGACTCGGCCCGCCGCAGCGGCAACGAGTACCTGTTCCAGATGCTCGCCATGCCGAACGTCGAGATGCTGAACGGCATGGGCGTGAAGAAGATCATCACGCAGTGCCCGCACTGTTTCAACACGCTGAAGAACGAGTACCCGCAGCTCGGTGGCAACTATGAAGTCGTCCACCACAGCGAACTGCTCGAGCAACTCATCACGAGCGGCCAGCTCGATATGAGTGGTGCGACCCTCAACGACCGCATCACTTACCACGACTCGTGCTACCTCGGTCGCCACAACGACGTCTACATGGCGCCGCGCAAGGTGGTCGGCAGCATCAAGGGTGTGCAGATCGTCGAAATGCCGCGCAACGGCACCAAGGGCATGTGCTGCGGCGCCGGTGGTGCGCGCATGTGGATGGAAGAGTCGATTGGCACCAAGGTGAACGACGAGCGTGCGCGCGAGGCGATCAGCACCGGGGCGACCCGCGTCGCCACTGCGTGCCCGTTCTGCTACATCATGCTCGATGACGGTGTGAAGGCCGCCGGTGCCGAAGAAGACCAAGTCAAGGTTGCCGACATTGCGATCCACGTTCTTGAGGCAATCGAGAACGGTGAGCGCAATGCGGTCGCCGACACGCCGCTGTCGGCACCTGTCGGCGGCGAGTAAGCCGACTTCAGCCGATCAGTTTTGCAAGCGTATTCTTCTGCACTTTTCCGAGGGCATTCCTCGGAAGTTCGGCGATGAACACAACCCTGCGGGGACGCTTGTGCGCCGACAATGTCGACGCAACGTGGTTGATGATGGTGCGTTCGTCGACAGCGCCGTCGACGACCACGACGGCAGTGATGGATTCGCCCAGATCATCGTCGGGCATACCGATGACGGCAACCTCGACGATGCCGGCAACTTCCATGATTGCCGCCTCGACTTCTCCCGCACCCACCTTGTAGCCGCCGCACTTGATGATGTCGACCGAGGTTCGACCAACGATCCGGTACATTCCCGATGCATCAACCACTGCGGAATCACCCGTGATGAACCAGCCGTCACTTGTCATTGACTCAGCAGTGGCATCGGGTCGGCCGAGGTAACCGTCACCAACGGTCGAGCCACGTATTTCAAGCGTGCCGATCGTCGACCCATCGTGCGCGATGATCGACCCATCATCGTTGCGAATCTGTGCTTCGACGCCACGGATGGGAATCCCCACCCAACCGGGCCGGCGTTCACCGTCGAATCGTGTCGAGATGGTGATGAGAGTTTCCGTCATCCCGTAACGCTCGAGCGGCACAACGCCGGTGAGGTCTCTCAACTGTTCGAACACTGCGATGGGAAGCGGTGCGCTGCCCGACACCAACGCACGCGCCGACCGCAGCTGGCGTGCACTTGCCGGATCACCGGTGATGCGCGACCACACGGTGGGAACCCCGAAGAACAGAGACCCTCCGCGAGAGGCAGCGTCGACGTACGACTCGGGGGTCGGTCGTCCGGTGTGGGTCAGAACGCAACCGCGGCGCAGTGCTCCGAGCACGCCGAGAACGAGACCGTGAACGTGGAACAAAGGAAGACCGTGTACCAGATGGTCTTCGGGGGTCCACTGCCACGCGTCGGCAAGGCCATCGAGACAGGCTGCAATTGCACGTGGGGGTATCTGGACGCCCTTCGGGGCGCCCGTGGTTCCCGATGTGTACATGATGAGTGCGGTGGCTGCGGGCTCGACTCGCTGCGGGGCGCCCGAACTTGCAGCGTTGACGGGGACTCGGGGAAGCATGACCTCGGCCCAGTCGTCGGTGCCGCAGATGATGTCGGCGCCGCTGTCGCGCAATATGTGCTCACGTTCGACGACACCCGAATCGTGTGCAATCGGAACGATGGGGACTCCAGCCCGCAGACCGGCGACGACAGCGATCACCGTGTCGAGTTCGGCCGCGGCACGAATGGCCATGACCCGTGCGCCGGTGATGGCTCCAGCCAGTCGATCTGCACGGTCAAGCAGTTCGGCCGCCGAGATTGACTGCTCTCCGACGGTGACGGCGTCGGGTCGATCGCCGGATGACCCTGCAAGATCGATGAGACCTTGCAACAGTTCAGCGGGTCCGGGTTCTGCTCTGTGATTCATGCGAGGTGCATCACCCTTTCTGGTCGTCGGAAGCCACACGGAATCCGATGTGCGAAGTCGCGTAGTACTCGGGCTGCGGAACACGGTTCTCAGGTCAGCGAGCGCGTTGTCGCGTCGCTAGATCTCAGTTTTTGAAATTCTCAAAATAGCGGCTCGGTGTCGGGCCGCGCTGGCCCTGGTACTTCGAACCGTGTGCACCCGAGCCGTACGGCTTGTCGGCGGGTGATGTCATCGTGATGAAGCTGATCTGGCCGATCTTCATGCCCGGGTACAACGTGATCGGAAGGTTGGCAAGGTTGGCCAGTTCAAGTGTCACGTGACCGTCGAAGCCGGCGTCGATGAAGCCGGCCGTCGAGTGAATGACAAGGCCGAGACGGCCGAGCGAACTTTTGCCCTCGACGCGGGCAACAAGGTTGTTCGGAACACCGACACGCTCGCGGGTCGACCCGAGTGCGCACTCGCCGGGGTGCAGCATGAAGGCTTCGCCCTCTGGAACTTCGACAAGTTCCATGAGGTCGGTCAAGTCCTTCTTCACATCGAGAACCGCAGCCGAGTGGTTGCGAAACACGCGGA
>SXZT01000142.1 GCA_005787785.1 Actinomycetota bacterium
GCACAACCCCGAGGTCACGATGATGGAGCTGTACCAGGCGTTCGGCGACTACAGCGACGTCATGGCCATCACCGAGGAACTGTTCGCTGCAGCCGCGCGCGATTCCATCGGTACGACGGTCGTCGACGTGAACGGCCTCAGTGTCGATCTCGCCCAGCCCTTCCGCCGTGTGCGAATGGTCGACCTCGTGCAGGAAAAGACCGGCGTTGCCGTTCATCCCTCGCGGCCGGTCGATGAACTGCGCGCCCTCGCGGCGAAGCACAACGTGAGAACCGAGCCGCAGTGGGGTTCGGGCAAGATCATCGAGGAACTCTTCGAGGCTCTCGCCGAACACGAATTGATCGCACCGACGTTCGTGACCGGCCATCCGGTCGAAATCAGTCCGCTGGCCCGCGTCGACCGCAACGACCCGCACCTCACCGAACGCTTCGAACTCTTCGTCGGTGGCCGGGAACTGGCGAACGGGTACAGCGAGTTGAACGACCCGGTCGAACAGCGCCTGCGTTTCGAGGACGAACAGCGCGCGAAAGAGGCCGGCAACGCCGAGGCAGGCACGGTCGACGAGGACTACCTCCGCGCGCTCGAGTTCGGCATGCCACCCACCGGAGGTCTCGGCATCGGAATGGATCGGCTCACGATGTTGATCGCCAACGTGCCGACGATCCGCGACGTCATTCTCTTCCCCACCCTGCGACCCGAGGTCATCGACTGATCGGTCGCCACCAATCGCACACAGGAGCCACGACATGACCAAGAACGCCTGGGGCGTCGGCCTCGCCACCATCGCGGCCGACGGTGCCGTACTCGACACGCGTTTTCGCGCGCTCGGCTGGGCCGACGCGGTTCCCGCTGACGCGCCGCACAGCAGCATCAACCTCGCAAAGTCCGGTGACCCCGAGCGTGGCGTGCGCTTCGAGCCGCTGCGCATCGTCGTCGACACGACAGTTGCGCCGCAGAGCGCGAGCGACGTCTACCTGCGCCTGCACTTGCTGTCGCACCGCCTCGCCCAGCCACGGACACTGAACCTCGACGGCGCCTTCGGGCTGTTGACGAACGTTGCGTGGACGAGCCGCGGTCCGGTGGCCATCGACCAACTCGACAGCATCTCGTGGAACTTTGCGCAGCGCGGCGAATACCTCGTCGTGAACGGTGTCGACAAGTTCCCTCGGATGACCGACTACGTCGTGCCAACCGGCGTTCGCATCGCCGATGCCAGCCGTGTGCGTCTCGGCGCCCACCTCGCCGCGGGAACGACGGTCATGCACGAGGGATTCTGCAACTTCAACGCGGGCACGCTCGGTGCTTCGATGGTCGAGGGGCGCATCTCGGCGGGTGTCATCGTCGGAGACGGCAGCGACATCGGCGGTGGCGCCAGCATCATGGGCACGCTGTCCGGTGGCGGCAAGGAAATGATCACTGTCGGCCAGCGCTGCCTCCTCGGCGCGAACTCGGGTCTCGGCATTTCTCTCGGTGATGATTGCGTCATAGAGGCGGGGCTCTACGTCACCGCGGGCACCCTCGTGCGCCTGCCCGACGGCAACACGGCCAAGGCACGCGAACTGTCGGGGGCCGACAGTCTCCTCTTCCGTCGCAACAGCTCGACGGGCACCGTCGAGGTCGTGCAGCGCCAGGGAACGTGGGGCGGCCTGAATGCCTCCCTGCACAAGAACTGACATGTCTCCCGACGAACTATCCGCACTCATCCGCTCGCGTCGCAGCAGTCTGTTGATTGATGCGCACCGCGAGGTGCCACGCGACGTCGTCGAACATCTCCTCGAACTTCTCACGTGGGCACCGAACCACAAACGGACCTGGCCGTGGCGTCTCGCGGTGCTCACGGGCGAAAGTCGGCGCGCTCTCGGCGAAGCGATCGCCGACGTGATGGCCGCACAGGGTGACGATGCCCCCAAAGTCGCGAAAACACGGACGAAATACCTTCGCTCCCCCATCGTCATCGCCGCAGGTGCGGCACCGGGCGACAGCCCCGAACGTACGACAGAGAATCGCTACGCGGTCGCAGCGGGCATCCAGAACCTTCTGCTCGCCGCTCACGCCCACGGCCTGGCAGCGCTGTGGGGCTCGCCGATGCGCGGCGCGAACGCGACGATCAACGACGTGTGCGGCTTCGATCGCGACACCGAGATGTTGGGACTCGTCTATCTCGGTTGGCCGACCGGCGTTGTGGAAACACCAATCCGCCCGATGCCCGCCGTGAACTGGCTCTAGACCCGCCTAGGGCTGATAGGTGCCGAAGACTTCGCGCAGCGCATCGCTGACTTCACCGAGCGTTGCGTTCGCCCGCAGCGCCTCCTTCATCGGGTACAGCAGGTTCTGCGTGCCACGCGCCGCTGCGGTGACATCGTCGAGTTTGGCCTTCACGAGGGCCGAGTTGCGGTTCGTCTTGAACTTCTTCAGGCTCGCCACCTGGTCGACTTGCAACTGCGGGTCGATCGGGAACGCCTTGGGTTCGGGTTCGACGTCGACCTTGAACTTGTTCACGCCGACGATCACGCGCTCGTCGTCGTCGATCGATTTCGTGTACTCGTAGGCCGCCTGTTCGATTTCGTCCATCTGGAAGCCCTGCTCGATTGCAGCAACGGCTCCACCCATCTCGTCGATGCGCTCGATGTACTGCCATGCCAATGTCTCGACTTCGTCGGTGAGCTTCTCGACGAAGTAGGAACCAGCGAGCGGGTCGGGCGTGTCGGCGACACCGCTTTCGTAGCCAATGATCTGCTGGGTGCGCAGCGCGATACGCGCGGCCTCTTCGGTCGGGAGGCTGATGGCCTCGTCGTAGCCGTTGGTGTGAAGGCTCTGGGTTCCACCGAGAACCGCAGCCATCGACTGGATCGCGACGCGAACGACGTTGTTCAGGGGCTGCTGCGCGGTGAGCGTGCTGCCGCCCGTTTGTGTGTGGAAGCGCAGCAACTTGCTCGCTTCTTTCTGCGCACCGAAACGCTCGGTCATGATTCGATACCACATACGCCGTGCGGCGCGGAACTTGGCGACTTCCTCGAAGAAGTTGTTGTGGCCGTTCCAGAAGAAACTGAGGCGCGGCGCGAAATCGTCGACCTTCAACCCCGCGTCGACCGCGGCCTGCACGTAGGCGATCGCGTTGGCGATCGTGAAGGCGATTTCCTGCACCGCGGTGCTGCCGGCCTCGCGGATGTGGTAACCGGAGATCGAAATGGTGTTCCACTTCGGCACGTGCTTCGAGCAGTACTCAAAGATGTCGGTGATGACACGCATCGACGGACGCGGTGGATAGATGTAGGTGCCGCGAGCGATGTACTCCTTCAGGAGGTCGTTCTGGATGGTGCCGCTGATCGCGCTGGCGGGCACGCCCTGTTCCTCGGCGACGAGTTCGTACATGAGGAGAAGAATCGCGCCGGTCGAGTTGATGGTCATCGACGTCGACACCTTGTCGAGGGGCAGACCCGAAAGGAGAATCCGCATGTCGGCCATCGAGTCGATGGCCACGCCGACCTTGCCGACTTCGCCCTCGGCGCGCGGGTGGTCGGAGTCGTAGCCCATCTGCGTCGGCAGGTCGAAGGCACACGAGAGCCCCGTCTGGCCGGCCTGCAAGAGGAACTTGAATCGCTCGTTCGTGGACGCCGCAGTACCGAAGCCCGCGTACTGGCGCATCGTCCACAACTTGCCGCGATACATCGTCGGGTAGACACCACGCGTGTACGGCGCCTTGCCCGGCTCGCCCAATTTCGATGCGGACTCCCAGCCGTTGAGTGATTCCGCGGTGTAAAGCGGCGCGATCGGAATACCCGAGTCGGTCTTCGGCCAGGTGGGAACGTCTGCGGTGGGGTCAGCCATAGACCCCAAATCGTAGGGTTTGCGGCGCGGTGCGGTGCAGTCTGCGTCAAGATTCGCGCCGGGGACGCACGACGAAGAGGCGTAGTGTTGAGGGCATGGCAGTCACCGACGCACCCAGTGTCCCCATGATCGATGGCATTCCGCTCACGCCCAAGCCACTCGACTTCATTTCCATCCCGAAGTTCGACAACTTCGCCGACGAGCGTCGTCACCGCAAGGAACGTCTTGCCGGCGCCCTGCGGATCTTCGGCAAGTTCGGATTTTCCGAAGGCGTCGCGGGCCACATCACGGTGCGCGACCCCGAGTTCACCGACCACTTCTGGGTGAATCCGTTTGCGATGTCGTTCCGCCAGATCAGCGTCAGCGATCTGATCCTCGTCAACCACGATGGGGACGTGGTCTACGGGTCACGACCGGTGAACCGCGCGGCGTTCGTGCTCCACGCCGCGGTGCACAAGGCGCGGCCCGACATCAACGCCGCGGCCCACGCGCACTCGGTGTACGGCAAGTCGTGGTCGTCGCTCGGGCGCCTGCTCGACCCGATCACGCAAGACTCGTGCGCGTTCTACAACGACCATGTGCTCATCGACGACGTCGGCGGCAAGGTTGTTTTCGAAATCGAGGATGGCATTCGTTTTGCCGAGTGTTTCGGCAACTACAAAGCCGCCATCCACCAAAACCACGGCCTCTTCACGACGGGCGACACCGTCGACGCCGCCGCGTACGCATTCGTCACGATGGAACGCACGTGTCAGGCACAGCTGATGGCCGAAGCAGCCGGCAAACCGAAGCTCATTCCCCACGAGTGGGCGGAATACACCCGCAACAACACCGCACATCAGGCGGCGATGTGGCTGAACTTCCAGCCGCTGTGGGACGACATTCTCGAGTCCGACCCCGACCTCCTCAACTAACGAGGGTTCTCGGTGTGAATTGACTCGGATTTCGCGACAAGACGCACCGAGAAACCGATCGTTCGAGCCCGAGCTTCTCTTCCTCCTGTCTGCCGTTGCGCTGAACTCCGGCAATGCGATCGCCAAGGCTCACTTCGACACGACGAACCCGGCAACGCTGGCATGGCTGCGCATGTTCGGTGCGATGGTCGTGGCGGCCTGCATTGCGGGACCACGCAGGATGTGGCGGCGCGAGTGGTCACGCGATTCTTTGCGCTCGGCCGCGATCTTCGGTTTGTCAACGGGCCTGACGAGCACTTTTTTCTATCTCGCGATCGATCGACTCCCCCTCGGCAAGGGCGTCGCAATTGAGTTCATCGGACCCATCACCGTTGCGGCGATTCTCACCCGCTCTCGACGCAATGCGGCGGCGCTCGTGCTCGCCATTGCGGGCGTTGCAATTCTCAGCGGCGTGGAAATCGGTGACGAACCATTGGGAGTCCTCTTCATCCTGCTCGCCGCCGCATCGTGGGCCGTCCACATCGTCTCGGGCGCGAAAGTCGCCCGCGGACACTCAGGTATCGACGGGCTCGCGATGGCATTCGTCTTCGGGACGATGTTTACGATTCCGTTCGGCGTCGCCGATGCCGATGCGGTTGCATCCCATCTGTGGCTCGTTCCCCTCGGTCTGCTCGTCGGGACATTGTCGAGTGTCACGAGCTACGGCATCGACCAACGGATTCTGCGCAAAGTGACGGTCCGCCACTACTCGGTACTGCTCGCGATGCTGCCGATCGTGTCGAGCATCTTCGGCTATGTCGTCTTCGACCAAACCCCGAGCGGGTGGGACTTCGTTGGCGGCGCGCTGATCATCGGCGGCATCGCAATGCAGGAGCGGTGAGACCCGGTTCTCGGTTCCCCGTGTAGCAAAAACCGAGTCAATTCACACCGAGAACCCTTGGTCAGGAGCCGGTGAGGGCGCGCCACGAGCCGGGCATCGCGTTGCGCGCCGACTCGGGGGTCATCCGCAACGTTGCCTCGGGAACGAGGTCGGCGATGTGGCGGCCTTCGCCGTAGTGGGCGGTCACGTGCGACACGCCGGCGAACAACGCCTTGCGCGCCGCGAGAAGGTCGGCGGGCGGATTCGGGTCGAGCCAGCCCCAGATGGTGAGTGCAAGACGCAGGTCATGCACGACGGGTGCGCGGCCGTACAACGACGCGCGACGAAGAGCGATGTTGATACTTCCGCGAATTGCATCGTCGATACTCTCGCCCGCCTGCCCACGAACCTCACCGCGCAAAGCGGCAGCGATCTTCAGCACGAAACCCTGATCGGGGCCCTGATAGCCGAGGCGCTTGCCGGCGGGCTGACGACCCGCGATTTCGCCCTTGCGACCGGGCCGCCACGAATCAGGAACGTATTGGGGCGACTCGTAGGCGGGAGTCTGTCCGGCTGTGAACTCGGGGGCGTAGCGCGGTGCGGCCATGACAAATGAGAGTAGTCGTCAGGCGTGAAGCAGGCCGTAGACGAGCGACTCCTCGAGCGCCTCCCACGACGCCTGGATGATGTTCGGCGACACACCGATGGTTGTCCACGAACGCTCCCCGTTCGTCGCGTCGATGAGGACACGCGTCACCGCACCGGTGGCCGTCGCACCATCGAGGATGCGCACCTTGTAGTCGGTGAGATGAATCTTGGCGAGTTGCGGGAACCGCGGAACGAGCGCCGCACGCAGCGCCGAGTCGATCGCGTTGACCGGGCCGTTGCCTTCGGCCGTGTGCACGAAGCGCTCTTCGGCGACCCACACCTTCACGGTGGCTTCGGTTGTAAAGGTGCCGTCGGCAGCCTCGTCGGTGATGACCCGCATCGACTCGACCTTGAAGAACGACGACTCCCAACCGGCGGCGCGGCGCATCAGCAGTTCGAGTGACGCATCAGCTGCTTCGAAGTGGTAGCCCTCGTGTTCGAGGCGCTTCAGATCGTCGATGACCTGGTTCACCGCAGGTCCGTCCATCACGAGACCGATCTCGTCTGCCTTCATCTGAATCGTGGCGCGTCCGGCCATTTCTGACACAACGAACCGCGTGCCGTTGCCGACGAGTTCGGGGTCGACGTGCTCGTAGGCATCCTTTGCGCGCGCGATCGCCGATACGTGGAGGCCCGCCTTGTGGGCGAACGCCGACGACCCAACGTACGGCGCCTGGGGATTCATCGGCCGATTGAGAACCTCGGCCACGTGATGGCTGACCGTCGTGAGGCGCGGCATGTTCTCGTCGGGCAGGCACCGGAAACCCATCTTCAACTGCAGGTTCGGAATGATCGTGGTGAGGTTCGCATTGCCCGTACGCTCGCCGAGACCGTTCAACGTCCCCTGCACATGGCGTACCCCGGCAGCAACCGCGGCGATCGAGTTCGCAACCGCGCATCCGGTGTCGTCATGACAATGGATACCGAGCGTCGCATCACCGCCGATGTGCTTGCGCACTGCAGCCACGATGTCACCGACTTCGTGGGGCAACGACCCACCGTTCGTGTCGCACAAGACGAGGTGTGTCGCCCCCTTCATAATGGCTGCCTCGAGCACTCGTAGCGAGAACTCAGGGTTGCGCTTGTAGCCGTCGAAGAAATGCTCCATGTCGACGAGCACACGGCGGCCATTGCCCTTCAGGAACTCGACGGAGTCGGCAACCATTGCAACGCCCTCGTCGAGGGTCGTTTGCAGCGCGTGCTCGACGTGGTAGTCCCAGCACTTTGCAACGATGCACACGGCCGACGTCTCGGCCTCAATGAGATTGCGCAACGTGACGTCGTCGTCGACCTTTCCCTTCGGGCGTCGTGTCGAACCAAAGGCAACCAGCGTCGAGTTGCTCAGCTTCAGCTCTTGGCGGGCACGCGCGAAAAACTCGATGTCCTTCGGGTTCGCTCCGGGCCAACCGCCCTCGATGTAGTGAACCCCGAGAAAGTCGAGTTGCTCGGCAATGCGCAACTTGTCCTCGACGGTCGCCGACACGCCTTCAACCTGCATGCCGTCGCGCAGGGTCGTGTCGAAGACTTCAACGAAATTGTCCGCGGCTTGGTTGCTCTTGGTGCTCATCTCTTCGTCTCTTTCTGGGGTCCTTCGGGAAAAACAAAAGCCGCCCAGTGGGCGGCTGACTGCGCACGGGGCGGCCGTGCGCTACGGAATAATGATGCTGACAACAGCAGTGGCGCGGCGCGGCCTAGGGGCCGAAACTGGGCGAGCTGTGGACATCACAAGGGTTAGTCTGCCCGCGAAACCGATGTTTCGTCAATGGGATTCGTGATTTTCCTGCATTTGCGGGGAGGTCAAGGGTGCTGATGCCTTCTGTGGATAAATCTGGGGATTGTCACACAGCGCGCATAAACAGCCTGAACCAGACTATTTGGCCAGTTCGCACCAATGCTTGTACTTGGCGACCTCGCCGCGCACGGCCTTTCCGTAGTTGACAGCCACTTGCTTCGAGATCGGGCCCGGGCATGGAATCTGGCGATCGTCGACTGAATTGATTGCACTCACTTCCGCGGCAGTCCCGACACAGAAGATTTCGTCGGCGATGTACAGGTCGGAACGCGCAAGGTTGCCCTTCTCGACCTTGTGCCCGAGGTCTTCGAGAATGGAAATGACGCTTGCCTGCGTGATGCCCTCAAGAGCACCGGCTGACAGTGGCGGCGTAATGATCGATCCGTTGCGCACCACGAACAGGTTTTCACCGGTGCACTCGCTGACGAGGCCCTCGTTGTTCAAAAGAATCGCCTCGTCGTAACCGGCCTTCAACGCCTCCACCTTCGCAAGCGAGGAGTTCGCGTAGTTCGCGACCGTCTTCGCCGCAGGCGGCAGCATGTTGTGGTCCAGGCGCTTCCAGGAGGAAATCTTCATCCGCACACCCTTGGTCATGGCGTCGTCACCGAGATACGCACCCCACGGCCAGCATGCAATCGCGACGTCGACGCTGCAGGGCAGGGTGTTCAGGCCCATTTCGCCGTAGCCGTAGTACGCGATCGGGCGGATGTAACAGCCGGGCAGACCGGTTGATGCGACCGTTTCCTTCGTCGCGTCGACGATCTGCTGCACGCTGTAGGGAATCTCCATACCGAGAATCTTCGCGCTGCGGAACAAACGCTCGATGTGTTCCGTCAAACGGAACACCGCCGGGCCCCCGGCGGTTTCATACGCGCGGATACCTTCGAACACTCCCGTGCCGTAGTGCAACGTGTGGGTGAGGACGTGAACCTTGGCGTCGTCCCAATTGACGAGCTTGCCGTTCATCCAGATTTTCGGAGTCGGAACGAGAGTGGGCATTCGGAGTTTCCTTTCGGGACTTTTGCAGATTACTTCGCGCCCAGACGGGCGACGATTGTGTTTGCGATTTCGACTGTCGAACCGGCAGCGGGCTCGGCGCAGGCGGCACGAACACGCTCGGCCGCGGCATTTTCACCCAGAAAATCGAGCATCAGCGCAGCCGACAGGATCGCCGCCGTGGGGTTTGCCTTGCCCGTACCGACGATGTCGGGGGCAGAACCGTGCACGGGTTCGAACATCGACGGTCCGGTGCGAGCGGGGTTCAGGTTCGCCGACGACGCAAGACCGATACCACCGCTCACCGCACCACCCAGATCAGTGAGAATGTCGCCGAAAAGATTGTCAGTGACGATGACGTCGTAGCGATGCGGGTCCTGGACGAAATAAATGCACGCGGCATCGACGTGGTTGTACGCCGTGGCGACGTTCGGGAACTCCTTGGCGACAATGTCGAACGTGCGCTGCCACAGATCACCGGCGAAAGTGAGCACGTTCGTCTTGTGAACCAGAGTCACGTGCTTGCGCTGACGTTTCGCGGCCAGTTCGAAGGCGTAGCGAACGCAGCGCTCGACACCCATGCGTGTGTTCACGCTGCCCTGCGTTGCGACCTCGTTCGGCGTGCCCTTGCGCAGAACCCCACCTTCACCCACATACGGGCCTTCGGTGTTTTCACGGATGACGATGAAGTCGTGGGGCTTCATGTGGCCGGGTGCCGTACCCACGAATGGTCGCTGGTTGACGTAGAGGTCGAGTTCGAATCGCATCTTCAGCAAAAGCCCGCGTTCGATGACCCCTGGCGGCACGTCCGGCGTACCGACCGCACCAAGGAGAATCGCATCGAAGTCGCGCAATTGGTCGAGGGTCGAATCGGAGAGAATCTCGCCGTCGCGCAGGTAACGAGCCCCGCCAAGGTCGAAGTCCGTGGTCAAAATGTCGACTCCGGCCGCCCGGACGACCTTGAGGGCTTCGATCGTGACATCAGGTCCGATCCCGTCACCACCAATGACTGCAATGCGATGTGCCATGGGCAGGCAGGCTAACGGCAGGGCCGTCGGTAGCCTTTTTCCGGTATGGCACGCCACCAACTCACACAGGTCGCCTACGACCGTTTGAAGGCCGAATTCGGCGATCTCACCACGCGCGGCCGCATCCAGGTTGCCGAAAAAATCGAGCGTGCGCGCGAGATGGGCGACCTCTCGGAGAACGGTGACTACCACGCCGCCAAAGACGAGCAGGGCCACATGGAAGCGCGCATCCGCACGCTCGAGGCCATCCTCGAAGACCACGAGATCGTGGCCGCCGGCATCGAGGGCCGGGTGTCGATCGGCTGCACGGTCACGATCGTCTACGACGGCGATGACGACGACATGGCCGAGCGCTATTTCATTGGTCACATCGAAGAGCGTCGTGAAGGCACGGAAATCATGAGCCCCAAGGCGCCGCTCGGTTCGGCATTGCTGAATCGTCATGTTGAAGAATGGGTCGATTACGAGGCCCCCAACGGCAGCAAGTTGCGCGTGCGCATTCTTGCCGTCGAGCACCGTGACTGACCTGTGACCGACACCGAACCACGCACCCCTCTCCTTCCACCCGGCCGCGAGGTACATCTGCCCGGCCGTGGAACGATGTTCTTCCGCGAAGTCGCCGGCCCCGCCAACGCGCCCACCGTGATGCTGCTGCACGGCTGGACGGCCACCGCCGATCTCAATTTCTTCACCTGCTACCGCGCGCTTGGCGAACACTTTCGCGTGATCGCCCCCGACCAACGCGGACACGGACGGGGCATTCGCTCGAACAAATCATTCACACTCGCAGCGTGCGCCGACGATGCAGCGGCACTCGCCGACCAACTTGGCATCGCCACGTTCATCCCGGTCGGCTATTCGATGGGCGGTGCAGTTGCCCAGTTGTTGTGGAAGCGCCACGAGGCGCGGGTTCGCGCCCTCGTGCTCGCCGCCACGTCCGGCTACTTCGCCTCCACCCGCCAGGAACGCCTTTCCTTCCTCGGCCTCCACGGCCTCGGCGCACTCGCACGAATCACACCCTCCAGCGCACGTGAACGCATCACCGAACGCGTTTACCTTCAGCGCAAGGTCAGCAACTGGGAACCGTGGGCCGCGGCACAGTTGCAGCAACACGACTGGCGCACGATCCTCGAAGCGGGAGGCGCGCTCGGCTCGTTCAACTCGCGCGATTGGATTCGCACCGTCGAGGTACCAACTAGTGTCGTCATCACGATGCGCGATCACGTCGTTCCCGTGAAACGACAGCTGCGGCTCTTCGAGGCGCTTCCCCGCTCAGAGGCTTTCCGTGTCGACGCAGACCACGATGCCGTCTACGCCGCAGCCGACCAGTTCGTTCCGACGCTCACCCGTGCGTGCCGATCGGCCGTCGAACGCGCACAGGACTGACCCGCATGAGCCGAATGCGTTCCCCTCTGTCGTCGCGTCGGAGGCTCGGTCGCAACGCGGAGATCGCGAAGTTGGGCGTGAAGGTCGGCACCAACTACGCCACGACCGCCGCGCGCAAGATTTTCGCATCGGCCGAGCGCAAAGAAGCCCTCGATCACTCGCGCGAATTGAAGAACGCCACGGAGATCGCCGAGCGCCTCGGCAACATGAAGGGCGCCCTCATGAAGCTCGGCCAAATGGCCAGCTACCTCGACCATGGCCTTCCCGAGCCCTTGCGTCTCGCACTCGCCGAACTACAGAACAATGCGCCCCCGATGAGCGGGGAACTCGCACGTCGCGTCATCGAGGCAGAGTTCGGCGCCCCCGTCACGCAACTGTTCGTCGAATGGGACGATGAACCGATCGCCTCGGCGTCCATCGGTCAGGTGCACCGCGCGATCATCGTCGACCCCGCGACCAGCGAACACCAAGCGGTCGCGGTCAAGGTGCAGTACCCGGGCGTCGCCGACGCGATCGCCGCCGACCTGAAGAACGCCGACCTACTCGGCGCGGTTCTCGCTTTCGGCTTCAAAGCCTTCGAACCCGACGAGATGGTCGCCGAGATAAAGGAGCGCCTCGCCGAGGAACTCGACTACGTCCGCGAGGCGAAGAACCAGCAGGAGTTCGCCGACTTCTACACCGACCATCCGTTCGTCAACGTCCCTCGGGTGCACACCCACCTCTCGTCTGCGCGGGTCATCACGTCCGACCTCGTCATCGGCAGCTCGTGGGCCGAACTCCTGCAGCAACCTCAAGACGTTCGCGACCGCGCCGCCGAAGCGATATTCCGCTACGTCTTCCGATCGCTCTACCGTTTCCGCGCCTTCAACGGTGACCCCCACCCGGGCAACTACATCTTCCATTTCGACGAGCCGGAGAACGTGCGCATCACGTTTCTCGACTACGGCCTCGTCAAACATTTCACCGAAGACGAGATGACGATCTTCAAGAACATGATCTCCGCTGCCGCCATTGACAACGACGTCGACGTCTTCCGCAGGATCATCGAGGACGCCGGATTGCTGAAGCCTGACGCCCCCGTCACCACCGATCAGATCGGCGATTACTTCTCGCACTTCTACGCACCGGTGCGCGAGTCGCACGTGATGCACTGGACACCCGACTACTCGTCGTCGATCGTTCGCCACACGTTCGACCGCACCAGCCCCATCGCGAACTACGCATCGGTTCCGCGCGCATTCGTATTCATCCAACGCATCAACCTCGGCCTCTACGCACTGCTCGGCGAACTGCATGCGAACGGCAACTACCGCCGCATCGCAGAGGAACTGTGGCCGATGGTCAACGCATCGCCGTCGACTCCCCTCGGCGAAGCCGAGGCCGCGTGGCTCGCTTCACGCCACTGACGAACCGCTGACACTCGCCCCTCCACGCACACATTCGTGCGTGTTGGGGTGGTTTCACGTCGGATTTCGAGAATCTGCGTTCTAGCACGGCCTAAGCCGTGAGGACATTTACAACGCCAATCGCCATCGGGTATCGCAACATGAACTGCCCCGGTGCTTCGGCCAAGATCGCCGCGCTTGAATCGGCCCGAATGTCAAGGGCGAATTGATCGTCGTCTACTTCTCGGTGGAGACGGATTCAATAATCGTCTTTCACGCAATGACCTATTTCGAACCAAGAAGAAGGAGGAGAAACCGAAATGGCAAGCATCGACCGCATCGTCGAGGATGAAATCATCTACATCGACACTCGAGACGAGCTCGAGCGCTACGACACCGCAAACTAACTCCGCGGTATTTCCTTCCAGGGTTGACCCACCCACGGGTCGGGTTCGCGCGGCAGCCCCAGCACGCGTTCGCCGATGATGTTGCGCTGAATCTCGCTCGTTCCGCCTTCGATGGAATTGGCCCGCGTGCGCAGGAACTCACGCGCGTACTTCGAATACTCGGCTCCGTCGTCGACGTTCCAAGCAACAGAATCGGCACCCAGAATCTCGAGAGCCAGACACTGCAGTTCCTGGTTCGACTTCGCCTTCATCACCTTGGTGATCGAACCGGCGGGCCCCTTCACGCGACCGACAGTGAGCCCGAGCACTCTTGCGTCGATCCACGCTTCCACCAGTCGTTCACGCTGCACCGCCGTGACACGACGCTCGCGCGCGAGCGCCAGTACCTCGTCGATGGTCTTGCCTCCGAGAATGCTGCGCTTCTGTGGACCTCCGGCCTTCTGCCCCGACAGCGTGATGCGCTCGGCTGCAAGCGAAGCATTCGACGCCGCCCACCCTTCGTTCACCGGGCTGATGCGCCACACATCGGGGATGCGCACCTCGGAGAGAAAGATCTCGTTGAATTCGTGCTCGCCTGTCATCTGAACGAGCGGGCGCAACTCGACACCGGGTGCGCGCAGGTCGACGGCGAAGTACGTGATCCCCTTGTTCTTCGGTGCGTCCGGGTCGGTGCGGGCCAACAACATGCCGATCTCGGCTTCGTGACCCAGAGTCGTCCACACCTTCTGCCCCGATGCGACCCACTCGCCACCGTCGCGTACCGCGCGACAGGCCAGCGACGCGAGGTCGCTTCCCGCACCGGGTTCGCTGAACAGCTGCGCCCACATCTCCTCACCCGTCACGATCTTCGGCAGGAAACGGCGCTTAGTTTCCTCCGAGGAAAACTGACGAATCGCCGGCGCGGCCAACACGAAGCCGGTTCCGCGGGGGATGCGCGGCACTGCCAGCGCGTCGAGCCGTTCGATCGCGGTGGCAGCGTCGGTCTCGGACAGCCCGCGACCACCGTGTTCGACGGGCCAGTGCGGCGCGATCCAGCCCCGACGACCCAGTTCACGCACGACGGCTTGCGATCCAATCGCCACCTGCACCTCGCGCAATGACCCCCAGTTGCCGCATTCGGCGAAGGTGAACCACTCGGCCGGCAGGATCGATCGGAGATCGCTGTCGAGTTCCTCGACGACGCCCATCGCCGTCACGTCACCGTGGCCCGTACAGCGGACGCGTCTGGTGGTAGTGCCACGGCACCGACACCAAGCGGCCCGTTCCGGACAACGTCACGTAGGCCGTCGGGTCGCCGTCGAAAGAAAACAGCACATGCGTCGTCCAGGCGTCGTCGAAGCCCATGTAGTGGACCTCGTCGCCTTCGGGGCTGAAAGTGATCACGCCGCTGCGGCCCTGCGGCGTTCCGTTGTGCACCGCCACGGCGATTTCGCCGTTTGCGCCGACGGTCAACGAGTCGAACCACGTCACCGGCAGTGGGTGAGTGAAGATGCAATCACCAAACGGCACCTCCGGTTCGGCCAACACGCCCGGCGCGGTGATGCGACGCATGAACAACCGGCCGGTCAGGTACTCGGTCCAGTAGAGCTTCGAACCGTCGGGTGAAATACCGATGCCATTCGTCGGCACCGTCGAACGGATGACGCGCTTCACGCCCGACATGTCGGCAGGCACGTAGTAGATACCCGTCTCGTCGGCCTTGCGCGTGTCGTGGTCGGTCACACCGATGTCCGTGAACCAGAAACCTCCCGATGAATCGAACACCAGGTCGTCGGGGGCGCGAAGCCCGTGGCACTCGCACTCGGTCAGAACGTCGACACACTCGCCCGTCGCCACGTCGATGCGCTGAATACTGCCCCCGCGGTAGGCGAGGCGTTTTACGTCGACTCCCGGCATCGACCCGAGGATGCCAGGCTTCAACAGCCCGCCCATGTTTGCGCAGTAGAGATAGCCGTCGGGCCCGAACGCGAGACCATTCGGCATGCCCTCGGGCTCGGCGATCACCTTCTTCGTACCGTCGGGCCAGACCTGAACGACCTTGTTACCGAGCAGTTCGCTCAGCATCACCGAACCATCCGGCATCAACACCGGCCCCTCGGGGAATTTCAACCCGTCGATCCACGTCGTCGGCGCCATGATCAGCGTTCCTGTTCCGTCGGCCGTACAAGCAGATCGTTCACCGCAACACCCGCTGGTCGCGTGACGACGAAGGTCACCGTTTCGGCGACTTCGGCGGCCGTCATGCTGGGCATCGCCTCGAGGGTCGCGCGAATCTTCGCCAGCAAGTCGGGTCGGATCTTGTAGATCATCTCCGACTCGGTCATACCCGGAGCAACGATCGACACGCGCACGTGCTTCGATGCGAGCTCTTGGCGCATGCCGTCGCTGAACGCATTGACGGCGAACTTCGTCGCCGCATAGACGGAGCTACCGGGCAACGCCTTACGGCCGGCCACCGACGAGATGTTCACGATGTCCGCTACGCCCCGCGGGCCTTTCGCCGCATCGATGAGGTGACCCAACGCGACGTGCGTGCAGTTCAACACCCCCATCACATTCACGTCGACCATCTCTTTCCATTCCTCGAGTGTGATCTGTGTTGCGTAGCCCGTCAGCCCGAGGCCGGCATTGTTCACCAGAATGTCGATTCGACCGAACCGCGACACCACCTCGGCCACCATTGACTTCACCGACTCGGCGTCAGCCACGTCGCAGGCAACCGCGTGGATGTTCGCGTGTGCTGCAGCCAGCGCATCGAGTCGATCCTTGCGGCGCGCGGTGGCAACCACCGTCGCCCCCCGTGCAGCGAGATCGATCGCAATCGCCTCGCCGATTCCCGAAGACGCACCGGTCACGACGGCAACACACCCATTGAGAGAAACCATCACTTGGCCGCAATTCCGTCGAGGAGTGGCAGCACGTACCTCATCAGGCCCTCGTGGTCCTCGGACATCGGGAAGTGCCCAAGACCTTCCATGATCTGCATCGTCGACCCCGGAATCTCCCGCCCTGCGAGTTCCGTCCACGGGATCGTCGGAAAGTCGTACTCGCCGGTCAACAGGTGCACCACGCACTTCCGAGTGTCGATGAGATGTCCCTGGCCACGCAGATCGTGGGTCACCGCGTAGTAGTCGATGTCGCCGGGAAAGGCACCGGGTGCTCCTTGTGCGTAGTGAAGACGAGTCTCTTGACGTGAACTCTCGGGCGCGGTCGGCGACATGATCATCATCATCGTGGCTGCATGCTTTGCAGGGTCGATGTCTTGGGAATCATCGAGCGCACCTTCGGGAATGTCGGCATGCAAACCTCCCTCGAGCGCAAGCACGGCGCGAAAGTCGTCGGCATGAAACCGCGCGAGATCGAGAGCCAACATGCCACCGACCGAGGAGCCGATGAACACAGGGCGGTCAAGACCGAGAATCTGCGCCAACTGCACTGGCAATGCCATCGCATTCTCCGGCGTCAACGTGTAGCGCTCGGCCCACCATGCCTTTTCGACGGGCGGCAGAGACTTGCCGTGGAAGGGCATGTCGTAGACGATCACCCGGTACTTCGACGTGATGCGTTCGTCTTCGAGAAAATGCCGGAACTGACGGCCATCGGCACCGGCGGTGTGCTGGCACAACAACCCGATCCCCTGACCTGCCTCCTCGAAATACACGCGGTTGTCGTAGCCCCCGATGTTCAGGTGCACGTAGCGACCAACCGCCTTGTCGAAGGTGCCGTGCGGACGCGTGTAGCCACCCGGCTTCGGGGTCGGATCCGTGCCGTTCACCGCGGCACGGAGCAGCTCGCAGAACCTGCGAGTCGCCAGGTGCCGTTCGGCATCGGGGTGTGCGGGGCTCAGCATCAAACCACCCACTGCGGCCGCGGCGATGTAGTCGACGTAACCCGACGGAGGAACCGTCTTCAACAAGTTGCCCCACGTCTCAACGCTCGCATTCACCTGAAAGTCGTCGCCTGACCCCGACAATCCGTCACCCGTCGCCGACGAGGCCGCACCCACTTTCCCGCGCGACACATCCATCCGCCAGCCCGCACCGTCGACGAGCACCGTCATGGATCCCGTCCACCACCGCGCGTTGTACTGGAACTCGCCGTCGGCATTCGCGAAGGCAATCGCCTTCGCCACAATTCCATCGTTCATGGCCCCACCTTTCGGCCCACCACCGCGGGCCTTCGTGCAGACTAACCGCGGAAGAAACGCAGGTCATTCGACACCCCCTCGCGCGCACATTGAGTCGTGTTACTCTTCAAACACGTCGGAATTCGCGCTTCCGCGTTCAAGCACGGACTGACCCGTGAAAACATCCGCCACGCTGCGACCCATCCGGCTGGCAACGTCGTAGAAGTCGATGATGGTCCGCTACTCAAGTACGAGTTCGTCGGAGATGACCTGGCCGCCAATGAGATCGAAATTGTCGTCGAGATCTCGATCTCAGGTGACCCCGAGGTCATCCATGCGATGAAACGACGCCCACACTTTCCCAAATGAAGAAGACATTGATTCGAAAGAAAAGGGACAAAAGACAAGCCGCCGGATACTGACCGGTGCAGAGTTCAGGGCCATGTTCGCCCCCGGCGTGCTCGAAGACTTCGAACGACGGAGCAAGTCCATGGGGCCTTTCGAACCGGACCCGTCGAACCGCACACCTGAAGAGGAAGCATGGCTCGATCATTGGGTCGAGGGTTACTGCGCCTCGGGCCACGACCCCAACTACACGGGCCCGGACGACAAATGACGCCGCGTCAGAGGGTGCGCACGTAGTCGAGGCCGATGTCGAGAATCGGCGACGAGTGTGTGAGACCACCCACGGAGATGTAGTCAACCCCGGTCGCGCCGACGGCACCCGCGTTGGACAACGTCAGGCCGCCACTCGCTTCGAGGATCACCTTGCGACCCGTCCGCGACGAATGCTCTCGCGAAATCGCCACCGCCTCGCGCAGGATGTCGGGGGCCATGTTGTCGAGCAACACCAGATCGGCGCCGGCCGCCAGGGCCTCACGCAGCTGGTCGAGCGTGTCGACCTCGATTTCCACCGCGATGTCGGGCTCGTGTTCGCGCACTGCACGGAACGCCTCAGCCACACCCCCTGCGGCGGCAATGTGATTGTCCTTCACGAGTGCCGCATCCGACAGGCTCATGCGGTGGTTCTGGCCGCCGCCGCAACGCACCGCATACTTCTCCAACTTGCGCAGACCCGGGGTCGTCTTGCGTGTGTCGCGAACCACCGCGCCGGTACGCGACAACTGGTCGGCCCACTCACGCGTTGCTGTGGCGATGCCACTGAGGTGACAGAACAGGTTGAGGGCGGTGCGCTCGGAGGTCAGCAAGTCGCGGGTCGGTGCTTCGGCACGCAGCA
>SXZT01000019.1 GCA_005787785.1 Actinomycetota bacterium
GCGCCCCCGCACGCAGCGACCGCGTCGCGAAGTACAACCAGGTGTTGCGCATCGAGGAAATGCTCGGCGACACCGCTGCATACATGGGCAAGTCGGCCCTCGCGCCGCGCAGATAAAAGCGCGGATAACGGGGATCCGGGCAGGCTTGCCACCCCATGGGGGTGACGAGCCGCCAGAATAGAGACGTGAACTCCCGCTCGCTCACCCGCGATCTCACGCGCCCCGTGTCGCGTGACTCGCGGCTGATTCCGAACCCCGGCATGCGCCGCGTCGTTCTCGGCCTCGGCGTCGTGCTCGGAATACTCGTCGCTGTCGTTTTGTTCATCTACCCGATCCGCGACTACATCGCCCAGCGTCAGACGATCGACGGCAGCGAGGCCGAGTTCTCCGCTCTCGAAGACGCAAATGAACAGATCCAAAAAGACATCCAGCGTCTCGAGACACCCGCCGGCGTGAAGGAAGCCGCCCGCCGCGAACTCGGTTACCTACTCCCCGGCGAACGCCGCCTTGCCCTCCTCGACCTGCCCGCGGTGACGGGCAGCTTCCCTGCGACCTGGCCCTACAACGTGGTCGATGCCATCCTTGCCGTGCGCGCCTCAGCCGTCGCCGCCAACCGTCCGGGCATGCTCGGGCCCCTCGGCGACAATCCGTAGCCCGCGTTGCAGGGGCCCGTGGGCCTCTGGGTAGTGTCGAGTAGTCATTCGACATTTGTCTCGAAGGGAAATCACATGGGTGGAAGCATTCTCGGCAACCGTGTCATCCGCAAGGAAGACCCGAAGTTCCTGACAACCGGCGGCGTATACGTCGACGACCTTCTCGACGAGCCGTTACTGGCTGGCGCTGCGCACGTCACGTACGTTCGCAGCACCGTCGCCCACGGTCGCATCACAGGCATCGATGTGTCCGACGCATTGTCGGCGCCCGGAGTCATCGCGGTCTACACCGCCGCTGATCTCGAACTTCAGGCGATGCCCGCCACCTTCAACCCCGGTGCCAAGCGCACGCTCCTCTCCAGCGACAAGGTTCGTTTCGTCGGTGAACCCGTCGCAGCCGTCATCACCGAAACGCGCGAGCAGGGTGAAGACGCGGCCGAAATGGTCATCATCGACTACGACGTCCTGCCGGTGCTCGTCGACATGGAAGAAGCGATGACCAGCAGCACGCTGATCTTCGAAGAGTGCGGTAGCAACGTCGTGTTCGACTCGACCGCTCTCGGAATGCCCGACAACACCGGCGAGGCATTCTTCGAGGGATGCGAAGTCGTCGTGAAGGGTCGCTTCATCAACCAGCGCGTCGCTCCGTGCCCGCTCGAAGTGCGCGGCTCGGCGGTCGCATGGGTTGACGGACGCCTCTACCAGTGGCTCAGCACACAGCACGCGCAGGGCGCAAAGGACGGCATCAAGGCCGCACTCGGTCTCGACGATGCGCAATTGCGCGTCATCACCCCCGACGTCGGCGGTGGCTTCGGTGCGAAGATCGGCGTCTACCCCGAAGAGAGTCTGCTCGGCATGATGTCGAAGAAGCTCGGCCGTCCGCTGTGCTGGCGCGAGACGCGCAGCGAGTCGATGCTCGGCATGGGCCACGGTCGCGCGCAGATCCAGTACGTCACCATCGGTGGCACGCGCGAAGGCAAGGTCCTCGCCTACCAGATGCACGTCCTGCAGGACTGTGGTGCATGGGTCGACATGGGCACGATCCTCGCCCCGTTCATGACACGACCGATGTCATCGGCCGTGTACGCGTTTCCCAAGGTCGAATGCCGCACCACGTCGATCGTCACGAATACCACGCCGACGACCGCATACCGCGGTGCGGGTCGCCCCGAGGCCACCGCGGCCGCCGAGCGCGCGATGGACATGTTCGCCCTCGAGATCGGCAAGGACCCCGTTGACGTGCGTCGCATGAACCTCATTCCGAAGTTCCTCGACAAGCACACCACCGTGATCGGCCAGACCTACGACGTCGGCGATTACGAGACCGCACTCGACAAGGTGCTCGACGCTGCCGACTACAAGTCGCTGCGCGCCGAGCAGGCCAAGCGCCGCGCATCGGGCGACGTCAAGCAACTCGGTATCGGCGTCTCTGTCTACGTGGAAATCACCGGCGGCGTTCCGCCGATGGGTGAGACCGCAAAGATCGAGGTGCAGGAAAACGGTCGTGCCGTCGTCTACACCGGCACCAGCCCGCACGGCCAGGGCCACGCGACTGCGTGGTCAATGATCGCATCGGACCAGACCGGCATCCCGATGGACATGATCGACCTCGTGTGGGGCGACACCGACCTCGTTCCCGTTGGCGGCGGCACGATGGGTTCGCGCTCGCTGCAGCAGGGCGGCGCTGCGGTCAACCTCGCATCGATCGAGCTGGTCGACCAGGCGAAGAAACTCGCAGCACGTCAGCTCGAGGCCAACGAAGCCGACATCGAACTCGACCGCGATCGCGGCGTGTTCCACGTGTCGGGAACGCCGGCCATCGCAAAAACGTGGGCCGATCTCGCAACGGCGGCAAAGGGCGACGGCGGTCTCTCACAAGAGTCGCGCTTCACTGCCGAGGGCGCATCGTTCCCCTTCGGTGCGCACGTTGCAGTGGTCGAAGTCGACACCGAAACCGGCAAGGTGCGCCATCTGCGTCACGTTGCCCTCGACGACGCAGGTCGCGTTCTCAACCCGCTGCTTCTCGAGGGCCAGATCCACGGTGGTCTCGCACAGGGCACCGCGCAGGCGTTGCTCGAGGAAGTGCGTTACGACTCCGATGGCAACCCGATCACGTCGAACCTCGCCGACTACGCCTTCATCTCGGCGGCAGAACTGCCGAGTTTCGAAGTCGTACACATGGAGACACCGACATACCTGAACCCGCTCGGTGCCAAGGGAATCGGCGAGTCGGGCACGATCGGCTCCACGCCGGCCGTGCAATCGGCGGTTGTCGACGCGGTGTCGCACCTGGGCGTGAAGCACATCGACATGCCGACGACGTCGGAGCGTGTGTGGGCCGCCATCATGTCGGCCAAGTCCTGACGCAACAGTCGCACCGAAAGTTTCCCAACGGGCGTAGGGTCTGACGTCGCCGTCCGTCGATTGTCGGCCGGCAGATTGGAAGTCCCCCATGTCATCGAAATCCCCGATCGTCGCGTCCCGGTTGGTGCGCCACTTCGGTTCGTCCGACAATCCTGTTCGCGCCGTTGACGGTGTCGATCTCGAGGTCCGTGAAGGCGAGATCTTTGGCTTCCTCGGGCCCAACGGCGCGGGCAAGTCGACGACGGTGCGCATGCTCACCACGCTCTTGCGTCCCACATCGGGTACCGCGCACGTCGCGGGATTCGACATCGTGCGCGAGGCCGACAAGGTGCGTCGCAACATCGGCGTTGCCCTGCAGGATGCCGCGATCGATCCGTTGATGACGGGCCATGAGCTGCTCGAACTACAGGCCGTGCTGTACGGCATCGCGCCGGCCAGCGTGAAGCCGCGGGCGGGCGAACTCCTCGAGCGCGTCGGCCTCACCGCTGCGGCTGATCGTCGCGTCGGCACTTACTCGGGCGGCATGCGTCGTCGACTCGACCTCGCGCTGTCGCTCATTCACGAGCCAACCGTTCTCTTCCTCGACGAACCAACGACGGGCCTCGACCCGATGAGCCGCGTCACGCTGTGGGACGAGGTGCGGCGCCTGAACAAAGAGGGCACAACGGTCCTGCTCACCACGCAGTACCTGGAAGAAGCCGACCAGTTGGCCGACCGCATCGCCATCATCGACGGCGGCAAGATCGTGCGGGAAGGTGTCCCGCGCGACCTGAAGGCCCAGGTCGGTGCACCAACACTGCTGATCAGCGTCGATGCGGCCCACAACGACGCTGCCGCGCGAGTGCTCGGCGAGTTCGGCGACATGCGCCCCACCACGGAAGGGGCGCTCGCTGTCGGCCTCTCGGCCGGTGCACGTGCGGTCACCGACGTCGTTCGCAGGCTCGACGAACAAGGCATCGTCGTGCACCACCTCGAATTGAACGAGCCCAGCCTCGACGACGTGTTCGCTGAAGCGACGGGCCACCGCCTCGAGGGTGAGAAATGACCTCAACCATGACCACCGCGAGGACGGTGGGTTCGCTGCGCCAAACCTTGGCGATGTCCAAGCGCTCGATCATGGCCCTCGTGCGCCAACCGGCGTTGGTCATTCCATCGATCACTTTCCCACTGTTCTTTGCCGCCCTCGGCACGTCGTCGTTCGGCCGCGCCACCGGCCTGCCGGGCTTCCCGAAGGTTGATTCGTTCCTCGACTTCAGCCTTGCCGGCACGATCGTGCAGGGCGTGCTGTTCGGTTCGGTGCAGAGCGGGTCCGCTCTCGCCACCGACATCGAGAACGGTTTCTTTTATCGCCTGCTCGCTTCACCGACATCGCGGCTCGGAATCCTGATCGGCCGCCTCATGGGTGCGGCCGCGTACGGTGCCGCACAAACAGCATTCTTCACCGTACTGCTGATTCCTTTCGGTCTGCACGTAAAGGGTGGCGTTCCCGGCGCGATCGTCATGCTCGTGTCCGGAGGCCTCACCGCGATCGCCATTGCCGGCTTCATGGCCGCGATGGCATTGCGCACGGGCTCCTCCGAGGCCGTGCAGGGCGTGTTCCCACTCGTGTTCATCGCACTCTTCTTTTCGAGTGCATTCTTCCCGCGCCAGACGATGAGCGGCGCGTACCGTCACATTGCGGATGCAAACCCGATCTCATACCTCATCGAGGGACTGCGTGATCTGTGCATCACGGGCTTCACCGCATCGGCATGCGCCAAGGCATTGCTCGTACCGATCGGCATCATGGTGGTTTCGTTCGCACTCGCCCTGCGCTCGCTCGCACGAAGGGTGGCGGCACAATGACCGCGACACATCTCTCGACGCACCTCTCAGCCATGCGCTCGTCGCGCGCGCTGTCGGCGCGCGGCATGCGCAATATGCGCCGCCTCCCGTCGACGTTCATCCCCACGCTTGCGATGCCGATCTTCCAGGCAATCGCATTTTCGGGCACGTTTTTCGCAATCACGAAGTTGCCGGGATTCCCCACCGACCGAAGCATCAATTGGTACCTGCCGCTCGCAGTCGTCATGGGTTCGGCGTTCGCCGGCATCGGCCTGGGCTTCACCACCATTCGCGACATCGAGACCGGGTTCTTCGACCGACTGCGCATGTCTCCGACCCCGCGCTCCGCGCTCATTGTCGGGCCGCTCATCATGACGTGGATCCGCACGTGCATCGTCGTCACCATGGTGGTCATCATCGGCTTCGCGTTCGGCGCGCGCCTCACCGGCGGCATCGTCGGCCTGGCGTGTCTGTATCTCGCGTCGATCGGTCTCGCCACCGTGTCGGCCGGCTGGGGTCTCGGCATCGCGTACCGCTTCCGCGACATGCGTGGTGCGGCGATCATGCAGTTGACGCTCTTTCTCGTCATGTTCCTCTCGAGCGCCCAGACACCCCTCTTTGTCATGACGGGCTGGCTCCACGGGGTCGCCCGGGTCAATCCGGCCACCAACGTGCTGCGTCTCTCCCGACAGGGGTTCCTCGGCGACGTCACCTGGAACGGGGTCTGGGGCGGCGTTCTCGCCCTCGTGGGCGGGTCTTTCCTCACCCTTACGTTCGCCTACCGCGGCCTGCGTGGCCTGGAACGCAATTAACCCCCGGTCGGCTGGCGGAGCCTCGAGCGCGATTAACCCCCCGGTCGGCTGGCGGGGAGTGCCCCGGTTTGGGGCAAGATAGAGGACGCCTCGAGCCGGGGCCGAAGAAGGGGAACCATGAAGATCAGCGTCACCGTGAACGGGGAAAAGCGCGAAAGCGAGATCGAACCGCGCACTCTGCTCGTGCAGTACATCCGTGAGAATCTTGCGCTCACCGGCACCAACGTCGGCTGCGACACATCCAGTTGTGGTGCGTGCTCGATGCACCTGAATGGCGAAGCCGTGAAGAGCTGCACCGTGCTGGCGGTGCAGGCCGACGGCTGCGACCTCACCACGATCGAAGGTGTTGCCAAGGGCGGCAAGATGCACCCGATGCAGGAAGCGTTCATGCAGAACCACGGCCTGCAGTGCGGCTCCTGCACTCCCGGCATGGTCATGGCGGCGATTTCTCTCTTGAAGGAAAACCCCAACCCGACCGAGGAACAGGTGCGCCTCGGCCTCGAAGGCAACCTCTGCCGCTGCACCGGGTACCACAACATCGTCCAGTCGGTTCTGGCCTGTGCGAAGGGTGGCAACTGATGCTTCCCGCAGCCTTCGATTACAAGCGCGCCGGTTCCGCGGCCGAGGCGATCAGCCTCGTGTCCGAATACGGTGAAGATGCCAAGTTCCTCGCCGGCGGTCACTCGCTTCTGCCGCTCATGAAGTTGCGCCTCGCAGCGCCGAGCGTTCTCGTCGACATCGGTCGTCTCTCCGATCTCTCGTACATCCGCGACGCCGGTGACCACATCGCCATCGGCGCACTCACGCGCCACATGGACGTCGAGACATCGCCCGTGCTCGCCCAACACGTACCCCTGCTCGCGCATGCAGCAGGCCACGTCGGCGACCCGCAGGTACGTCACCGCGGCACGATCGGTGGGTCGATCGCCCACGCCGACCCGGCCTCCGACCTGCCCGCTACCACGCTCGCTCTCGGCGCGACGTACGTCGTGCAAGGCTCGTCCGGCACGCGTGAAATCGCCGCGAAGGACTTCTACAAGGGTTTCCTCGAGAGCGCGTTGCGCCCCGACGAAATGCTCACCGAAATCCGCGTGCCGAAGATGAACGGTGCCGGCTGGAGCTTCCAGAAATTCAACCGTCGCGCCCAGGACTGGGCGATCGTCGGGGTTGCGGCATGGCGCCGCGGCAGCGAGTCGGGCGTCGGTCTCGTGAACATGGGTTCGACACCGGTGCTCGCATCCAGCGTCGCCTCGGCCATCGCGTCGGGCGCATCGGTTGCCGATGCCGCACACAAGGCGTCGGCCGAGGCCGAGCCGCAGTCCGACCTGAACGCGACTAGCGACTACCGCAAGCATCTCGCCACGGTTCTCGTGCGTCGCGCGCTCGAAGAAGCCTCCAAGTAACCGGGGCTTTCCCGTCATAACAGTGAATCCCCGGCACCTACGGGCTGTCGCGTTCTCTTCTTACTTCGTCGTATTCGTGTGGGCGGCGTTCGTATACGGCCTGCCCACCGATCGCATTGCCGTGCTGTCGTGGGTGCTCGGCGGATTCGTGTGCGGTGCAATGGGCCGCCCGCGGCGTGACTGGTTCTTCATGGTGCGCGACTTTTCACTGTTCGTCGCCATGTGGTTCGCCTACGACTACTCGCGCGGAATGGCCGACCAGTTGGGTTTTCCCGTCAATCGCACACTCCCCCGCGACATCGACCGTCTGCTGTTCTTTGGCGCTGACCCGAACGTGTGGATGCAGCGGCACTTCTATGAGGCGGGTTCGGTGCGCTGGTACGACGTCGCCGGGTCACTCGTCTACTTCACCCACTTCTGCGTGCCGATGGGCCTTGCAATCGCCCTGTGGGCGCGCAACCGTGACCGCTGGATGCAGTACATCCGCCGCCTCGCCACCGTCTTGTTTCTCGGCGTCGCCACCTTCGTCGTCTTTCCCGCCGCACCACCGTGGATGGTGGCAAAGGACGGCGGTATGGATGCAATCGCACGACCAACGGTGCGCGGCTGGACACACCTCGGCCTCGACACGGTGTCACGCGTCATCGAACGCGGCCGCGAAGTGGTGAACCCGGTCGCCGCGGTTCCCAGCCTGCACGTCGCGTTTTCGCTGATCGTCGTCTTGTTCTTCGCCAAACAGATGCCGAAGTGGCTGCGGCCGATCATCGTGTTGTTCCCCGCATCGATGATGCTGACGCTTGTCTATTTCGGCGAACACTTCGTCTTTGACGGAATTCTCGGTGTCGCGTACGTGCTCATCGCGTTCCGCTTCTGGTCCCGCTACGAAACCCGAAAAGGGATCTCGGTGTGAAATTACCCGCTTTTTGCAACACGGCACACCGAGAAGTGAAACATTGGAGCGCCTAGTTCACGCTGAATTGAACGCTCGCCCGCTCCGCAATGCGCGGGGCCAACGACTCGTCGCGCACCGCCTCGTGAGCCGGGTGTGAGAGGTATTCGCGCCACCCCGCTTCGTCATCAAATTGAGCAGAGATCGCGAAATCCCAACTTACGCCCGGCTGACCAAGACCAAGGTCCCGGCCAAACTTGTATGAACGAATCGACGGAACCTTGCCGGGCAGAGTGCCAAGCGCAGTAGCCATCTCATCGACATGCGAAGTCGTAGTGCCGGGTTTCCACTTGAAGAAAACGTTATGAACAAACATGGACGTCATCCCTTCACTTCTCGGTGCATGGTGTTGCAAAAAGCGGGTAATTTCACACCGAGAACCCTTATTGGAGGCCGGCGTATTGGCCGCCGTCCACGTTCAGGTGTGCGCCGGTGATGTACTTCGCCTGCTCGCTGGCAAAGAACGCGCAGATCTCGCCGAAGTCGGCCGGGTCGCCGATGAAACCGGCGGGAATCCCGAAGGCCTGTGCCGAGAGCGTATTGCCCGATACATCCCTGATCCGGTCGGTGAGATGGATGCCCGGCTGCACCGAATTCACCGTCACTCCTTCGCTTGCCACGTCGCGGGCGAGTGACTTGAGGTAACCCGTCACACCGGCGCGTGCGGTGTTCGAGAGCGCGAGCGTGGCGATCGGCTGCTTGACCGACACTGAAGTGATCGCGACGATACGACCCCACTTCTGGGCGCGCATGTGCGGCAATGCAACCTGGCACATTCCGATCACCGACAAGAGACTCAGTTCGAGCGCGGCTGGATACTTGTCGATCGGTGTGTCAAGAGCGGTCCCGGGCGGCGGCCCGCCGCCATTCGTCACCAGAATGTCGACGCCACCCAGGGCATCGATTGCCTTCTGCACGAAAGCCATCGCTGTCTCATGTGTCGCAACGTCATGTCGTATACCGACGCATCCATGGCGAACGATTTCGATTGCGTGCTGTAAACGCTGTTCGTCGCGACCGCAGATCACCACTTTTGCACCGTTGCGTGCAAGGCTGGCAGCCGTCGCAAGACCCAATCCCGCGGTGCCTGCAGCGACAACCGCTCTTTTCCCCGAGATACCAAGATCCATGTGCAGACCTTATTCCGTGGCCATTGAGTAGGCTCATCACATCGGGAGAACGACTCCCGGTGGGGTGAAACAATGGAAAACCCGGCGATTGACCCGCGTCATCTCGACGCCATCGCCGACGCAGATCCGTATCCGTACTGGTACGACGATGCAGACGAGCCCGATGCGAACCCGACATTGGTGCGCACCGAGAGTTGCGATCTCTGCATCATTGGCGGCGGTTACACGGGTCTCTGGACGGCCATCATCGCAAAGGAGCGCGACCCGTCGCGCGACATCATCCTGATCGATGCCCAGCAAGTGGGCTCGGCGGCGAGCGGTCGCAACGGCGGCTTCATGGAGGCGTCGCTCACCCACGGGATAGCGAACGCCCAGCAGCGCTTTCCCGACGAGATTCCCGTTCTTGAGGAACTCGGCCTCCAAAACCTGAACGAAATCGAAGCGGCCATTCGCCGCTACAACATCGACTGCGACTTCGAACGTACGGGCGTCATCGACGTCGCAACGACGTTTCATCCAACTTCGTACGGCGACGAAATGCGCGAGGACTTCCAGCAGCTGCGCTCACTTGGCCACAACGTCGAATGGCTCGACCGCGAGGCGATGCAGGCCCAGATCCACTCACCCACCTACGTCGGCGGACTGTGGCGCAAGGAACGCGCGGCTCTCGTCGACCCCGCCCGCCTGGCATGGGGACTCAAACGCGTCGCCGAGTCACTCGGTGTCAGAATATTCGAGGACACCAAGGCAACCGCGATCGAACGCGACGGCGTCGGAGTGCTCGTCGAAACATCGCTCGGTCGCGTCCGCGCCGGCAAGGTTGCGTTGTGCACCAACGCGTTCAAACCACTGCTCAAACGCCTCGGTCACTACATCGTGCCGGTGTACGACTACTGCATGGTGACCGAACCACTGACCGACAACCAACTCGAATCGATCGGCTGGAAGAATCGCCAGGGACTTTCCGACATCCCGAACCAGTTCCACTACTACCGACTGACTGCTGACAACCGCATCCTGTGGGGCGGCTATGACGCGGTGTACTACTTCCGCGGAAAAGTGAACGCCGAACTCGAGTCGCGACCCGAGTCATGGGCACTTCTCTCGCGTCATTTCTTCGAAACCTTTCCGCAACTCGAGGATGTTCGCTTCAGCCACATGTGGGGCGGCGCGATTGACACGTGCACCCGCTTCACGGTCTTCTGGGGCCGCGCAATGGGCGGACGCGTTGCCTACGCACTCGGCTACACCGGACTCGGTACCGGCTCGTCGCGATTCGGCGGCGAGGTGTTGCTCGACCAGCTCGACGGCCGTCGAAGCAAGGCGACATCGACGAAATTCGTCCAGGACAAGCCGCTTCCCTTCCCACCCGAGCCCTTCCGCTTCATGGGCATCCAGGCCACGCGCTGGTCGATGCGCCGCGAAGACAGGACCGGCAAACGAAACCTCTGGTTGCGCTCGCTCGATCGCCTTGGACTCGGTTTCGACTCGTGAGAGTCGGGGAACACAGTTTTGACTCGTAGTATTTCGTCGTGGCCTACCTCAGCGCGGCACCCGAATCGACCGACATCGTTCGCGACGCACTGATCGCCCACGACTATCTGGTGGACGAGGGTCTCACGACCGCGGTGTTCCTCGCACTCACGCTGCAGAGGCCACTGCTGCTCGAAGGTGAAGCCGGCGTCGGCAAGACCGAGCTCGCCAAGGTCCTCGCCGAGGCGCGCGGCAGTGACCTCATCCGCCTGCCGTGCTACGAGGGCATCGACGCCGCACAAGCGGTCTACGACTGGGACTACGCCCGTCAGTTGCTGCACCTGCGCGCCGCCGAGGCGTCAGGTGAGGCTGCCGGTGCGGGAACGAAAGCCCTCGAATCACAGCTCTACAGCGAGCAGTTTCTCCTCAAGAGGGCGTTGCTGCGCGCCATCGAGCCAACAACCGGTGCCTCGCCCGTTCTGCTCATCGATGAAATCGACCGTGCCGACGACGAGTTCGAGGCGTACCTCCTCGAGGTCCTCTCCGACTTCCAGATCACGGTGCCGGAACTCGGTACATTCCGCGCACAGAACCCACCCGTCGTCATCCTCACTTCGAACCGCACACGTGACGTGCACGATGCATTGAAGCGCCGTTGCCTGTACCACTGGGTCGAGCATCCGACTTTCGATCGTGAAGTCGCCATTGTGAAACTGCGCGTGCCGGGTGTCGGCGTCAACCTCGCCCGCCAGGTTTCCGGTGCGGTCGAAGCGTTGCGGGCACTCCAACTGTACAAGCCACCGGGTATTGCCGAAACGATCGACTGGGCCGCCGCGCTCGGCCGACTCGGCACCACCGAACTGAACGACGAGGTCGTCGAAGTCACCCTCGGCACCGTGCTGAAGTACCGCGAAGACCACGAGCGCGTGCGCGAGACCGGTGTCGCCGCTCTCGTCAAGCAGGCACTCGAACGTGGCGCTTTCCACGGCTGACCCGGTTGCCTCGCCCAACGAGGCCGAGGCGATGGCTGTTGCTTTCGCGCGCGTGTTGCGTGGGGTCGGCATTGTCGCGCCGGTCGACAGCGTCGTCGCGTTCGTCAATGCATTGCATCGTCTCGGTATCGACGACCGTAGCAACGTGTACTGGGCGGGTCGTGCGACGCTCGTGCGACGGCCCGAAGAGTTCAACTCCTTCGACCGTGCATTCGCAGTCTTCTGGGATGCTCGCGCAGCGAACGTGACCGACACGGTGACCGAGACCATTCGCATCGCTCTCGCCACCGATGATGGCGAAGAAGCCGACGACAACGGATCCACGGCGCACAATGAAGCCGACATCACCCTCACCTTGCGTTGGTCGGCGACGGAAGCATTGCGCGAAAAAGACTTCGCAGAGTATTCCGACGACGAGTTGTATTTGGCCCGGGAGCTGATGTCACGCCTGCGCCTTGCGGGTCCGCGACGACGTTCGCTTCGACTGCGCGCGGCGCACGGCACCCACACCATCCCCGACCTTCGCCGCACGGTGCGCGCTTCGCTGCGATCGGGTGGCGAGCCCGTTCGTCGTCACTGGCGACGCCCCGACGACAAACTGCGTCGGCTTGTTCTGCTTCTCGACATCTCCGGATCGATGGAGCCCTATTCGCGGGCCTTTCTGCGTTTCGTACACGCGGCGGTCGCAGGTCGCCAGCGCGTCGAGGCGTTCACGTTCGGCACGCGGCTCACACGCCTCACGAAGGAGCTGTCCACGCGCAATCCCGACGAGGCGATCACCCGCGCGTCGCGCAACGTCTCCGATTGGAGCGGCGGCACGCGTCTCGGTGACTGTCTGCGGACATTCAACGACGAATGGGGCGTGCGTGGTCTCGCCCGCGGGTCGATCGTCGTCATCCTGTCCGACGGCTGGGACCGCGGAAATCCCGACCTTCTCGGTGCCGAAATGCAGCGGCTGCACCGCGCCGCCTTCCGCACCATCTGGGTCAACCCCCTCAAGGTGACAAAGGGCTATGCCCCTCTCGCCAAGGGCATGGCCGCCGCGTTGCCGCACGTCGACGACTTCGTCGAGGGCCACTCCATCGACGCACTCGACCGCCTCTGTCGCGCCATCTCACGTCTCGACTGACGCCCGTACACTTCACCCCATGCGCGATCTTCTCCCCGAGTTCGCGGCCTGGCGCCGCAACGGCGAACGTTTCGCCATCGCACGCGTCGTCGACATCGAAGGCTCGGGGCCGCGCGAACCCGGCGCAGCCATGGCCGTCAGCGCATCGGGTCAGGTCGTTGGTTCGGTCAGCGGCGGATGCGTCGAAGGTGCCGTCGTATCCGAGGCGCTCGCGATTCTCGCCGGTGAGGCCCCGTCACGCGTCGTCACGTTCGGCTACTCCGACGACGAGGCATTCGCCGTCGGCCTCACCTGTGGCGGCACCATTCATCTCTTCATCCAGCCCGCCGACAACCTCGTCGACATCGGAACCGGAACCGCCGCACTCGACACTCTCGACGCGCGCATCCGAACGCATGAACCGGTCGCCATCGCAACCGTCATCGACGGACCGCACACAGGTGCCACGATGCTCGTCGCCTCGGGCGAAAGACCGAGCGGCTCGCTCGGCAACGCCGAACTCGACCGCATCGTTGTGCGCGATGCACTCGGCGAACTCGAAGCAGGCACCACGGGCATCCGCCACTACGGACCCGAGGGTCAAACCACCCCGGAAGACCTGGTCGACGCGCCGACGGTCAAGGTGTTCATCGAGAGCTTTGCGCCCGCGCCACAAATGTGGGTCTTCGGTGCGGTCGACTTCACCGCGGCACTCGCGCGTGTCGCCAAGATCCTCGGGTACCGCGTCACGGTCTGCGATGCGCGAGAGATCTTCGCCACGCGGCGGCGCTTCCCCATGGCCGACAACGTGGTCGTGTCATGGCCGGGCGACCTGTTCGCCGCCGAGGGCAAGACGCTCGGCCCGCGCGACGCGGTCTGCATCCTCACCCACGATGCGAAGTTCGACGTTCCCGCCGTTCAAGGCGCACTCGCCACTCGCGTCGGCTACATCGGGGTGATGGGATCACGAAAAACCCACACCAAGCGGCTCGAACGCCTGGCCGGAGCCGGCGTCACGAACCCCGGCGACCTGTCACGTCTGATGTCCCCGATCGGCCTGGACCTCGGTGCACGCACGCCGGAGGAAACCGCCATCTCGATCTGCGCCGAAATCATCGCACGCCGCACGGGTCGCAATGCTCCGTCGCTGCGCGACTCAAGCGGTCCGATTCACACGAACTAGTCGAGAGGTGACGGATCCGCGAACTTGACGTTCGGCGATTCCCTCCAGTTGATCGGCCCCACACGTACACCCAGGTTGGGCCGCGCGGAGTGCAAGACGATGTCACCCACACCGAGATAGATCATCGTGTGGCCCGGGTACCCGACGATGTCGCCGGCACGTGCCGCCTCGCGCGACACGGTGCGCGACTGGTCAATTTGTCGGTCCGACTTCAGCGGCAGCGTCACGCCCGATTTTGCCCATGCATAGGCGACGAGACCGGAACAGTCGAGGCCCTTTTTCGGATTGTCCGAACCGAACAGGTACCCGGTGCCGAGTGTCGTCATGCCGACAAGGATGGCCTTCTGATGCCGCGATGACGTTGACTGCCAGGCTTCGAACATTTCGGCGCGTGACACGAACGTGCGCGTAGCGACAATCGACACCACTGCCGCCAAAGCACTCTGATAACGGTCCGCCATCTTCGGATCACTCGATGCGATGGAGCCCTCGTAGGCCGCCAATGCCACGACGGCGCGGTCCTTCAACACGTCGTGACGGGGCAGGCCTTCCTTCGTCATCATCTGCGGCGAACGCCAGGTCGTGTGCACGACCGATGGCGGCACGATGACCGCACCGCGGCCGGCATGCACCGGGGATGCACCGAAAGTGACCGGCATCGTGGCACCGACGAGCACCGCAGCGACCAACCCGTGCCGGAGCCTCCGGCGGCGCACGAACTTTCGTTCCATCACTACAAAACTACCGATGCGAAGTGGTGGTCACGACACTTTCGGGGCAGGCTAGAGCCGTGATCGTGGCCCTCGTCCTCGCTGCCGGCGCAGGTTCACGGTTCCGCGCTGATCAACACAAACTTCTTTCGTCTTTGCGCGGCACACGGGTCATTGACCACTCCGTTGCCGCCGTTCGCTCGGCGATCTCCGAGGGTGCCCCGATCGATCGCATCATCGTCGTGTCGGGTGCGGTACCCCTCGACCCGCTGCCCGCAGACGTGCTCCTCGTCCACAACCCGAACTGGGCCGACGGCCAGGCGACCTCACTTGCGGTCGGCATCGACGTCGCGACGACACTCGGCGCCGACGCCGTCGTCGTCGGTCTCGGTGATCAGCCATTCATCGACCCCGCCGCGTGGCGCGCCGTCGCCGCGTCCCGTGCCACCATCGCGGTCGCCACGTATTCCGGCTCTGCCACCCGCACCCCCGCCCTCATCCGCCGCGAAGCGTGGGAACACCTCCCGAAAACGGGCGACTTTGGCGCACGTCACCTCATCTCCAGTCGCCCCGAACTGGTCGAGCCAGTACCCTGCTCAGGTAGCCCCGCAGACATCGACACGATCGAGGATCTCGAATCATGGAACCCCTGAACCACACTTTTTCCGTCCCCGTGCCGATCGCAGAGGCATGGAACGTTCTCACCAACGTTGAGCTCATTGCACCGTGCCTTCCCGGTGCACAGTTGCAGGAAATCGAAGGCGAGACGTACCGCGGTGCCGTCAAAGTGAAAGTCGGCCCGATTCAAGCGCAGTTCAAGGGCCAGGCTTCGTTCGTCGAAAAGGATGACGTCAACTACAAGGTCGTGCTGAAGGGTGAAGGCCGCGACACCGGCGGCAAGGGCAACGCATCGGCGGTCATAACCGCCCAACTGACCGCCATCGACGCAGCCTCGACGCAAGTCAACGTCAACACCGATCTTTCGATCACCGGCAAGGTTGCACAGTTCGGCCGTGGCGCACTCGCTGACGTCAGCGACAAACTGCTCGCGCAGTTCTCCGACAACCTGAACAACCTCATCGCATCGGAACCTGCGGCCGCTGCACCTGCGCCCGAGGTGGCACCCACGACCGAAACCGACCAGCCCGTCGTTCGCAAGATCGATGGTCCCGAGGCCACGCCGATCAACCTGATCGAAGCCGCCGGTGGCACCATCGTCAAGCGCGCGCTGCCCGTCGTTGCCGGTGTCGTGGTGTTGGTGCTCCTTCTCATCGCGATCCTCTGACCAGTCGCGAGACCCACATGGCGACACAAGCCGACGTCGCTCGCGTCACCGAATTGCTCGGTCGCCCGCCGCAGGGCGAGTTCGAAGTCGTCGTGCGTCGCGCCGGTGGCGACCCGGTGGTCGTTCGCAATGCGCCGTTGCTCGCGGATGGAACCCCGATGCCCACGCTCTTTTGGCTGGTGGGCCGCACCGAGTACGCCGCGGTCTCGCGTCTCGAAGCCGCCGGCGGCGTTGACCAGGCCGAGGCCGACATCGACCCCGCTGTCCTCGAGACAGCGCACAACGAGTACGCGGCACTGCGCAGCGCGGATCTTCCCGCGCATCACACGGGTCCCTCACCGTCGGCGGGTGTCGCCGGGACCCGCCGTGGCGTGAAGTGCCTGCACGCGCACTTCGCGTGGTGGTTGGCCGGCGGCAACGATCCCGTCGGTGAATGGGTCGCGCAACGCATCGACTACGCGGCGGAGTTGCGTCGTGCCTGAGATCGACAAAATCGGCGTCGTCGACATCGGCAGCAACTCGGTGAAGTTGCTCATTCTCGAAGGCAATGAAGCACTGCATCGCGACAGTGTCGTCACACGGTTGGGCTCGGGCATCAACGACACGGGCAGGCTCGCGGAAAAATCCATTGCCAACACCCTCAATCGCATCGGCGAAATTCGCACGATTCTCGACACGCATGCGGTCGCAAACGTACATGCCGTGGCAACCGCGGCGGTGCGTTCGGCGAACAACTCCGCACCGTTCGTTTCCGCTGCCTCGACGGCGCTCGGCTGCGACGTCACCGTCATCGACGGTGTCACCGAGGGTTCACTTGCGTTCGTCGGCGCGCAACGCAACCTCGAATCACAACTCGGCACCCAGCCGCTCACCGTCGTCGACATCGGTGGCGGTTCGACCGAGTTCAGCATCGGTATGCCGGGTTCGACGCCGCGCGTCGCCAGCATCCCTTACGGCGCCCGCAACCTCTCCGAGCGGATCTTTGAGCATGACCCGCCACGGCCCGAAGAGCTCACCAACGCAATCGGTGCCGTCATCGACGAAATCGACGATGTGGTGCGCGAGATCCCCGACCTCGAACGCTGCGACCGCTTCCTCGGCGTTGCGGGCACCATAGTCACCATCGCAATGGTCGAACTCGGTCTGCACGAATTCGATGCCCGGATTCTGCACGGCATGGAACTCACCAAAGCGGCGGCCGAAGACGTGTTCCGGACCCTCGCGACGGAGACGCTCGGCGACCGCATCCACAATCCGGGCCTGCCCGTCGACCGCGCCGACATCATCGTCGGTGGCTGCTGCGTGCTCGTCGCCGTGCTGAGAAAACTGCAGTTGCCCGCAATCACAGTCTCGACGACAGCTCTTGCTGACGGTGTCGCCATGGTTGCGCGACACCATGCCGACCGATTGGCCACCGGCGACGGCCTCGCCGACGTTCTGCGAGACTTCGTCCGCCCATGAATGCCGCCCGCCACCCCGCCAACACCGGCTCCGTCGGTGCCACGGGTCTGCGTTTGTACGGGAAGCGGGTCGTTCTGCGACCGCTGAACGCCCAGGACTTCTCAACGTGGGCCGACTGCCGCAGGTGCAACGCCGACTGGTTGTTGAAGTGGGAGCCGCTGCGCCCCATCACCCAGCCCGATCCGGCCAACGACCGCGACATCTTTGCCGCACGCTGCAACATCCGCGATCGTGAACGCCAGACGGGCACCTCGTACGCCTTTGGCCTGTTCGTCGACAACACCTTTTGCGGCGAGGTCAACCTGAACAATGTCGTGCGTGGCGCCATGCAGTGCGCGACCGTGGGCTACTGGATCGACCAGAAGCGTGCCGGCAACGGCTACGTCGCCGAGGCGGTCGCGGTGTTGCTGAAGTTCGCCTTTGACGAACTACATCTGCACCGCGTCGAAGTGTGCATCATCCCACGCAACACGAACAGCCTGCGGGTGGTCGAAAAACTGGAACTGCGCAACGAGGGCCTTGCCGAACGGTTCCTCGAGATCAACGGCCTGTGGGAAGATCACTACCGCTTTGCCATCACCGCCGAGGAATGGATCTGCAGGCGCAGCGATCTCACCGCGGCGTGGCTCGCCGCCGGCAAGTCCTGACCTACGGAAATCGCGGAATCAGTCGGCGAGTTGTCGGAACGCCAAAGCGCGCTGCTTGCGCAACACGGTACGGCGCTTCCAGTCCTTTGTCTTCCAGTGACGCTTCGCCGCACGGCCTTTCTTCTGCAACGCCCGCTCCTTGTTGTGGTGTGCCTCGACACGCCACGCCTGGCCGGGCTCGTGCACGTCGTCGGGCTCCACACCGTTGCTGACCAGACCGGCAACCGTGTGCAATTCCGCATGCATTCGGTGCCGCTCGTTGTGGGCGTGGGCGCGAAGTTCGACGCGCGGAGGTGGAACAGTCTCTTGACTGCGATGACGCTTGCTCATCGGGTCTCCTTTCAGAGATGAACCGGAGTTAAAGCTCCTCGAGACGCAAGGTACACCCACGGTTCCGACTCGCGAGGCACATCTGCCATCACGCACGAAAAAGTCACGCGGCGGTCATGGAACGATGACGAGTAATTTCGTTCGTGTCACATACGACCGAAACCACTTGCCGTCGGGCGGCGGAACAAAAACTGCCCCATCGGAAGCCGCCAATCCCAACGATTCGGGGCTGAATTCGTCGACGATCTCACGGAACTCGACCGTGGCCGCACCGTTCTGCCCCACGAAGCCCCCGGCGCCACGCGCCAGTTTGTAACGCCCCGTTACGGGTGGCGAGACCGTCCCAACCACCGCCGTACTGCGCAGAACGTCGTTGTTCGCATCGATTGCAAACAGCCGTCGGGAGCTGCGGTCATAGACCATGCGACGACCCGAGCCGCTGCCCGTGGGAGCATCCGCCTCGGCGGGCGTGAACGTTCTGCCAACCGCGATGTTCGTGTACGCGGGAACGATCGACACACCGCACTGAGCGCTGCGCGTGAACCACAGGCGCGACCCGCCGGCCAACACGCGGCAATTCCACTTCTGAGCGTCGTCGACCGTCCAGTTGCCGCGGACCTTCGCCTCGGTAGAAAACGCAAGCGACGAGGTGCGCACCTTCCCGCCTGTCGTCACATCGGACGGGCTGACGGCGACCGACCTCTCGGACCAGTCACTGACCCCCATCGTGGTGCTGCGTCGCATGCTGACGCGGTACGTGGAATCAGCATCGAGTCCACGCACGACGACACGCGCCGCATTCCGAACCTTCATGGTTCGCAGCGGAGTCGTTTCCTTGTTCCGGTACACCCGCACGCTCGTGACACCATCGGTTGCTCCGCCATCGCAGCCCGGGTCCCACGACACCACGATTCCGTCGGCCAACGGGCTCGACACCAATGCACTCGGCGTGCCCGGCACCGTGTCACGCGGTGCCGAGACGTCGCTCACGTTCAGCAACAGATTTGGCGACCCTGCACCCGCATTCTTCAGGACGTCTTTCGTCGCTCGCTCGGTCACAGCCTCGTGCACCGCCTCGGGACACGCAGTCGGGTGGGCCTCACCGATCAGCGCCACGTAGCCCGCAACCAATGGCGACGCCATCGACGTACCGGTGAGCGTTTGTTCGGCGGTGTCGGTGGCGATGCCCGCGGACAAGATGCGCACACCCGGTGCAAAAACATCGACGCAGCGGCCGTAGCTCGAGGTGCCGAGCGACATCGCCAGTCGTTCGTCGGTTTGGTTCGTCGCGCCGACGTTCAGGGCCTCGGCCGTGTGACCGGGCGACACCTCGCAGGCGTCCTGGCCCTTGTTGCCCGACGCCGTCACGGGCACGATGCCGTCGAGCATGAGATCGACGACCGCCAGGTCCATCGGTCGCGAATCCTCATCGGCGTCGACACCGAGGCTCAGGTTCGCCACCGCCAAACTTCCCGAGCGGTGGTGACGGATCACCCAATCGATTCCGCGGATGACACTGTCGACGTCGCCCTCGCCGTAGCAGTCGAGAACCCGCACGGCAACGACCGTCGCCTTTTTTGCCACGCCGTATTCGGTGCCCGCGGCCAGAGCAGCAGTGTGAGTTCCGTGACCGTCGCAGTCGTCGGCCGGAATCGCCGGCACACCACGCTCGTCGACACCGACGACATCGGTGCCGTGAACGACACGCCCGACAAGGTCGACGTGCGTCGCGCGCACCCCGGTGTCGATCATGTAGATCTGCACGCCCTCGCCCGTACCCGGTGGTGCGTACGCACCGTCGAGGGGCAACGCCCGCTGGTCGATGCGGTCGAGTTGGTACTGCACGTCGCTCTGCACCGCGGGGGTGGCGGCCGAAGCATCGACGCGCTTGCGCACGCGCTTGTTGCGCGACACGCTGTCGACCCGCGGGTCGACCAACAGCGACGCAACTTGCGCAGCGGTCAGTCGGGCGGAGAAACCACCGACGGCCCAGCGGTACACCGATGTGACGGCTCCCCCGGCTGCAACGACGTCGGCAGTGACGGCGTCGATGTCGTCGCGAGATGCGACGACCACGATGTACGAACCGGTCGGTTCGCGCGCCGGGGCAGCCTCGGCAAGGGCCGGCATCACGAGCCCGATCAGGATTCCGCAGACCAGAGCCGCGGACCAACGCCTCACGTCGACGACTACTTCTTCGTGATCTTTGCTTGCAACGCGGCGAGCATTTCGGCGAACCACGGCTGACGGGTGCTCCACACCTGCGGGTCGAGTTCACGTTCGACCGCAGCGGGGTGTTCCGAGACGTGAGCCATGTCCTGAATGGTGCGCTTCGTGACCTTCAGCAGTTCGCGTGGTCGCGACGCGGCACGCGCAGCCATCTCGTGTGCGTACGTCATCAGTTGATCGTCGTCGACACACTTCCATGCCAAACCGATGCGCTCGGCCTCGGCGCCGTCGAGAATCTCACCGAAAATGACCGACGCCATCGCCGCCTGCGGTCCGGCGATGCGCCGCAACATCCACGTGTGGCCACCACCGGGATGAATACCGATCTGCAGGAAGCGTGTGTCGAACTTCGCGCGGCGCGCCGCGACACGCACGTCGCAGCCGAGGGCCAGGTTCATGCCCGCACCGACGGCTGCGCCGTTCACCGCAGCCAACGTCGGCAGCGGACTGTACGCAATGCGCAGAAAGCCCTCGTAGATGTTCTTCAGGCTGTCGCCCGTGGCCTCGGCAAGGTTGCCGAGGTTCGCACCCGCACAAAATGCGGGGGCGGCGCCCGTCACGACGACTGCGCCGATCTTTTCGTCGGCCTCGATGTCGTCCATCGCCGCAATGATCTCGGCAACCATCGGTGCGGTCAACGTGTTGCGCTCACCGGGGTTGTTCAGCGTGATCGTTGCAACGCCGTCGGATTTGTCGAGGAGTACCAAACTCATGTCGGACAGTCTGCCAGCAGTACCTCGCTACGCTTCGGTTGGAATGTTGGACCACGTCTTTACCGATGCCATCGGCGCACTGCGCGAGGCCTTCGAGGGTGCCTTCCTCGAACGCCAGGCGTTCGAGGAGCACTTCCAGTCCGACGTTCTCCTCGGCGACCTGACGTGGGAAACCAGCTACGGCCTGCCGGGCGAGGGCTCACCCCCGCGGGTCGTCGCACACATCACCCTCGACTGGCCGTCGTGGAGCCAGGCCATGTACCGACGCTGGTACCTCGAGGAAACCCTCGTCGACCTGCCCGCCATCGAGATCGAGATCGTCTTTCGCGCCCAGCGCATCTCGTCCATGCCCGACCATGCAAAGGTGCTCACCCTCGCACCCGCGACCAGCCCGACCATCGGAAACGCAGCAATGGAACGGGCCAGCCTTGCCACCGAAATCAGTCACCCGATCGACGGCACCGGACGCACCGAGTACGCACTCGAGATCACCTACGAAGGCCTCTACGACCTGTCCGAGGAGACGCTCGCCGACGGGTCCAGCACGATCCTCGACGACCACTTCGGCACCCTCGGCGGTTGGATCGCATCGACGCTCGTGAAGTTGGGCGACCTCGCGTTCTCCTACTTTCCACCCGAGACACCCGACCTGCAAGCATGACTGCATGACGCAGTCCTCCGAACCGGTCGTTCTTCTCGACATCTCCGAGCGCATCGCCACGATCACGCTCAACCGCCCCGGCGCGCGCAACGCGCTCAGCAGCGAACTCCTGCGTCTTCTCAACGAAACGATGAAGGCCGCCGATGCGAACGACGACGTCGACGTCATCATCCTGACCGGCGCCGATCCGGCGTTCACCGCGGGCCTCGACCTGAAGGAACTCGGCGATCCGTCGAGCAATCTGCTCGGTGGCACCGGCGCCGATGGCACACCGAACTCCGATGGCATGCGCGGACCCTTTCCGAAACTCTCGAAGCCCCTCATCGGCGCCATCAACGGCGTCGCCGTCACCGGCGGGTTCGAACTCGCCCTCAACTGCGACTTCCTCGTCGCCTCGGAAAACGCCAAGTTCGGTGACACCCACGCCCGCGTCGGCGTCATGCCCGGTTGGGGCCTTTCAGTTCTTCTCCCCCAGGCCATCGGCATCCGTCGCGCGCGGGAGATGAGCTTCACCGGCAACTTCATCGACGCCCATGAGGCAAAAGAACTCGGCCTCGTGAACCACGTCGTCCCCCACGCCGAACTCATCCCCTTCAGCCGCAAGATCGCGCTCGACATCATCGGCAACGAGCAGTCAGGCGTGCGCGCCATCCGCAACACCTACGCGCTGACCACCACCGACGCCGACGCATGGGCAACCGAAGCTGCAGAAGCCAAGGCGTGGCGCAAGCGCGCCTTCAGCGCCGACGCCGTGGCCGAACGCCGCGACAAGATCATGCAGCGCGGCCGCGCGCAGTAGCCGCGAACCAACGGAGTACGGGCAAAAGTCGTCGTCCCGCAACCTGTTACATTGTCACTTGACTAGTAATTGGGGGCATGATGAGCAACGACCAACCCGACCCACGCATCGTCGCGGGACGTGAACTCGCAGGGCGTCTCTTTGCAGGTGGCCCGGCGACACCGGCGATCCACAAAAGCCTCGCCCGCCACACCGTCGCCCACCTGTTCGGCGACGTCTGGCAGGACCCGACTCTCGAGGTGCAGGAACGCTCACTGATCACCTGCACCGTTCTCGTTGCCACCGGTCGCGAAGCCGAACAGCACCTCCACTTCCGAGGTGCACGCAACCTCGGAATCAGCCGCGACAAGTTGGAGGCGATGATCACCCACGTCGCTCACTACGCAGGTTGGCCCGTGGCGGTCAGCGCCTCGCGCACGCTCGCCGAAGTCTGGGAAACAATGGATCGCGAAGAAGAAGCACGGAAGGGCAACAAATAGCCATGGCATTCACGTTTGCAAATCACGCAGGACGCTCGGTTCTCGTCGATGGCGACAACTACCACGACCTCGAAGCACTCAGCGCCGGCGCGGTGCCGTCCGATCCTGCGGCCGCACTCGCCCACGGCGACAAGCTCCACGACCTGCAAAAGAAAACGGCAGGCCGCGCACCCGACGGCAAGGTCGACCCCACGAAGCTCGGCGCACCGTCACCCACGCCACAAAAGGTGTTCGGCATCGGCCTGAACTACAAGACGCACGCCGCCGAATCGAACATGGAAGTACCCGACAACCCGGTCGTGTTCGCAAAATTCTCGTCGTGTATCTGCGCACCGAACTCGACGATCGAACTGCGCAGCGACCGCGTCGACTACGAAGGCGAAATCGTCGTCATTATCGGCAACGGCGGCAAGGACATTTCTCTCGCAGATGCGTGGAACCACGTCTTTGCCATCACCGCCGGGCAAGACGTCTCCGACCGACCGGTGCAAATGGCGAGCAAGCCGCCGCACTTCGACCTCGGCAAGTCGTTCGACACCTTCGGCCCCATCGGCCCGGTCGCCGTGTCGCCCGATGCGCTGCCCAACCGCGACGTCATCGCGATCAAGTGCCTCGTCAACGGTGAGGAGCGCCAAAACGACACCTCGGCCAACCTGATCTTCGGCATCCCGTTCCTCATCGAGTATCTGTCGCACATCACCACGCTGAACACCGGCGACGTCATCTTCACCGGGACCCCCGCGGGTGTCGGTGCGGCGCAGAAGAAGCTGCTGCGCGACGGCGACGTCGTCACCACGACCATCGACGGGGTCGGCACGATGGTCAACACCTGCAGGCGCGTCTCCGACCACAATCTGCCGCTCACCAAGAAGGCCTAGCCATGGCACTGAACGGATTCCTCGACATCGAGCTGAGCGTGAAGAACCCCGCCGACCTCGGGGCGTTCTGGGAACGGCACGGCTTCGTTCGCACCGCGGACGGCGTGTACGGCACGACCGAACGCCCGACCGTCATGACCATCAAGGAAGGCGACCACCGTCATCTCTCGGCCATGCACTTTTCTTGCGCAGCCGAGCGCGACATCGCCGACACCGCCAAGCGCCTCGAAGAACTCGGCGTTGCCTCACGCATCACGTCGACCACACTCGAGTGCACCGACCCTGTGCTCGGCCACTCGATCCGCATCGATGTCGGCGCGCCGGCACCGCTCAAGGAATCAGGCCCGCGCACCGGCAACCGACCCGGCGAACGCACGCGGTGGAACAACCGCGCATCATCGCTCGACCCGTCGCGTCGCCGCCCCCCGCGTCGACTCGGCCACGTCGTTCTCGGCTCACCACAGATCGAAAAGTCGACGGCTTTCTACTTCGAGGGTCTCGGCTTTCGCATCAGCGATCAGTTCGTCGGCGCCAACGGCACGTTCGGTCGCGTCGAAACCGACCACCACAACCTGCTCATTCACCGGGCCCGCGTCGGCTACCTCAATCACTACGCACTCGAAGTAGACGACTTCGACGCCATCGGTGAAAACGGAACCGCGGTGATGAAGGAAAACCCCGAGTCGCACATCATCGGGGTCGGCCGCCACCTGCTCGGCTCGAACCTCTTCTGGTACATGCGCGACCCGTCGGGCAACATGTTCGAGTTCTTCGCCGACATGGATCACATCAACGACGACGAACACTGGGCAAACAACGTGCGCCGCACCGATTGGGGTTCGCCGGATGCGCCGGCACCCGTCGAAGCGTGGGGCCCGGGCCCGAACGAGGCGTTCATCGCCGTCCCTGACATCGAGGAGATCGCCCAAGCCCGGACGAAGCGAGGGCTTGCATGAGCACGGCTGCGACGGCGCAGGGTCGTGGCCGACCAAAACTGCACAGCGACGAAGAAATTCTCGAGGCAGCGCTGCGCATGTTCGCCACCCACGGCTACGACGGCATGTCGTTGCGATCGCTCAATCGTGAACTCGGTCTCAGCCACAGCGCGATTCACCAGCGCTTCGGCACCAAGGAAGACCTGTACAAGGCCGTCATCGACCACGAATTCGGTGCGATGTTCAGCGAGATCAGAAGTCACCTGCGTTCCCTCCCTCGCCCCGACACACAATTGGGCGAGTTGCAGGCACGGTTCAAGGCGTTTCTCCTCGTGTCGAGCAAACACCCGTATCTGAATCGCTTGATGAACAACGAGGGCCTGGAGGATTCCTGGCATCTCGACCACATCTACAAGAAGTACGTGCAGCCGTCACTGGCGCCGGTTCGCAGGTTGATGGACGAATTGACGAAGAAAAAAGTCATCAAGTCCACCGCCGTGCGCACGCCGTTCTTCCTCGTCGCACACGGAGCAGCCGCCATCTTCACTCTGCACGCACTGTCGGCGAAGTTCAATTCCACCGACGGCGCCTTCGACATCGACACGCTGGTCGACGAGGCCGCATGGATGATCGTCAACGGCATGCGCCGTTGAGCGCTAGCAACCCATCCGCAAACAACCATCGCACGGGCCGCCACGCCAACGACCAGACCCACAGCAATGTCGGGAGCGACCCCATTGACTCCAACGACATCCAAGGTGACCGTGCTGCAGATCACGACCCCGCAGACGGACGCCAAAACGCCAACACCGACAACCATCAGGAAGTGGCGCTGCGCTCGGCTTTACTTTGCGCTGCGCTCGGCTTTACTTTGCGCTGCGCTCGGCTTCGGCATGCACTTCGATGCCGCCGCGGGGGCGTTGCGTCAGCGACACCTTCACGTGATGGGGCTTGACGGTCGTCATCACTTCATCGGCAATCTCGGCGGCCAGCGCCTCGGCGAACACCGCCATGTCGCGGAAACGCCACAGGTACAACTTCAACGACTTCGACTCGATGCACCACTCACGCGGCAAGTACTCGATGACGACTGTTGCAACATCGGGCTGCTGGGTGACCGGGCACACCGACGACAGCTCATCGGTGGTGAAACGCACCTTCGTCACGTGCGCAGGCGCGGGAAACACCTCGACGTGGTCGATGGGATGACGAACGGTCCGGCCGAGAACGGTGAGTTCCATGGCAATCAGGCTAACGGCATGAGCGCCGCGGCATCAGAGGGCCGGTATCAGCGACGCCAACGACACCAAGGGTCGCGGGCCGACGTGTGAAATCACCTCGGCCGAAGCAATGTGGCCCAGGTCTGCGCACGTGGCCAACGGCAGACCGCGCGTGTAGCCGAACAGGAACCCCGCCGCGTACAGGTCACCTGCACCGGTGGTGTCGATCACTTGTGCGACGGGCTTGGCCGGAACCGCAATCACCTCGTCGGGTGTCACCACGACCGAGCCGTGTTCGCTGCGCGTGATGGCAGCAACGGTGCATTCGCACCGCAGTTGCGACACGGCGAACTCGAACGTGTCGGTTTCGTACAGCGACAGCAATTCCACCTCGTTGCCGAACAGCACGTCGACACCGTCGGCAATCAACGCACGAAAATCTGCGCGGTGCCGGTCGACGCAGAACGAATCGCTCAATGTCAGCGCCACCTGGCGTCCGGCGGCGTGCGCGTGGCCCGCCGCGATGCGGAACGCCGTCTTTGCCTCGTCACGGTCGAACAGGTAGCCCTCGAGATACAGCATCGCCGCAGACGCGATGGCCGATGCATCAATGTCCTCGGGCATCAACAGCGACGAGATACCGAGATAGGTGTTCATCGTGCGTTGCGCGTCGGGCGTGACCACGATCATGCAACGGCCCGTCGGAATCGAGTTTCCGCCGAAGGGCTTCACGAACGTCACACCGATGGCACGCAGGTCGTGGCCGAACACGTCGCCCACCGCATCGTCGGCCACCTTGCCGATGAACGCCGCCTTGCCGCCGAAACTGGCGATGCCCGCAATCGTGTTCGCCGCGGAACCACCGCTCATCTGCACCGCACCGTCGAGAGCCGAATACAGCTGCAGCGCGCGGTCGCCGTCGATCAGCATCATCGACCCCTTCTCCATCTGCATCGACGCCACGAAGTTGTCGTCGCGCGTGGCGATCACGTCAACCAACGCGTTGCCCACCGCGATCACGTCGTGGGTCACGCCCGGGTCATTGCGCAAATCTCGCGGGCTGCAGGATGAAGCAGAAGGGGTTTTCGACACGGCGACAACCGTAGTGCCCGCCCTACGGAGCACAGCCCACTACCCAACCCTTCACACCCCCCACTAGCGTCGCCTCGTGCACACCGACGCAGCCGCCCATCTCGCCAGCCCCTACCGCCTGCCGCGCCACATCGCGCCAAAGCGCTACGACCTCGAACTCACCCCCGACCTCGTCGCGGCCACCTTCACCGGCGAAGTCGTCGTCACCCTTCAGGTGAGCGCACCGGGCAACGTCATCGTGCTGAACGCGAAGGAACTCGGCATCAACTCGGTGCGCGTCGATGGCGCCTCCGCAAAATTCGAACTGCACGCCGAGACCGAACGCCTCGTCATCACCACCGAGAACACCCTCAACCCCGGCACCTCGTCGCTCAGCATCAGCTTCACCGGAATCCTGAACGACAAGCTGCGCGGCTTCTACCGTTCCACCTACACCGACGATGCGGGCAACGAACAGGTCATCGCCACCACGCAGATGCAGTCCACCGACTGCCGCCGTGCCTTCCCCTGCTGGGACGAACCCGACTTCAAGGCCGTTTTTGGCACAACCCTCGTCGTCGACAACGACCTGATGGCCATCTCGAACGGCCCCGAGGTCTCGCGCACCGCAACGACAAGCAGCAAAGTCGCCGTGCGCTTCGCCGACACCATCCCGATGTCGACCTATCTCGTCGCCTTCGTCGTCGGCCGCCTCGAGGCAACCGCACCCGTCGACGTCAACGGCACGCCGATGCGCCTCGTCCACGTACCGGGCAAGTCGCACCTCACCGACTTCGGCCTGCGCGTCGGTGCGTATTCACTGAAGTGGTTCGAGGACTACTACGGCATCAAGTACCCGGGCACCAAGGTCGACCTCATCGCACTTCCCGACTTCGCCGCCGGTGCGATGGAGAACCTCGGCTGCATCACCTTCCGCGAAGTCCTGCTGCTCGTCGACCCGGCAAAGAGCACACAGATGGAACAGCAGCTGGTCGCCGATGTGGTGTCGCACGAAAACTCCCACATGTGGTTCTGCTATCTCGTCACCATGAAGTGGTGGAACGTCATCTTGCTGAACGAATCCTTTGCCACCTTCATGGAAGTCGCCGCCTGCGACGCGTTCGCACCGCAGTGGAAGCGTTGGACCTCGTTCGGTCTCGAACGTTCTGCCGCCTTCGAAGTCGACTCGCTGCACAGCACCCGCCCCGTCGAATTCCCCGTCAACTCGCCCGAAGACTGTGAGGGAATGTTCGACGTCCTCACCTACCAAAAGGGCGGATCGCTTCTCCGCATGCTCGAGATGTTCCTCGGCCAAGACCGCTTCCGCGCCGGCGTCAGCCACTACCTCACCAAGCACTCGTACGCGAACACCGAAACCAACGACCTGTGGGACGCAATTGAAGAAAGTGTGAAGGCCGGCGGCCAGGGCGACGTTCCCGTGCGCGCGCTCATGGACTCGTGGATCTGGCAGCCGGGCTATCCGCTCGTCAGCGCCGACATCGACAACGGCGCACTCGTGCTGCGCCAGAACCGTTTCGCCTTCGACGAAACCAACGACCCCACCGTGTGGCTGGTGCCCGTGCACCTGCGCAACGGCAACAACGAAACAAAGGTGTTGCTCGACCAACCCGCCGCGCGCATCACGCTCGCCGACCCCAACGCCCCCGTCGTCGTCAACGCCGGCGGCCACGGTTACTACCGCGTCGCCTATTCGCCCGCGCTTCTCGCCCGCCTGAACGCAACGACGATCGCCGGCATGTCGACCATCGAGCGTTACAACCTCGTCGACGACGCATGGAACGCGGTCGTTGCCGGTCGTCTGTCCACCGTCGACTTCCTTACCTTCCTCAACGGCTTTGCCAACGAACGCGAACTTGCCGTGTGGCAGTCAATGGCCATCGGCCTGCGCGGTTGCGAACGCCTGCTTCCCGGCCACCAGCAACACTTGTTGCAGCGCCGCATCGCCAACCTCGTCGCACCCGCCCTTGCCGACCTCGGCTGGTACCCGAAGCCGGGCGAAGACGATCTCACCGGAAAACTGCGCGGCCTTCTCATCGTGCTGCTTGCCTGCGATGCCGGTGACCTCGATGCACAACAAACCGCACGCACGTTCCACGCCGCCGCTGAAGCCGGACAAGACGTGCACCCCGAAGTCGCAGCAGCAGCCACCACCGTCGTTGCATCAACCGGCGGCGAAGCCGAGTTCAACCGCTTCGTCGACAAGTTCAAGACCGCCGAGTCACCCCAAGACCAAATGCGCGCGCTCTACGCACTCGCCGACTTCCAGTCGGCCGACCTCATCGAACGCGCCTGCCAGTTCGCCTTCTCGGGCGAAGTGAAGACACAGAACGCGCCGTTCCTTCTCAACCGCTGCATCGCCAACCGCGAGTTCGGCAACGTCGCATGGCGCGTCGTACGCCAACGCTGGACCGAGGCCAACGAGAAATTCCCCGTCAACACCATCGTCCGCATGATCGACACCACCAAGCTGCTCAACTCCCCCGAGCAGCTGGCCGACGTGCAGGCCTTCTTCGCCGAACACCCCATCCCGCAATCGGTGAAGACCCTGGAACAGGTGATGGAACGCCAGCGCGTCAACGCCGCCCTGCGCGCCCGCGAGGCCGACACCCTCGCCACGCACCTCCAGGGCTGACCAGACACCCCAAACAAACGCGGTTAGTCTATTTGCGTGACAAAACGCCGCCCCATCATCGCCGCCGTTCTCGCCCTCACCACCGTCGCTGGAGGCATCGTCGCATCCGGTTCGGCCGGAGCCGAGACCTACAACTCGCCCCGCCGGTCAACCACCACGCTGCCGCCCAAACTCCCGCGCACCAAGAACGCTGCGCTCCCGACGACAACCAAGCCGAAGACCGTCTCCACGCCGCCCCTGATCAGGCCGCGCACGAAGAACGCTGCGCTGCCGACCTCGACGACGAAACCGACAGCGACAACCAGGCCGCGCACCGTCACCACCCCGCTGCCGCCGGTCAACACCATCAAGCGCTGACCGACACCGGCAGTCAGCGAACAACTAGCGGCTGACGGCCGCCAAAGAACCCTTCTCCACCAGCTCGCGTAGTTCACGCTTCAGGAACTTGCCCGCCGCATTGCGCGGCAACGGCTCGTTCATGATCACCACGTGGTTCGGCACCTTGAAGTTCGCGATCTTGCCGTCCAGGTGCTTCCACAAATCGGCAGCAGAGAAAGAAACACCGTCGTTCGGCAGAATCGCCACGGCCACGTCCTCGCCCAAACGGTCGTGGGGCACACCAAAAACGGCGGCTTCGTGCACCGCCGGGTGCTCGTAGATCGCGCTTTCCACTTCGGCGCAGTACACGTTCTCGCCCCCGCGCAGGATCATGTCCTTCACGCGGTCTTCCACGTACACGAAGCCGTCGGCATCCAAACGACCCACGTCGCCCGACCGCAGCCAGCCATCGACAATCGTCTCGGCCGTCGCCTCGGGCTTGTTCCAGTAGCCACGAATCAGCATCGGCCCGAAGAACCAAATCTCACCGCGCTCGCCCACCGGCAATGCACGCAGATTCTCGTCGCGAATCTCCACCTTCATCGGTGGGGTCGCGCGGCCCGTGCTCGTCGGGCGTGCGGTGTAGTCGGCACCCCGGTTTCCGGGGCCGTACGCGTTCGTCTCGGTCATGCCGTAGCCCAACTGCGGCTGGCCCTTCTTCACCGACTCGGCCACCTTGGCCACCAGCGGAGCGGGTGCCGGAGCACCGCCGCCACCCACCGCCCGCAGGCTTGATGTGTCGAACTCGGCAAAGCGCGGATGGTTCACCAGGTCCCAGCTCTGCGTCGGCACACCCACGAAGTTCGTGATCTGCTCGCGCTCGATGATCTCCAACGCCTTCTCGGCATCCCACTTGTACATGATCACCAGCTTCAGGCCGGCCACCCAGCAGCTCATCATCACCGGGATGCAGCCGGTCACATGGAACAGCGGCACGATCAAAATGAACGAGGGCGGTAGATCATCGGGGTCTCCGGCCGGGTTCTTGCCCTGACGCAGCGCATCGATCGGGTTGCGCATCGCAAACGCCATCAACGCATTCACAATCGCCCGGTGTGTCGACACCGCACCCTTCGGCCGGCCCGTCGTACCCGACGTGTACAGAATCGTTGCGTCATCATCGGGGGCAATCTGCGCACCCGGGTGCTTGGCACCCATCGGCAGCACCGACTCCCATGCATCAACACCATCGGGCAATGCACCCGACGAACGCACCACCAGACACTTCACACCCAACCGCGCAGCCGCAGCAGCACCCGACGCATAACGCTGCTCGTCGCAGATCATCACCGTCGAACCGCTGTCTTCCAGCGCATAGTCCATCTCGTCGGCGGTCCACCACGAGTTCATCGACACCGAGACCGCGCCAATCGACAGAATCGCACCGAACGACACCACCCATTCCGGGTAGTTGCGCATGGCGATCGCCACGCGATCGCCCTTCTTCACCCCGTAGGTGTTCACCAGCAGCGAGGCCAGTGCGTCCAACCGGTCAACCGCATCGTTGAACGACCACCGCTCGCCCTCGTACACCAGGAACGTCTTGTCACCATGCTGACGGGCCGCAGCAAATACGAAGCCCAGGTGCGGCGGCGCATTCTTGAACACGTCCATCTCGACGCCGTTCACCGTCGCCTTCACGAACTCAAAGGGCTGCCCCGCCGATGTCACTGCCCCAATTGCCTGTTCCCACGTCATCCCCATGGGGCTAGAGCATGACACAGGCATTTACGTAGAAGAAGTGGAGCTGAGGGGAATTGAACCCCTGACCTCTTCATTGCGAACGAAGCGCTCTGCCAACTGAGCTACAGCCCCTAAACGTTGAGAAGACTATCGGTGTCAGCGCCAATTGAGCGCAACGACCGTGACTACGCGGCGCGGTAGTACGGGCGTGCGTAACGGCGGTTCGTCTGCTGCGCGCGGAGCTGCGCGAGGACGTAGCAGTAGCCGATGAAAGAGAGGAACGCGATCGCAAAGACCCAGATCATGAGGGTCGAGCCGGTGGTGAAGGCAAGGAACAGCGAGCCGATGTTGAGGCCGAGCAGGCCGTTGAAGATGTTCTGACGGCGGCGGCGGACAAGTTCGCGCTGCGGGATTCCGTAGAGGTTGGTGGCCGGGCGCGGAATGCCGTGTGTGCTGGTGTGGTGCGTGCGCATGCCGGGCTGCGGCACGATTGGTGCGCGACGCTGTGCCGGAGCGGCGGGTGCGAAGGGGCGGGCCATCTGGCGCATCGGGTAACCGGCCTGCACGGGGCGGCGGTACCCGGGGGCGGCGGAGCGGTAGCCGGGCTGCGGGCGGGGTGCATAGGCGCCGTGCTGCAGGGTGGTGAGCTGGCGACGGAAGACGTCGACCGACGACTGCGGGCGGTCGAACTTCGTGCGGAAGAGCGGCGGCAGCAGCACTGCGCACCACATGGCTCCCACGAGAAGAAGAATGACTTTGCTCACGTTCGTAACTGTCCCGTCATGTCGGCGTTGCGTTGTTCGTGTCGTTCGGGGGTCCGAGCAACCTTGGCAAGTCTAAAAGCGTCGCTTCAAGATGGAAACAACCTGAATGTGATTTGCGGGTCGCAGGGCGGGTGTCACAAGGGGACAATCCCCCGTTTTGGCCCGTTTTGGCGGGTTTCGGGGCCTAGATGCTGTCGCGGCGGTAGGTGCCGTCGCGGCCGCCGCTCTTTTCCCACAGGGCGACTTCGCCGATGACCATGCCCTTGTCGGCCGACTTGCACATGTCGTAGATGGTGAGGGCGGCGACGGTGCAGGCGTGGAGAGCTTCCATTTCGACGCCGGTGCGATCGATCGTGTCGACCTGGACCTCGATGGCGACGTGGTCGTCGCCGATTTCGAAGTTGATGTAGACCGAGCCGATGAGAAGGGGGTGGCACAGCGGGATCATGTCGCTGGTGCGCTTTGCCGCCTGGATGCCGGCCACGCGGGCGACGGCTAGAACGTCGCCCTTCTTCACCTCGCGGTTGGCGATGGCGGCGGTGGTTTCGGGTTTCATGAAGACCTTGGCGCGGGCCACGGCGCGGCGGGCGGTGGGGTCCTTCTGCGTCACGTCGACCATGCGGGCGCGGCCGAGCGGGTCGAGGTGGCTGAAGGTGAGATCGGACATGTGTTCGAGCGTACTGTCCGCGGTGGCCCGACAATGAGGGCAGATACCCCCGGGGGTATAGTGGGAACCAGTCGCAATGATGGAGTCACGATGCTGAATCTGAACGCAGACACCGACGTTGCCAATGTCCACTCCGTCGTTGCGGCGGGGGCGTTGCTGGTCGACGTGCGCGAGCCCGACGAGTTCGCCGAAGGCACCATCGAGGGTGCGATCAACGTTCCGCTGGGCGAAGTCGA
>SXZT01000143.1 GCA_005787785.1 Actinomycetota bacterium
GACCTGTGCGATGTCGTCATACGACAAGGCGAGGCCGAAACCGGTCGTACCGCCCTCGATCTGACGGCCGAACGAGAGAATGATGACGCCTTGTGCGACCTTCGTGGCCTGTTCGCACGACGCTTTCTCTGCGGCGGGCAACGTTGCGCTCAGCGGAAACACGTCCTTTCCGCGGACGTAACTGCCGATCGGCACGACCCAACGGTCGGAGGATCTGTCCGGCACCTCTCCCGGATACCACACGGCGGGTTCGTTCGACGGCGCGGGGTTCGACGGAATTGCGTTGGGTGCGGCCTCCGTCATGGGCGTGACGATGCGCAGAGTGCGAAACCGCACGAAGTTGCGTGTCCGACTCAGCCTGATGGTGAGTCGGACCGAACAGCGGCCGGCGGTCGACGCAACGATGTTCGTCCCGACGTGTGAGCACTTGCCGCGGACCAGCCAAGTTCGCCGGCCCGTCACGGTCGTCGACACCAGAGCGTCGAGCGGAGTCGACGAACCTGCGGCGAGCGTCGCGGTGTTCCATGTGAGGTGAAGTACGGGTGCGGCCCGGGAGGGATTCGGAACGGGGAAGACGGAGGCGAACAACAGCACCGCTGCACACGTCGCGGCCCATCGGCGATGGCGATTGCGACGACGGATTGTCTCGATGACATCCATACGTACTCTTCACGCTACCCGCACGAGTCGGTGTGTTGCTTCGTATGTGGCATTGATGAGCGAGCACTTGTCAGATACAAGTTCGAATGTTTCGGCCGTACATCGAGTTGTTGTCGTCGGAGCGACGCGAGATCACGCAGAAATCAGGTCGCTCGACGAGCGGCAACGATTCCCGATTGCGGTGCTGGTGCGCCACGACGAACACGGTGAACATCGTCATGTTCGCACCGGCCAGTTTCGTCATGGTCATGCGTCGAGCGAAGGGTTCGATGGCTACTTCGCGGACATCGCGAACCTTCTCGCTGAGGTGAGTGGGATCATGATTGCGGGCCATGGCAAAGGGCGTGCCAACGCAATGGATTCTCTTGCCGAATATCTGCAGTTGGAGCGACCGAGGACTTTCGCCAAGGTCAGCGAGTTGCGCTACGTCGACCTACCGCACACGACAGGGCGCCAGCTCGCCGCGCTGGCACGTGAATGGAAACGCCAGCAGCGCGTGGTTGGGCACGGAAACGCAGAATCTCACGAGGGGTAGCGTTTTACGAGGAGTAGCGAGGTGCGCGTTTTTCGGCGCGCGCCCGGAGAGTCTCCTGGGCGTCGTCTGAGAACGTGGCCATGATCTGCTGTCGGTTCTCCATGTCGATCGCAGCCTGCAGTCCCGGAATCTCGAGCGCGCTCCACATTCCTTCCTTGGTGAGCGCGACCCCGATGGGGCTGTTCTGCATGATCTCCGCGGCCTTTTCGTAGGCGCGTTCGAGAAGTGCCTTATCGGGAACCGATTCGATGACGAGGCCGATCCGCTCGGCCTCGGCGGCGTCGAAGATGCGCCCCGTCAGCATCAGTTCCTGGGCCCTCGCGGCTCCGACGAGTCGCGGTAGGAGCCAGCTCGTTCCGATGTCGCAGGCAGACAGGCCGATACGGATGAAGGCGGCATTGAACCGCGCGGTGTGCGCCGCGATGCGGATGTCGGAGCCGAGCACCAAGGCGAAGCCGCCGCCCGCCGCGGGGCCGTTGACGGCGGCGATGATCGGTTGGGGGATCGACCTCATGTGGGGGATGAGCGATGCGATGTGCTTCTGCGTTGCGAAGGACGCTTCGACCTTGCCAGGCTGTTTGCGACCGGGTGCCGTGCCGTATCCCCCGAGATCGAGACCCGCGCAAAAGCCGCGACCCGCACCGGTGAGAACGACGACGCGTACCGACGCGTCGTCGGCAAGCCGGTCGAGGGTGTCGTGCAATGAAGCGACGAGTTCACTCGTCATTGCGTTCAATTTGTCCGGCCTGTTCAGCGTGACGAGTGCGATTCCCGGGGACGGTGTGGACAGTTCGACGACGGCCATTGCGACATCATGTCACGGTCCTCGGGGTCGTGGCAGAACGACTCGCGTGAACGTACCGATACGTGAGGTTGACGCGAGGGGAGCGGCTCGCCTTCGTTTTGGCCAGGCGGTGTTTCCAGTGCATCTGTGTCGCGCCGCTCATCACAAGGAGAGATCCGTGGGGTAGCGGCACGCTCACCGTCTTGCCCGAGGCGCGGTGGCGGAAATCGAAACGCCGCTCGTCACCGAACGACACCGAGGCGATCACGGGCGTCGGACCGAGTTCGCTCTCGTCGTCGGCGTGCCATCCCATCGAGTCATCTCCCGACCTGTAGAGGTTCGCGAGCACGGAATTGAATCCGACATCCGGAAACACAGACGCAAGGGTCGATTCGCAGAGGTGTCGAAGTTCCGTGAGGGTTCGTGTCCATGCCCCGGGAACGCGGCGAACGCCCGAGTACGTGTACGAGACACCTTCGTCACCCACCCATGCCGACAGGCGAGGCTCGGTCATCTTCTTTCCGAACAAGACGAGGTCGTGTGACTGCCACGGAACTTCGTCGAGCAATTGCCGCAACATTTCATCGGCCTGCGGGTTCTCGAGCCACGACGCCAACAAGAGCGCAGAGCCGTCATGGGGCAACACCTGGTGCCAGTCATTGCTGCCCGTGTGGCCGAGGTCGAGTCGCATCCAATCCCGAGAATAGGATCGCGGTCAGGGGGTTCCACGTGTCTCAGGTCGATTACAACCCGTTTGCAGGTCCCGACTTCGAGGACCCGGCTGCCGCGCACAACCGTCTGCGCGAGTCGTGTCCCGCGCACAGGTTCACCGGCGGGGGATTCCAGTTCGTCAGCCTGACGCGTCACGAGGACGTGCTCGGAGCGCTGAAGAACATCGAGAAGTTTTCTTCGCTGTGGGGCCAGGGTCCGCACCGCAAGCCGGCCATCGCGCTTTTCAACGATCCGCCCGAACACACCAGGTTCCGTCGACTGATCAACACGTCCTTCACTCCTCGCGCGGCCATGGCTCTCGAGCCGATGATCACGGCGCTCGTCGACGAGTTGGTGGAGGAGATGTTGGCCGCCCCGTCGCGAAGCGGTGATCTCCACGATGCGCTCGCAATGCCCCTGCCGGTGATCGTGATCGCTCGCATGCTCGGTGTCCCCGAGGAGATGCGGGACACCTTCAAGGAGTGGAGCGACTCCCAGTTGCAGGGCATGAACGGCACGGATCCCGCACGCGAGGCACGCGCTCGCAAGGCACTCGCCGAGTACATGTTGGCCGAGGCCGAGAAGCGACGGGCGATCGCCAGGGAGGGTGGCGAGATGCCGGCCGACATCATTTCCGACATCGTGGCGGCATCGCTCGACGATGAACGACCGATCACCGATGCGGAGATGCTGTCGCTTCTGACCCAGATCCTCGTCGGCGGCAACGAGACGACGACGTCGCTCATCACGAACGTCATGTGGCGTCTCCTCGGCGACCGGCAGCTGTGGGAGCGAGTCGTCGCGAACCCCGCTCTGGTGGATGTCGCAGTCGAAGAGAGCTTGCGATTCGACCCGCCGGTGCTCGGTCTCTACCGCACGGCGACGTGTCCGGTCTCGATGTCGGGGACGGAAATCGAAGCGGAGGAAAAGGTGCACGTTCTCTACGCATCGGCGAATCGCGACCCGGACGTGTGGGAACATCCCGACGAATTCCGTCTCGATCGTGACCTCAACCGGTTGCGTCAGCACCTGTCGTTCGGGTTCGGTACGCACGTGTGCCCGGGTGCCGCGTTGGCAAGAACGGAGGCGCGCATCGCCCTGCACAAGCTGGTCGCGGCAGTCCCGTCGTTGCGTATGGCGGGCGAGCCAGAACGGATCGAGACTTTCCTCTTGTGGGGCAAACGCACCTTTCCTGTCAGTTGGTGACGCGCGATTACCACTCGGCCGACGGGTCGTAGACCGCGTTTTGATTGCCCATTGCGTTGCCGGCGTCGGCAACGATCAATTGCCCCGTGATCGAACGTGCGGCAGGTGAGCACAGGAAGATGATGTGCGCGGCCGTCTCTTCGGGGCTCTGCAGTCTGCGAATGGGCGTGTCGTTGATGATGCGCTGGGTGTAGGCCGCGACGTCCGGGGAGATGTTGGCGACTTCTTCCTCGCGGAAGCCCTGTGTGTCGACCGGCCCCGGCGCCAGGGCGTTGACCGTCACGCCGCGGTGTGCGAGATACAAGGCGGCGGTGCGTGTGAGGTTGACCACGCCCGCGCGTGCGGCGCCCGAGTGAATGAAGAGTGGTGCTCCTCGTTCGCCGACCTGGTTGTGGACGATGTTGACGACCGAACCATCGCCGGCCTCGATGAGATCGGGAACGAAACGGCTCATCATGTTCCACGTTCCATGAAGGTTGAGGTCGACAACCGCCCTGAATCCGCGGTCCGAGACCTGCGATGGTCGCGCGGGGAACTGGCCGCCCGCGTTGTTGATCAGAAAGTCGATTTTGCCGAACGCGCCGATGACGTGCCCGCGCAGTGCGTCGACATTTTCGGTGTTGCGAATGTCTGTGACGAACGACGTCGCGGGCACCCCGACATCATGCAGGTCGTGAAGGGTCTTTTCCAGGTTGTCCGCATCGCGGGCCGCGATAGCCACCGATGCTCCGAGTGTCGCAAACCCGAGCGCCGTTGCGCGCCCGATGCCACGTCCGCCGCCGGTGACGAGAACCGTGCGCCCCCGGAACAAGTTTGGAGCGAAGGTTTCTGCTGCGGTCTTCGGAGTGCTCGTCATGGGGCGACAGTAGCGAAGTCAAGTACGGTACGGACCATGCGTGCCGTCGTGTGCAAGGAACTCGGAACACTGGATCGTCTCGAAGTCGTCGAGATGGGCGATCCCGATTTGTTGCCGGGACACGTACGGCTGCGCGTTCTCGCGAGCGGTGTCAATTACGTCGACGGCTTGTTGGTGCAGGGCCGATATCAGATCAAGCCACCGGTTCCTTTCGTACCCGGTATGGAGGTCGTCGGCGAGGTCATAGAGGCGGCCGCGGATGTCGAATCCAAGATTCTCGGTGCGCGGGTTCTCGCGAATCTCGGCTTTGGCGGGTATGCCACTCATGCGATCGCCCGGGCTGATCGTCTCGTGTCGATTCCAGACTCCATGACGACCGGACAGGCGGCGAGTTTCCTGCAGAGTTATCTCACCGGATGGTTTGCCTTCGTCCAGCGACTCGGGGACAACCCAGCCAACCCAGCGGCGAATGCCGACAAGTGGTTGCTCGTGCTGGGCGCTGGTGGGGGTGTTGGCCTTGCCGCCGTCGACATCGGCGTTGCGCTCGGCTATCGGGTCATCGCCGCCGCGTCGAGTGCCGACAAGCGTCGACTCGCGCTCGACCGAGGTGCCGTGCATGCAGTCGATGTGTCGCTCGGCGACGACGCCGTGAAGGAAGCGGCGAAAGAACTGTCGGGCGGTGGAGTCGACGTCCTCTACGACCCCGTGGGCGGGACGTTCGGCGAGGTCTGCCTGCGAGCCCTGCGCGAAGACGGCAACTACCTCGTGATCGGCTTCGTCGGAGGTATCCCGAAGTTGCCTGCCAACCAGATCCTTCTGCGCAACCGACGCGTGACCGGGGTCGATTGGGGGGCGTGGGCCATGCGCAATCCCGATGCGAATGCTGCGATGTTGCGCGACGTGATCGGCCTCATCGGCGAGGGACGATTGTCGCCGGTCGAGCCCGCGGCGTATCCGCTATCGCGCGCGGCCGAAGCGTTGGCCGATCTCGAAGCGCGACGCGTAGCGGGCAAGGTCATCCTGCTTCCCGACTGAAGAATCCCGACAAGTAGGGTTGGCCCATGGCACAACAGAGACCCTTCAGGTTCGGCGCAAAGGCAAAGGTCGCAAACAGCGGCAAGGAATGGGCCGACATCGCAAAGCAGGCCGAGGATCTCGGGTACGTCAGCCTGCAGATCGACGACCACTACACGAAGCAGTTGGCGCCGATCCCGGCGATGATGGCGGCCGCGTGCGCGACGTCGACGCTGAAGGTCGGCACGCTCGTTGCCGGAAACGATTTCCGTAACCCGGTCGTGTTCGCCAAGGAGGCAGCGACGATCGACATGTTGTCGGACGGCCGGTTCATGCTGGGCCTCGGTGCGGGCTGGATGAAAGAGGACTACACGATCACCGGCATCCAGCAGGACGACGCCATGACGCGAATCCATCGCATGGAAGAAGCGATCGACGTGATGCGCGGCCTGTGGGGTGCGGGGCCGTACTCGCACTCGGGCCGGTTCTACAGCGTTTCGGAAATCGATGCCTGGCCGAAGCCGGTGTCGAACATCCCGATCATCGTCGGGGGCGGCGGAGAGAAACTGCTGGCCATGGCCGGACGCAAGGCCGACATCGTCGGCATCAATCCGAAGATCGTCGGTCGGTCGATCAACCCTCGGTCGATGGCGACGGCAGCGGCCGATGTCGTCGACGAAAAGATCCGTTTCGTGAAGGCGGGTGCGGGGGACAGGTTCGACGACATCGAGCTCTCGCTGCAGGTGTTCGTCACGGTGGTGACCGACGACCCGAAGGGTGTCGCCGAGAAGTACGCGCCCGCCTTTGGCCTGCCGCCCGAGGTCGTGCTCACGGCCCCGTACTTTCAGATCGGCAGCGTCGAGCAGATCAAGGAGAATCTGATCGCGTTGCGCGAACGTTGGGGAATCAACTACATCGCATTCCAGCAGGACGCCACCGCGGCGATGGCGCCGGTGGTTGCCGAACTCAGCGGAAAGTGACTCTCAACCCGCGACTCGCGCCTTTCGGCACGACGATCTTTGCGGAGATGTCGGCGCTGGCCGTCGAGTTGGGCGCCGTGAACCTCGGCCAGGGATTTCCCGACTCCGACGGTCCCGCCGAAGTTCTCGATGCAGCCGTCGATGCGATTCGTTCGGGTGTCAACCAGTACCCACCCGGCCCGGGCATGCCCGTGTTGCGCGCTGCGATCGCTGAGCACCAGCGTCGGTTCTATGGCGTCGACTACGACGTCGACACCGAAGTGCTCGTCACGGCAGGGGCGACGGAGGCGATCGCCGGCGCGATGCTCGGATTGTTGCAGCCCGACGACGAGGTGATCGTCTTCGAACCGATGTACGACAGCTACCAGGCGTGCATCGCCCTTGCCGGGGCGCGAGCCGTACCGGTGACGCTCCGGCCACCCGACTATCGGCCCGACGTCGATCGCGTCCGCTCTCTCATCAGCCCGCGCACACGGGCGATTCTGGTGAACTCTCCACACAACCCGACCGGCATGTTGATGAACGAAGCCGAACAGGGCGCCATCGCGGCCATTGCCGCGGAAAACGATCTCATCATCATCTCCGACGAGGTCTACGAACACCTCGTGTTCGATGGTCTGGCACACCGGAGCATGGCCGAATATCCCGGTGCCCGTGAGAGAACGCTCGTGATTTCGAGCGGTGGTAAGACATTCCGCACGACGGGCTGGAAGATCGGCTGGGTGTGTGGGCCCGCACACCTCGTCGCCGCAGCGAGAGCGGCGAAGCAGTTCCTCACCTACGTGAACGGTGCGCCGTTCCAGCCGGCGATCGCCCGCGGACTCGGACTCTCCGATGAGTACTTTCGGGGAGTGGCCGAAGAATTGTCGGCACGACGTGACCAACTCGTACCCGCATTGCGGTCCGTCGGATTCGACGTGTACCCGACACAGTCGACGTACTTCGTCACGGTCGATGCGACACCGGTGGCCGCGGGTGTCGACGGCAGGGAATTCTGCGTGCGCATGGCTCGCGAAGCGGGTGTCGTGGCGATTCCGAACGTGGTCTTCTATTCGGACGAAAACAAGGGCGAGGGTCGCAGTCTCGTCAGGTTCGCATTTTGCAAACGACCCGAGGTGATCGCCCAGGCGTGCGATCGTTTGCAAGGATGGAAGCCGTGAAGGTTGCGGCGATCCAGCACGACATCGTCTGGCTCGACCGTGACGCGAACTTTGCGCGGCTCGAGCCGATGATCCGCGAAGCTGCCGCTGCCGGGGCGCGTCTTGTCGTCCTGACCGAGATGTTCTCGACGGGCTTTGCGATGGGCGACGAGTGGGCGTCACGTCTCGCCGAACCGCGTGACGGCGCGTCGTCGCAGTTCCTGCGTGAGGTTGCCCGTTCGTACGGCGTCTGGGTCGCGGGCTCTTGCCCCGAACTCGCCTCGGAAGCGAGCCTGCCCGCCAACACCCTCGTCATCGCAGGGCCGAACGGGGAAATGCACCGTTACGAGAAGATTCATCCGTTCACCTACGGGCGCGAGGACAAGTATTTTCGCGCGGGGTCGGGACACCTCACGGTCGACATCGAAGGTCTCGCGGTCAGCGCATTCGTTTGTTACGACCTGCGGTTTGCCGACCATTTTTGGGCGTTGGCGAAGACGACCGATCTCTTCATCGTCCCCGCAAACTGGCCGGCGTCACGTGCTGCGCACTGGACGACGTTGTTGAACGCGCGCGCGATCGAGAATCAAGCCCACGTGTTGGGTGTGAATCGCGTCGGCACGGGTGGATCGCTGCAGTACGGCGGCGGTTCGCGAATCGTGGGGCCGTTCGGCGATTGCCTCGCCGAGGCCGGCGACGAAGAGGCAATTCTCTTCGCGGAGGTGTCGCACGAACTTGTTGCCGAAACCCGCGCGCAGTATCCGTTCCTCCAGGACCGCTGACCCCTCAGCGCATCTTCGGCCAGTTGGTGAATCGCTCGAGCGCCGCGAGCGTCGACTCCATGGCCTCCGGCGCCACGGGGTGCGAGATCAGGAATCCCTGGGCCTTGGCGCAATGCAGGTCGGCGAGCGATTGCAACTGACGGATGCTCTCGACGCCCTCGGCCACGGTGTCGAGACCGAGCGCATCGGCCATGGCAATGATCGTCTTGACGAGCGAGCGGGAGTTCACGTCGTCAGCCAACCCGGAAATGAAAGCGCGGTCGATCTTCAGACGCTGAATCGGGAACCGCTGCAGCAGCGACAGTGATGAATATCCGGTGCCGAAGTCGTCGATCGCGATGCGCACGCCGAGCGTGTTCAATCGGCGGAGGGTGACGAGGGCTTGGTCGGGCTCGGCGATCATGACGCCCTCGGTGACCTCGAGCCAGAGCTGGCGTGGCTCGATCCGTGACCGCGTGAGCGCCTCGCTGACCGCCGACGTGAAATTCGGGTCGTGGAGCTGGCGTGGAGAGACGTTCACCGACATCGACGCGGAATCGGGACAGACGCCACGGTCGATCCACTCGCGCAGATGGGACAGCGCCTCGAGGAGCGCCCAAGCGCCAATCGGCACGATGGTTCC
>SXZT01000144.1 GCA_005787785.1 Actinomycetota bacterium
AGGCCACTAGACGATGGGGGCTAGTTCGACTCCGCTGGAGAGCGATTGAAAACTATCGGGGTTTCGGCGGGTTTCCCCCGTTGGGCACGGCGGCCATCGCCGCGGCAACCGCGGCCTCGAGAAGCCAGCCGAGGTACGAATAGAGATGGGCCTGGGCCGCGACGGGGTCGTCAGGGTCATCCGTGCTCTTGTCCGCGTCGTCGATGTCGTCTTCGGACACATCCAGCATCGTGCCGAGCAGCAGCCGCACGGCGTTGAGCGACTGCAGCAGGAGGTCCATGTCGCCCGCCTCAAGTCGGTCCCCGTCGCTGACGACCTCGGTGACCCGCGAAATTGCGGTGAGGCGTGATGCGACGAGCTCGGAACGCATGAGTTCTTGGTACTCGGCATCGCGCTCGGGGTCATCGTGGTAGGCGGCGGGGAAGAGTCGTCGCAGCGCCGGGTCCGAGGTGTTGGCCTGCATGAGGACATCACGCAACTCACCGAAGAGATGCACCATTAGTTCGCGTACGTCGGGCGGGAGGTTGATGCGGTACGAGCCGTCGGCTTGCAACTGGAAAGGCCCCGAGGCCCGGCGGCGCATCACTTGTCGTTGCCGTCCTTTTGCATCGTCGCCCACAATCCATGTTCATGCAGTCGGTAGACATCGAGCTCGGCTCGCTCGCGCGGGCCACTCGACACGACTGCACGACCCTTGTGATGCACGTCGAGCATCAGTTGCGTTGCTTTTTCCAAGCTGTACCCGAACAGTTTGCGCAGAACAAGCGTGACGTACGACATGAGGTTGATCGGGTCGTTCCACACGATGACGACCCACGGCGAATCGGCCGTGGTGTCGACGTCCTGGTCAAGGTCGACTTCTTCGCGAGTCGAGGGCACCGTTGATGGCACGGCACCATTCTGCCCGTACGATTCAAATTCCATGGCTGTGAACGCCCGTCCGATCGTCCCCTCGCGAATCGCCCGTAAGGCGTTGTCGCATGGCGGGTCGCGTAGACCGCGATCCGTGGTCGGCGGCTTCGTCGCGCTCACCAAACCCCGGATCATCGAACTTCTCCTGGTGACGACCGTCCCGACGATGGTTCTCGCTCAACGAGGGTGGCCTTCGACGGCGCTGGTTGTTGTCACGCTCCTGGGCGGGTCACTCGCCGCCGGTGGCGCGAACGCCCTCAACATGGTCATCGACCGTGACATCGACAAGTTGATGGAGCGCACGAAGCACCGTCCACTCGTGACCGGACTCGTATCGCCACGACAGGCCATCGTTTTCGCGTGGACACTCGAAGTGGTTGCATTCGCGGTGCTGTGGGCGGGAGCGAATCTCTTGTCAGCCGTGCTCACCTTCAGCGCGACCCTTTTTTACGTTGTCGTCTACTCGCTGTGGTTGAAGCGCACGAGCCGCCAGAACATCGTGATCGGAGGTGCCGCAGGCGCGGTGCCGGTTCTCGTGGGCTGGTCGGCGGTGACGAACAGCGTTTCGTGGTCTGCCGTGGTGCTCTTCGTCCTCATTTTTTTCTGGACTCCGCCGCACTTTTGGGCCCTCGCCATTCGCCATGCCGATGATTACCGGGCTGCGAACGTGCCGATGCTGCCCACCGTCGTGCCGATGGAGCGGACAGTCCGCAGTATGTACGTCTATACTGTGACGTTAGTCACATCAAGTCTCATTCTTGCCCCTGTTGCCGACCTCGGACCCATCTACTGGGTCACAACCGCGGTCCTCGGGGTGGGTTTCCTCGTCGGGGTCGACGTCCTGCGACGTCGTCCGACGCCGGCCACCTCGATGCGGTTGTTCTCGTACTCGATCTCCTACATCACTCTCCTGTTCGCAGCGCTGACGCTGGACGTGCTCGTCCGCCACGGCGTGTCCTGACAGTTCAGCCCGTCACAAGCCCACAAAGCCAAGTGACACAAGGCTTGATTGCCCTTCCGAGCGCGGTCGATGGGTAGTCTCGGTACGTCATTTCGAGAAAGAGTTAGCCCTCCATGACCACGTTCGACACGCCCGCCGCGGCACCCTCCGCTGCGTCCTCTTCCGGCGCCGGCGCCCTCGGGGCTCTCGTCGTTGGTATTGGGTCGTGGGCAACCACAACCGACCACAAGAAAATCGGTCGACTCTTTGCGATGACTGCCCTGCTCATGGGCGCTGCTTCCTCAATTATCGGAGCGTTTCTCGGATTCGAACGCATCAGCGCAGGTGGATATTCGGTCCTTGACCTCGACTCGGTCGTGCAGTTGTCGTCGCTCTATCGCGTCGTCTTGTCGTTCGGCGTTGCGTTGCCGTTGATGCTCGGCATCGCGATCGCAGTCGTTCCTCTGCAAATCGGCTCGAAGGCCATCGCATTTGGTCGCCTCGCGTTGTTTGGTTTCTGGATGTGGTTCGCGGGCCTGGCCGTGTGCATCTACTCGATCGCGGCAAACGGTGGACCCGGTGGCGGCGAGGCGAAAATGGTCGATCTGTTCTTGGTTGGCCTCGTCATCGCGGCCGCCGGCGCGCTTGCCGCAACGGTTTCACTCGTGACCACCGTTCTCACGAACCGCGCACCGGGGATGTCGCTGGCACGGGTGCCAATGCTGTCGTGGGCGGCGTTGACGGGCGGTGTGTCGCTGCTGCTCACGCTTCCGGTCGTCATCGGTACCGGGATCTACCTCTACGTCGACCACCACTACGGACGTCTCGCCTTCGGCGGAAACAAGGGTGTCAACGACTGGCTCGGATGGTCAATGACGCAGCCACAGACCTATGTCTTTGCAGCCATTGGCGTCGGAATCGTCGCCGAAGTCACCACGGTGGCGAGCGGGCGTCGACATCCGTTGCGTGCAATTCTCCTTGTTGGTGCGGGTCTGCTCACTGTCGCCGCTTTCGGTGGCGCAACCCAGGTCCAACATGCGCTCACGTGGACCAACACTTCGGGCAGCGACAAGGTGAAGGAGCTCATCCCGTTCCTCATCTTCAACGGCCTTCCCCTGCTCGGCGCCCTCGTCGTCCTCGGCGGTTGTGCTCTTGGGCTGGCAAAGGGCAAGCCGCGCGTGATGGCACCGCTGGTTCCCGCCGTTCTCGGCCTGGTCATGGTGCTTGCGGGTATGGCGGGTCATTTGATCGCACAGTTCGGTCCCGCCGGCCTGGCTGGCACGGTCTTCGAAGAGGGTGAGTTCAACTACGTCGTCTACGGCACGGTGCTCATGGGCATCGGTGCCATTGCCTTCTGGGGCCCGAAGCTGTGGGGGCGGTCGCTGCCGCAGTCGGCGGTGTTCGGTCTCGGCACGCTCGGTTTTCTCGGCACCGTGTTGGCGTCACTGCCGCTCTACGTCGCAGGTTTCGCCGACCAGCCCGCAGGCGCTGTCAACGGTTTCACCTACGGCGGACCTCAGGAACTGTGGAACGGACTCGCCGCGGTCGGCCAGGCGATCATCGCCGCCACAATCGTCCTCTTCGTCCTCACCGCAGTGCGTGCATTCCGCACGGGCGCACCCGCCGGTGACGATCCGTGGGATGCACAGACACTCGAATGGTCGGTGTCGTCGCCCGTACCCGCCGACAACTTTGCATCGGTGCCCGCGGTGACGAGCCCCGAACCGCTACTGGACTTGAAGCCTGCAGGGAGAGAGAAATGACGTACGCGCTTCCGGCCGGCCCGCAGCCTGCACCCCGTCGCCAGCTTCTCGTTGGTACCGGCGTTGTGTCGGCAGCCTGTGCGCTGCTGATGGGTGGCATGTTGTCGATCTGGCTGCGCTTCCGTGAAGCCGCGCCGCTGCGCGAATCGTCTGACGGCCTGAAGCAGATCAAGGACTGGTTGCCCAAAGACCTGAAAGTCGCAGAAGTCCTCACCAATGTGGGCCTCGTCACTGTCGGAGTCGCGTGCATCATGGCCCAGTGGGCTGCCTACTCGTCGCGACGCAACGATTCGCGCCACACGAGCATGGCGCTCGCCATGACGCTGTTGATGGGGCTTGCTCTCCTCAACGCACTCGTTGCGGTCTACCCCAACATGGAGATCGTTCTCGCCGAGGGCCCGTATCAGACGATGTTCTATGCGATCACCGGCACGCTGGTCGCCCTAGTTGCCGCCGGCATGGCGTTCACGCTCGCAGCGTTGTTCAAGAGTTCGGGTGGCCGTGCAGCCAACACCGATCTCATGAATGCGCACGCTCTGTATTGGTACTTCCTGTCCGCCGCGTACACGGCGGTCTGGTTCGTGGTGTTCGTTCAGAAATAGGTGCGGGATGTTTACTAACGGCTCGAAATATCTGATCGGCGTGACCGGCTTCTCGGCCGTTGTTCTCGTTCTCTACATCGCGCTCGTGGACGGTGCGGTCGGTGGCGTGGTTGCGCTCAGCTCGATCATGCTCGCGGTGGGGCTGCTCGCCGGTCTTGCACTGTTCAACCGCGACGGCGACGTGCAGGTGGGCGATGTCGCCGCACCCGCCAACGCCGAGTCGGTGGGCTCAAGCCTGTGGCCGCTCGTGAGCACCGTGGGAATCGTCGCGATGGGTATCGGTCTCATCACCCACGAGATCGTCTTTCTCCTCGGTCTGGTCGGCCTCGTTGCGGGCTTCGTCGAATGGGTCATTCAGGGCTGGTCGGAATCCGCCTCGTCTGATCGCCGGTACAACGCTTCGGTTCGCGGTCGACTGATTCACCCGCTCGAGTTCCCCGTACTCGCGGCCGTTGGCGCGGCCGTCATCGTCGTGCCTTTCTCGCGCATCATGCTTGCGATCTCGAAGACTGCGGGTGCCATCGTTTTCATTCTCGTGGGCTGCGCCGTTCTTGCAGGCGGCGTCGTGTTCGCTCTGCGGCCGAATCTGAAAAAGACCGTCGTGATCGGTCTGTGCGCGGTTGGTGCGGTCGGTGTCGTGGCCGGTGGCATCGCTGGTGCAAGCGCCGGCAAGCGCGACCAACTTGTCGAGGCGAACGAAGAAGACCATTTCGCCCACAAGGAGTGCGGCGAGGAGAAAAGCAAGTACTTCGACTTCAACGCCGAGGCAAAAGTGTCGATGCGTTCGAACCCCACTGCCACGATCGAGTTCATCGGCGGCAAACTGCAGGCGCGTGAACTCGGTCTCAATGCTCCGAGAACGAGAATAACGATCCAAAAGTCGGCCAACATCTCGGTTATCTTCCGTAACAAGACCGAAGGAGAGCACCGTCTGACCCTTCACTACGGTGAAAAAGAAGTACAGGAAGGTGTTGTCGAGGAATTGCATACCTGCACCCAGATGATCGAAGAAGGCGAGGAGCAGATTCTCACGTTCCGCATCGACAAGCCGTCGATTGCATCCGAGAAGCCTTACACGTTCTCCGTCCCCGGAGTCGACGACCAGAGCATCGAGGTGTTCGTTCCATGATCCGTCATTCGAACAAGCGAAACGCAGTCCGCATGTCCAAGACAGTGCGTCGTATCTCTGCCGCCGCCGCGGGTCTGTCGGCGGTTGCACTCCTCGCCGGTTGCGCGAAGAACGCCCCGCAGGACACCTGGCAGCCAAAGGGACCCAACGCCCAAAAGATCGATGATCTGCAGAAGCCGGTCTTCGCGATAGCGGGCATCGTCGGCATCATCGTGTTCGCCGCGATCGGCTATGCCTTGTTCAAGTTCAAGGACCGTGGGCAACCGATTCCCGAGCAGACCCACGGCAAGCCGGTTCTGGAAATCGGCATGACCATTCTTCCTGCAGTCATTCTCGCGGGCATTGGTATCTTCACGTTCCAGACGATTTTCGATCTCGCCAAGACCGATGACACCGAAATGGTGATCAACGTGACCGGCCAGCAGTGGTGGTGGGAATACGACTACCCGGTTCAGGAGCAGTACGGCATCACCGACCCGATCATCACGTCGGGTCAGTTGGTCATACCCTCTGGCACCAAGGTTTTGTTGCGCGAAACCAGCCGTGACGTCATCCACTCGTATTGGATCCCCGCACTGAACGGCAAGCGCGATGCAGTGCCCGGCCGTGTTCACACGTTGCGTCTCGAGGCCGACGAACCAGGCATTTATGCCGGCCAGTGCACCGAGTTCTGCGGTTTGTCGCATGCCGTCATGCGCATGGAGACAGTCGCTCTCAGCAAGGACGACTTTGCCGCCTGGGTGAAGGGTCAACTCTCGCTTGCCGCGTCGCCCACCGAGGGGTCCCTCGCCCAGGAAGGCGAATCGGTCTTCTTGAACCAGTGCGTTCGTTGCCACCAGGTCAATGGCCTGAAGAAGGCCGACGGCTCACCCGCGATCGCCGCACCCGAAGACAACGTCTGGTCGGGAGCCGCGCCGAACCTGACACATCTGATGTCGCGCAACACGTTTGCCGGTGCTTCGTGGAATCTGCTCACCAAGCAATGCCGCAAGGATGTGTGGGAAGCGTCGAGCGAAGAATTCGGCAAGAGGTATCTCGCCGGAGTCACCGAAGAGTGTCTGAACCAGACCGACCTGCGTCGCTGGTTGCGCAATGCCCCTGCAATGAAGCCGATGTACGCCGACCCGACAAAGCTCGAAGAAACGGGTGGCAAGTACCGCGGAATGCCCAACCTCGGCCTGTCCGAGGACGACATCGACAAACTTGTCGCCTACCTCGCGACTCTGAAGTGATCGGAGACAACAGTCATGGCAATCATTGAGCGTCCCGTCCCGGTCGGAGTCCCTGATATCCCCGCCCCGGCGACACCAACGCGCACCTTCGGTGCGCTGCGTCGACCGGTCGCGACCACGGGTTGGAAGTCGTGGGTCTTCACCGTCGACCACAAGAAGCTCGGCATCATGTACGGCGCCGTAGCGATGTTCTTTTTCATCGTCGGCGGTATCGAGGCCGTCCTGATTCGTCTGCAGTTGGCGGCACCCAACGGCAAGGTGCTGAGTGCCGACGTCTACAACCAGATGTTCACGATGCATGCCACGACGATGGTGTTCCTCTTCGTGATGCCCATGGCAGCGGCGTTTGCGAACTACTTCGTACCCTTGCAAATCGGCGCGCGCGACGTCGCGTTCCCGCGCATCAACGCCTTCGGTTTTTGGACCCTCGTGGGCGGCGGCATCATCGTCAACCTCTCATGGTTCTTCGGCGGTGCGGCTGACGGTGGTTGGTTCATGTATGCGCCGAACTCCGGACCCGTGTTTTCGCCGTCCAACGGCGTCGACTTCTGGGCGCTCGGTCTGCAGATCACGGGTATCGCTTCGCTGACGGGCGCGGTGAACCTGATCGTCACGGTGCTCAACATGCGCGCACCCGGCATGAGTCTGATGAAGATGCCCGTCTTCACATGGCTGCAATTGGTTGTGCAGTTCCTCCTCCTTTTCGCCATACCGGTCATCACCGTGGCGCTCTTCCTTCTCAGTTTCCAGCGCAGCTTCGGGGCAACGTTTTTCGACGTCTCGGCCGGAGCTGACCCATTGTTGTGGCAGCATTTGTTCTGGATTTTTGGCCACCCCGAGGTGTACATCCTTGTCTTGCCCAGCTTCGGCATCATCTCCGAGGTGCTGCCGGTGTTCTCGAAGAAGCCCCTCTTCGGGTATCCATTCGTCGTCTTCTCCGGCGCGGCAATCGGTTTCGTCGGTTGGGGTGTGTGGGCCCACCACATGTTTGCCTCGGGTCTCGGCCCGGTGTCGGTGGCAGTGTTCTCGATCGCAACCATGGCGATCGCCGTCCCAACGGGCGTGAAGATCGTCAACTGGACGATGACGATCTGGGGTGGCAAGTTGAATTTCACCGCCGCCATGCATTTCGCCATCGGTCTCGTGGTGCTCTTCACGATCGGCGGTCTCTCGGGCGTGACCCACGCCGTTGCGCCGTCCGACACGCAGCAAACCGACACCTACTACATCGTCGCTCACTTCCATTACGTGCTCTTCGGCGGTGCGATCTTCGGTCTCTTTGCCGGCTTCTACTACTGGTGGCCGAAGATGTTCGGAAAGCAGTTGAATGAGCGCCTCGGTAAGGCGAACTTTTGGTTGATGGTCATCGGCATGAACATGACCTTCGGCCCGATGCACATGATCGGTCTCCAGGGGCAGCCTCGGCGTATGTACGTGTGGACCGAGGCACGCGCGGGCGAGGGCTTCTTCAATCTGGCGTTCTGGAACCGTGTGGCCTCGATCGGTTCGCTCGTGCTGTCGATCGGTGTGCTGCTCTTCCTCATCAATGTGGTGAAAACCGCGCGCAGCAAACAAGTTGCACCGCTCGACCCGTGGGATGCACGCACGCTCGAGTGGATGACCACGAGCCCGCCGAAGGAGCACAACTTCGATGCCATCCCGACTGTTCACCATCTCGACGAGTTCTTCCACCGCAAGTACGCACAGGACCCGGTGACGCACGAAATCAAGCAGGTTGCAACGGCCGAGGACATCATGCGGGATCAGGAAGCGAATGCCGACAAGCACATCCACATGCCTTCGCCGTCGTACTGGCCGATCATCCTCGCCGGTGGTCTGCCGGTGATCGCCCTTGGCGTCATCTACGCGATCCCGGTCGCGATCGTGGGTGCCGCGATTGTCGTCCTGGCGATGTATGGCTGGTCGCTGGAGCCTTCGACGGCTCCCGACACCGATTTCGATCCCCCTGCTTCGGGGGATGGCACGAAGGAGTTGGCTCCCCTTGGCTGACGCAGCAGTTCACCACGCCGACCACGGCCATCACACCTCGACCGGGCTGTCCAACAACAAGTTGGGTATGTGGCTCTTTCTCGGGTCTGAGTGCCTTCTCTTCGGCGGCCTCATCAGCACCTACATGATTTACCGGGGTCGCGTGGGCGAGGGCCCGCGTCCCGGCAACGTGTTCGATATCCCGTTCACGTCGGTCAGCAGCTTTGTCTTGCTGATGAGTTCGCTCACGATGGTGCTTGCCGTTGCGGCCGCACAAAAGCGTGACGACCGCGGCACGACCCTGTGGCTCACGGTCACCGGCCTGCTTGGTGCGACATTCGTCGGTGGTCAGGTGTACGAGTTCACCGCCATGTACAACGAAGGCCTCGGTTTCACTACAAGCCTCTTCGGCTCGGCCTTCTACACGCTGACCGGTTTCCACGGCGTCCACGTCACCGTCGGCGTCATCATGTTGCTGTCGTTGGTCGGCATCATCAAGCGCAGCAGAGTTCCCGGCGACAAGGCGGAAGTGGTTGAGCTCGTCGGTTTGTATTGGCACTTCGTCGACGTTGTGTGGATCATCATTTTCACGCTCGTCTACCTGATCCCGACCTGACATTGCTCCGGTACAAGAGGTTTACACCATGACTACGACCGCAGAACACGCAGAACACACCGGCCACGAAGCCCACGACGAGCATGCCGAACACGGCATGAGCACGGCTGGGTACGTCAAGGTTGCGATGATTCTCGCTGCGCTGACTGCACTGGAAGTAGCGACCTATTTCGTCGACTTCGGCCCGTTCTTCATGCCGGTTCTGTTGGTGCTCATGTGCGTGAAGTTCTTCATCGTCGTCTCGTATTTCATGCATCTGAAGTTCGACAACAAGATCTTCAGTTTCATGTTCTATGCAGGGCTGTTCCTGGCCATCGGGGTCTACGCTGCCTTCCTTGCAACCTTCAAGTTCTTTTCTGCCTGACAAGTTCCCTGCGGAGGCGCAATGATTGCCGAGTCAGCCAACCCCCTACTCGACCCCTGGAGATTCCAAGCCCACCCTGAACTGTGGCTGCTCGTGGGGTTTCTCATCGTCGCGTACGTCTATTCGGTTCGTGTCATCGGACCTCAGGCAGTGCCGTCCGGGCCGGTTGTCACGCGCCGTAACATCACCGCCTTCGTCGCGGCAGTGACGTTGTTGCTGATCGCCTCCGACTGGCCGATGCATGACCTCGCCGAGGAGTACCTGTACTCGATGCACATGCTGCAGCACATGGCACTCTCGTACTTCGTTCCGCCCCTCGCGCTTCTTGCGTTGCCCGAATGGATGTTCCGTGCGCTGATCGGTGAAGGTCGCGCATACCGCGTCGTGCGTTGGTTCTCCAAACCCGTCACCGCGGGCGTGCTCTTCAATGTCGTCGTGATGGCGACCCACATCCCCGGGTTGGTGAACCGCAGCGCGTCGAGCAGTCCACTCCACTACTCGCTCCACGTTCTCGTGGTGACGTCGGCTTTGTTGATGTGGATCCCGATCTGCGGCCCGGCGACCGAATTCCGCATTGGGTACGGGGGCAAGATGATCTACCTCTTCCTCATGTCGATCGTGCCGACCGTGCCCGCGGGCTGGCTCACCTTTGCCGAAGGCACCGTGTACAAGCACTACGACATGCCCGTCCGCGTGTGGGGCCTGTCGGTCGCAACGGACCAACAGGTCGCCGGCGCGATCATGAAGATCGGTGGCAGCATCTTCCTGTGGTCGGTCGTGATCTTCATGTTCTTCAAGCGCTTCGCCGGGAACTTCAATGCCGAGCAGAATTACGTCCGCGACACGACATTGACATTCGAGGAAGTCGAGCGGGTTTTCGAGAAGACCCCACCGGCTCCTGAGCCGCGGCGCTGACTAACTCCAGCGGAAAGTGCGGGCCGCGACCATCGGCATGATGATCGCCCAGGCGCCCAACACGAGCCACGACGTGGCCGTGTGCGCACCCGTCGACATGAGTGAGTCGGCGAGCACATCTGCAAGAGCATGGGTCGGCGTTGCTCGGCCGATCACTTCAAGGAATGCCGGCAGGCGGTCGAGCGGAAAGAGCACCCCGCCGAGCAGCAAGAGGACGAGGTAAAGCCCGTTCGCCGCGGCCAGATTCACCTCGCCGCGAAGATTGCCCGCGAGGGTGAGGCCTATCCCTGCGAATGCAAACGTGCCGACGACAACCGCGGCGAGTGCGAACAGCCAGTTTGCCGACGCAGGTCCCCATCCGAGCGTGAGCCCGAGGGCGACGAGCAGTGCCATCTGCACCGCCTCGACGCACGCGACGGCGATGGTCTTTGCCACGATGAGTCGACCCGTGCCAAGGGGGGTCGCGGCGAGACGCTTGAGCACGAGATACGAGCGCTCGAATCCGGTCGCGATGCCGAGGCTGACCATCGACGTGCTCATGATGGCGAGGGCGAGGATGCCCGGTACGAGAAAGTCGACGGGTTCGTCGGTGTCGGTGGGCAGGATGTCGACGCTGCCGAAGAACCCCAACAGGAGAAGTGGAATTCCGAGGGTGACGAGCAGCTGCTCGCCGTTGCGCCGTACGAGTGACAACTCGGCACCGATCTGTGCGCTCAATGGGCTCATGACCCCTTGTCCTTCGTGAGCATACGAAAGATGTCTTCGAGTCGTTCGCCACCAACGTTCAAGTCGTGCAGCGGTAGCGAGTTCGACCCCAACCAGACGGAGATGCGCGACACGAGATCGCTCGCCATCGATGAGTCGGGTGAAGAGAAACTGATGGTGAATTCGTCGTTGTTCTCGGCGACGTCGAGACCGACGTGTCGGGCAAGTGCGGCAGCATCAAGTGAGGACGACGAGCGGAAGCGCACGGTCGTGCGGGAAGAACGCAGATTGGCGAGTGTGCTGTTGGCGACGATCTGTCCCCGGTTGAAAAGCACCACCTGATCGGCCAGTCGCTCGGCCTCGTCCAGTTCATGGGTGGCCAGAACCACGGCGCACCCCTCACCGGCGAGATCGCGAATGATTCCGCGCACGTCGTCGCGGCCGTTGACATCGACGCCGGAGGTCGGTTCGTCGAGGAAAGCAACGCGAGGGCGTGCCGCGAGGGCAAGTGCGAGACACAGCCGCTGTTTCTCGCCACCCGACAGGCGTCGCCACATGGCGGTCGCTCGTTCTGCCAAGCCGACCCGCGCGACGAGTTCGTCGGCCGATGCACCACGGTTGTACAGCCGGCAGAACTGGGCCACCGTTTCGCCGACACGGGCGCTGGGGTAGACGCCTCCATCCTGGAGCATCACGCCGACTTCGCGGTGCAACTCTGTGCGTTGCGTCCAGGGGTCAAGACCGAGCACCCGTGCGGAGCCCGATGTCGGACGGCGGAAGCCTTCGCAGATTTCGATGGTACTTGTCTTGCCCGCGCCATTGGGTCCGAGTACAGCCGTGACTTCACCGAATGCTGCGGTGAACGACACCCCGTCGACTGCCCGGAGCGGGCCGTAGTGAACGCTCAGGTTCTCGACTTCGACGGCCGCCATTACCCCAAGCGTACGGGGGAGGGCAGGTAGCCTTCTCATCCTGTGATCGACGTCCGTTTGCTGCGCAATACCCCCGATGCTGTGCGGGCCGCAATGGAGCGTCGCGCAAAGCCCGACCTGATCGAGCAACTCGACCACGCGGTGCGCCTCGATGCCCGACTGCGGGACATCGTTGTCGAGCGCGACGAAGTGCGTCGGCAGGTCAACGACATCTCCAAGCAAGTTGGCGCGCTGCGCAAGGCCGACGATACGGCCGGTGCCTCGGCACTGATGACGCAAAGTCGCGATCTCGGGGCTCGTGAAAACGGCCTTGCTGCCGAGTCGGTCGAGGTCGAGGCCACCCTGCGCGATGTCATGCTGCGCATTCCGAACATGCCCCATACCGATGCACCGGACGGCACGGGTGACCACGAAAACCCTGTCATCGTCGGCCCGAACAACATGCCGGCGTCGTTCGCTGCCCACCAACTCATCCCGCACTGGGAGACCGCCGAGCAATTGGGCATTCTTGACAACGAACGTGCCGTGAAAATTTCGGGTGCGATGTTCACGATGCAGCGTGGCCTCGGCGCGACGCTTTCACGGGCACTGTGTCAGTACGCCCTCGACTTGAATGCCGATGCATTTGAAGAGGTACGTCCTCCGTCGCTCGTCACCTCTGCCACGCTCACCGCCACCGGCCAGTTGCCGAAGTTCGCCGACGACGCCTATCTGATCGAACGCGACGACCTGTGGTGCATCCCGACCGCCGAGGTGCCGCTCACCTCCATCTACGCCGGCGAGATCCTCCATGACGACGAAATGCCGAAACGCCTCATGGCGTACTCGCCGTGCTACCGGCGCGAGGCAGGTTCGGCCGGCCGTGACACGCGGGGAATGCTGCGCGCCCACGAGTTCGACAAGGTTGAAATATTCGCTCTCGCGCTGCCCGAGCAGGCTCCCGACTTGTTGATGGAACTGCGTAATCGGGCCGAGCGGCTCATCTCGGGTCTCGGCTTGCCGTACCGCATCATCGAGATCTGCACGGGCGACATGGGCCAAAGCCATCACCGCAGTTTCGACATCGAGGTGTATGCCCCCGGCTGCGACGCGTGGCTCGAGGTCAGTTCGGTCAGTTGGTTTTCCGACTACCAGGCGCGTCGCGCCGACATCCGCGTGAAGCGCGGCACGCAGAAGGGAACGGAAATTGCCCACACCCTGAACGGTTCGGCGCTTGCCGTGCCGCGCGTATGGGCGGCGATTCTCGAGAATTTCCGCGAGGAAGACGGTTCGGTCACCGTTCCCCCCGCACTGCGTCCGTACATGCGCGGTGCCGAGCGCATCACGAAACCATGAGCCTGCGCGACCGACGCGTGCAGTACGAGACCGCGGGTCTCGATCTGGGGGACCTCGAAGCGTCACCCATCGTGCAGTGGCAGCGTTGGTACGACCAGGCAGCCGATGGGGGGGTAGCCGAGCCGAACGCGATGACCGTGTCGACGATCGCCGACGATGGCGCTCCAGATGCACGCGTCGTTCTCGTGCGTGCCGTGGATGAGCGAGGCTTCGTCTTCTTCACGAATTACGACAGCGCAAAAGGGCGGCAGATCGACGATGATCCGGTCGCTGCCGCAACCTTCGCATGGCTCGACCTGCACCGTCAGGTGCGTGTGCGGGGCACCGTCGAGCGCGTCGGCGAACGCGAAAGCGACGAGTATTTTGCGTCACGGCCCCGCGACTCGCAGATCGGTGCGTGGGCGTCGCCGCAGTCGCAACCCATCGCCGACCGTGCAGCGTTGATGGAACGTGTCGACGAGATGTCGTCACGTTTCGAGGGCGCCGTCGTTCCGCGTCCGTCGCACTGGGGTGGCTTTCGCCTGCGGCCGATCAGCATCGAGTTCTGGCAGGGACGACCCAACCGTTTGCACGACCGCTTCCGCTACACCCGCGGCACTGAACCTGCCGGCTGGACGATCGAACGTCTCGCCCCGTAGGCGATTCAGCCCGGCAGAGGAAAAGTCCGCGCAGCGGCAGCCAAAGCTTCGACCAAGCCCTGCGAGTGGGGGTTCAGCCCCGGGCCCTCCCAGTCCCAAAAGAGGGGACTCGTGCCGCGCACACGCGGGGGAAGTTCCAACTGCGCCCCGCCGAGACGCGGCAGGTTGACGGGATTCTTCGGATGCAGGCCGCGTAGTTCCTGGGGAATCGTGTCGAGGTCGGTCCGAACGTCGTAGGCGGGCAGGCGTTCGCGAATGTGTGCTCCGACATGGTGCGCGAGGTCTCGGTTCGACCCACCGAGCAGCAGCGACGCCCACATGCCCATGCGTCCGTAGCCGTGGACGGTGACGACGATGTCGACGTTGGCGAAGAACTCGGTCAGTTTCTCGGAATGTTCGGGCGTCACCTTTGTGGACGGAATGTGCCACTCCATGCCGACGGGTTGGTGCACGCCGTAGTACGAGGCGTTCGACAACTCCGCCGCTGCGCGCGCGATGACGTCGGTCATCTCTTCGAGACCACCACCGTGGTACGCCATGAAACCGAATCGACCACGCAACTCCAGCACTTCTTCGACACCTTCGTGGGCGAGGAGTTGGTCAAACACGCGGAGCTCCATTGTTGCGGCGCCCGCCGAACCGGACGACTGCACCGGCAAGGGCAATCACGCCACCGAAGACGAGCGCCAGTTTCCACGCACCCTGACGCTGGAGGAACGTTGCGAGGTCACTCTGCCAGCGGTCGACGCGGCTGACGAACGAACCGTAGTCACGCTCTGCGATGGCGGCGTACCAATACCACGTCAGATAAAGGCCGGTGAGGAGCACGAGCACGGCCGATACCCGGTCGAGGTATTGCATTCCGTTGCGCAGCACGCGCAGGAGACCCCCCTTTGCAAAGGCGAGAGACACCGTGAGAGCCGTCACGATGGCACCCATGCCGAGCCCATAGAGGGCAACGCTCAACATGCCCGAGAAGAAACCGTGAACGTTGATTGACCCGAGAATGACCGACGTGAGAAAGCCGATCGTGCAGCCGATCGATGCGACCGCGTACGCGATGCCGAAGAGAAACATCGATCCGAACGTGCGGGTTTTCCCCGTTGCAATGTTGGGCGTGATGATGCGGGGTTTCCACCCGGCAAGCATTGCGACGCCCATGACGACGAGCGCGATGCCGATCACGATCGACACGTACTTCGCATTGCGCTCGATCGCGTTCGTGAAGAGCCGCGAGACGGAACCCACGATGATGAAGACGGCAATGAAGCCCGAGGATGTCGCGACACCCACACGCAGTGCTCGGGCAAGTGACGTGCGCTGAGAGTCAGCGGGCCGTGATCCTTCGAGGCCGAGGAAGAACATGAGATACGTGGGCAACAGCACGAAACCGCACGGATTGATCGCGGCGAGCACGCCGAGCACGAAGCTGTATGCGAAGTTTCCTTCGAGTGCGATCATTGTTGTCCTGCGATTGGTGCGAGCATTCGATCAAGTTGTGTCGCGGTGATTTCACCGGCGTGTTGTTCGAGAATGGTGCCGTCACCACTCACGAGATAGGTCATGGGAAACGTTCCGACGCCTAGGGCCACCAACGACGCGCCATTCGGGTCGCGCAGCAGCGAATAGGTGATGCCGTAGTCCTCGGCGAAGTCACGGGCGAGCTGTGTGGTGTCGCGGGGGTTCACGCCGACGATGTTGATCCCGTACTTGTCTTGTGCCGCAACGAGGGCCGGCATTTCCCGCTTGCAGGGTTCGCAGGTGGAGTACCAGAAATTGACGAGGAAGGGTTCGCCCGTCGGTTCACCCAGGGTGACCGGTTCACCGTCGAGCGATTCGACTTGGACGACGGGGAACGCCTTTCCGGTCTTCAGGGCATTGGTCCCGATGGTGGGGTCTTGGCTGGTCGAACCGGGCGAGAGAACGACCACTCCCTCGTTGGAGGAAGAGTCGTCACCCGCCCGGCTCAACAGCCATCCGCCCACGATGCTGACGACCAGAATTGCCGCCGCCAAGAGGAGGAAACGGCGGCGTCCGGTCACGCGGGTCAGGCTACCGACGCGGCCAAGTGGCGCGGAATCGGTACTTCGTCCACGACCACCGGGCGGCGGACGTGTACGGCTGGCCGCCCGCGTGGTCGCTTGTTGGCGACCACGCGGCCGTTCTCGAGGAGCTCACCGCCCCAGACACCCCACGGCTCTTCGCGTTGGAGTGCGTCGTTCAAACAGGCCTCGCGCGACGTGCACTTTGCACAAATGGCCTTCGCCCGACAGACATCGACGTACTCCTCGGAGAAGAAGAGGTACGTGAGGGTGCCGTTGCCGTCGGCACAGCGCTTGGCCGTGAGCAGAATCGGTTGCTCGAAGGGAATGAGTGTGTTGGGTGCAAGCATGGTGATGTCCTTCTCGTGAGGTGAGGCACGCCGGAAAACAAAAAAGGCCGCCGGGTTTTTCAACCCAGCGGCCTCGACTTCCGACGTTTTTCTCTTACGTCGGGCTCCTGTCGGGGCGCTGGCTGGGTCGCTTATTCGTGAACGAGGCTGCAAACACCGGCTTGGTGGCGTGCCAATAAGCAGCCATGGCGGCTGCGTGGCGGGCCGAGGCCTGGGTGCGGTCTACGAACAACATGCGGCATGTAGGAAACCACGTCCGAACGCAAACGTCAACCGATTTAACGCGAACCCCCCGAACCCCTTGTGAATTAGGGTTCTGCCGTGACTGCCGGAGCCCCGATCGAGCTGGAATTTCCCGCAGTCCCGGGGAGGGGGCGAGTCTTCCGGGCCGCGCGGCGGGTGCGCCTCGGCGATGTCACACCCCGGGGGAGGCTGCGCCTCGACGCCTGTGTCAGGTATCTCCAAGACATCGCCCACGACGATGCCCGAGAGGCGGCCTACGCCGACCGCGACGGCTGGGTGGTGCGCCGCACCGCCGTTCGGGTCCACAAGTTCCCTGTCTTCCAAGAGCCACTCAGCCTGCAGACGTGGTGCGGAGGTCTCGGATCGCATTGGGCCGAGCGCTGCACCCTGATCGAGGGTGAACGTGGCGGGCGCATCGAAGCGGCGGCCGTGTGGGTGCACGTGAACCTCGCGACGATGGCCCCGGCAAAACTCGCAGCCGACTTTCTCGCCGTCGCCGCAGAATCGGCGGGCGCCCGGAAGGTCGGCGCGCGCGTTCTGCTGCGCGATCGACCCTCGCCCGACGAGCAACGACACCCGTGGCCGTTGAGGTTCTCTGACATGGACGCGCTCGGTCACATGAACAACGCCGCTTACTGGGAAGCAGTCGAGGAATGGCTGGGTGCGCACCGCGACATGCGCGCGCGCCTCGACGTCGTGCTCGAACATCTTGCTCCGGTGCATCCCGAACACGAGGTGGCGACCGTGGTCCGCGAAACAGCCGACCACACGATGATCTGGCACGAATCGGCGGGCGACGTAGTTGCCGCGACGCAGGTGCGTCGGTCGCCGCTCAGCTGACGCGGACGTATTCGAGAAATCCGTCGCGTTCACGACGGTCGAACTCGCCGGCAAGTCGAAGGTGTTCGAGGTGCGCGAAGGTTTCGCTGTCGGCCATCGGACCTTGCGCACGGGCCGAGAAGAGATGTTTGGCGATGTCCATCACCGTGGTGGGACGATCGAAGTCGGCACCGATCTGGCGAAGCTTGTCGAGGCGTTCGATGTGGTGTTCCTTGATGTGCTCGACGCGTTCGACCACGTTTGTGAACGGTGACCCGTGGGCGGGAAGGGCGAGTTTCAACTGCGCCCCGAGATTGGCGACCTTGTCGAGTGATGCGAAGAATCCACTCAACGGGTCTGCCGCATACGACATGCCCGAAATGTGGGGGGTGATCGTGGGCAACACGTGGTCACCACTGATGAGCAGACCCGAATCGGGATCGAGCAAACAGAGGTGGTCTTCGGTGTGGCCCGGTGTGTGAATTGCAAGCCATTCGCGACCGGCCAGCATCACGCGGTCGCCTTCGTCGACTCGGCGGTTCGGGTGCGGTACGCCGAAGACCTTCGGAAACTTCGCATGCACGCGCATGCGCGTGCGCCGTGACCAAGGAATGTCATAGCCACGGCCACCCCACGGGGTCGTACCGTTCGGTCGCATCGAGGTCTTCACCAACGGCACGTCCTCGACATCGAGGTCCGGGGGTTCGTACGGGTCCCACCACAGGCGGAACCGACGATGGGCGATGATTTCCGCACCGACTTCCTTGCGCAGTCGACCGGCTCCGCCGTAATGGTCGGGGTGACTGTGTGTGACGAGTACCGAGTGGACGCGCTTCAGCGGCACACCAATCGTGCGGAGGCGTGCCTTGAGCGCGACGAACGATTCATGGCCGGGCATGCCGGGGTCGACGACGGTGACACCACGCTCGTCTTCGAGCACGTACATGTTGACGTGGCCAAGGCCCGGCAGATCGATGGGCAACTGTGTACGCAGGATGCCGGGAGCCAGTTCGGTGATCTCGTCCGTGGCCCTGAGAGCCTCTTGGCGCACGGGGCGCGGAGCGTCAGTCTGCGAACTCACGAAATGAAACTACCTGAATGCGTTGGCTCGGTAGTAGGCGAGTTCGTGAATGCTGTCACGAATGTCGTCAAGCGCCCGGTGGTTGCCGGTCTTCGCGGGGCGACCCGCATCGACCTGCGGATACCAGCGCTTCACGAGTTCCTTCACACTCGACACGTCGACGCTGCGGTAGTGCAGGTAGTTCTCGATGTCGGCGAGATACGCAGCGAGAAAACGTCGGTCGGTGCCGATGCTGTTGCCGCACAAAGGCACCGACTTGGGCGCACCAATGTGAGCCTTCAGGAAGTCGAGCGTCTCTCGCCCCGCTTCTTCGAGGGTGACCGTCGACGTGCGGATTTCTTGGAGCAATCCGGACTTGGTGTGCATGTCGACCACGACCGGCGCCATCTTGGCGAGGACGTCGTCGGGTTGGTGGATCACGATGTCGGGACCCTCGGCGACGATGTTGAGTTCGTCGTCGGTGATGATCGTCGCGATTTCCACGATGCGGTCGAACGATGGATCGAGACCCGTCATCTCGAGATCCATCCACGCCATCACGACCCCAAAACTACCGTTGTTCTAGATTCATCGTGTGCTCAAGGTCGCGATTCAACAACTCGATCCCGATCTACCGTTGCCGGCAACCGCGCACCGCGGCGATGCGGGAATCGATCTCCATGCACGCAACGACGCGGTCATTCCCCGCGCAGGCGGCCGTGTCTTGGTGCCGACAGGCATCGCCGTCGCGATCCCCGAGGGATACGCGGGTTTTGTTCTGCCACGTAGCGGCCTCGCATTGAAACACGGCATCAGCCTCGTGAACACGCCGGGTCTCATCGACGCCGGATACCGCGGCGAATTGAAGTGCGTGATCCTGAACACCGACCCGACCGACGACTACGAGGTCAAGCGTGGCGATCGCATCGCGCAACTCGTCATTCAACGCATCGAAGAAGTCACTTGGCAAGTCGTCGATTCGCTCGATGGTTTTGACCGCGGTGGCGGTTTCGGCCACTCCGGGCGTTAGAGAATCTCGCGCGCTTTTGTTGCCATTGGGATGTGCCAGCCGCGCTCCATCCAGCGGCGTGACAACAGCTTTCCGTTCTCGTTACCCACGTCGAAGCTCGCAATCATCGAACCCGGGGCCACGACACCCCACAGTGCCTGCAGCCTGAACTCGTACCAGAACTGGTCCCAGTCGTAGCCAGGGACCCCCGCGGCACCAAGGGCATCGTGGTACATCTTCAACAGACGCATACCGTGTTCGTCCCACACCGCCTTGTCGGCTGACGAACCCATCAGATACGCAACGTCCTGTGCCGGTGTCGCCTTGATCACCAACTGGAAGTCGATGAACTTCATCTTGGTTGCATCGGCGTTGAAGAACATGTTCTCGAGCCGCGCATCGCCGTGGCACATCGTGTGGGCAACTTCACCCGTCCGCTTGATGATCGAGTCGAATTGTGCGGCGAGTTCATGACCGAGATCGACGGCTTCGCGGCCGATGACACCGACCCAGTCTTTTTCGATGACACCCATTGCGTTGCGCATGATGTCGGGAACAACGACGAGGTTTGCCGGCGAGTCGTTGCGCGGCAACCAGTCCATCTTGTCGAGATCGGGATGCATCCACCATGCGGCGTGGAATTTTGCAAGCTCGCGGAGGGCGATCTCCAGTTGTCCGACGGTTGCCCCGGTCGTCTGTTGGCCGACCTGCAGGTCGCGGATCTCTTCGAGAACGAGGACGAACTCCCCGGCCTCGACGTCCATGTCGTTGTAGTAGCAGTCAACGAGATCGACGGGTGTACGACCGGCCATTTGGCGGAAGAACTGGCCTTCACGCACGTAGAGACCGAGCGCCAAACCGACCGCTTTGTTTTCCGGTGCGGTGGTCGGGATCTTCAGCACCATCGATGTCGGGCCCGAATTCGGCTCTGTGTAGTCGACGACGAGCCGTACGAGTGTGCCGAACACGCCGGTTCCCCCGCCGAGGGGTTCTTGGCGCACCGAGCCCACCTCGATGTGGGGTTCGATCACCCCGGACGATTGCAGTGCCTGTGTCAACCACGAAGCGGTGACCTGTCGTGGTGTCGTCGGTCGGGCCAGTCCGGCCATGTCATCCCCCCGGATGTGTCGGTGAGCGGTCCGTGTGTCAGCGGGACCGCGGCTTGCGGCTCAAGAGTATTCCACCTTCGGTCAGCGAGGCGAGGTCGCCGGCGGTGAGTCCGAGGAGCTGGGCGAACACTTCCTCGTTGTCTTCGCCCGGATAGCGGGGCTCGCCGGACGTCGTCGTGTCGGCGTCGGAGAACCGCCACGGAGCGTTCGGGATTCGGATGGTGCCATCTCCGCGGTCGCTCACCTCGACGGTGACGTTGCGGTCGCGGCCCCACGCGGTGTCGGCAACTTCGCGCGGCGAACGGATCTTGCCCGATGCGAGTTGGAAGCGGGCAAGTGCCTCTTCGATCGCTGTCGCATCGGGCATCGTCGAGGCCCACTCGCGGAGGATCTCCTGGATCTCTTCGAGGTGTGCGAGACGACTCGGCACGTCGACGAAGCGCGGATCACCGATTACGTCACCGCGATCAGCACCATTCATGAAATTGTCGAATGTTCCACGCTCAGCGGGGTGACCGCTGACGATGACCTTGTCACCGTTGGCTGCGGTGAGCACGGGATAGTTCGCCGGCTGGAATGACCGAATCTGTTCGGGCGGAACGGGTTCGGTCCACAGATCGTCGTGGGCGTGTTCGTTCACATAGAGCATCGTCTGCGCCATCGCGACGTCGATCCATTGGCCACGACCCGTGCGTCCGCGGTGGATGACCGCGGCGAGGATTGCAGTGCAGGTTTCCATCGCGGTGTAGACGTCGGCATGCGAGAACGGATCGTTGGCGTAGTCGCCACCGCGCGCGTCGCCCTGGTACTTCGTGATGCCCGTCTCTGCACCGACAACGGGCGCGTAGGCGCGACGGTGTACCCAGGGCCCCGTGTTGCCGTATCCGGTGATCGACGCGTAGATGAGCCGCGGGTTGATCGTGCTCAGCGTGTCGTAGTCGAGCCGCAAACGCGTCATCACCCCTGGTCGGAAATTCTCGACAACGACGTCGATGTGTTCGATCAACCGGTGCACGAGCGCAACGGCTTCGGGCTTCGACAAGTCGAGGCAGATGTTCTTCTTGCCCACGTTCTGTTGGACGAAGTAGGTCGAGAGCGAGTTGACCCGCGGGTTCGTGAAGCGGGTGAGATCACCTTCGGGCGGTTCGAGTTTGATGACCTCGGCGCCGAGGTCGCAGAGCATGCGCGTCGCGTGGGGCCCCGTCAGGACGCGGCTGAAGTCGAGTACGCGCAGGCCACTGATCGGACGTTCGCCCGCCTCCTTGCCCCCTGTGTTCCCCATGAAATTGACACGGTACAGGGCGGGTACGGTCTCGACCATGACGAAGAGCGACCTGCCCGCATACCGCGACCTGCCCCGTCGAGGCGGCCTGCCTGCCGCATGGGACGTGTGGGAGGGCGATGCGCGGTACTTCGGATGCCTCAACCTGCTGACGCCCGAGCGAGTCGCTGCCGCGGCGCGTTTGGTGACTACCGGTCGGGTGTTTCCGATGAACTGGGACATGTGCAAGCCAGACCCGCCGTTGTTCGGGCGCAGTCCCTTCGGCCACGAAGTCACGGGTGACGAGCGCGCCGTCAGCCATGACGACGTTCTCCACGGATGGAACACGCAGTCGTCGAGCCAGTGGGATGGATTCCGCCACATCCGCAACTTCGCAGCGCAAACCGACGAAGACGGAACGGGGCACTTCGGCGGCGTGACCGACGATGAACACGGCATGCACCACTGGGCGCAACGCGGCATCGCCGGCCGTGCCGTGCTGTGCGACGTCGCGCGTTGGCGCGAGGCGGTCGGGCGTCCGATACGACACGACATGTCCGACCCCATCGAGGCCGACGAATTGCTCGAGTGTCTTGCACATCAGGGAACGCAGTTGGAAGAGGGCGACGTTCTCCTCGTGCGCACGGGATGGATCGGTTGGTACGAGCGTCAACCGCGCGAGGTGCGCGAGCGTATGGCGGTCGTCAGCGAACTGCGCACGCCCGGCTTGCGTTCCGACGAGCACACCGCCGAGGTTCTGTGGAACATGCACATCGCTGCGATCGCCGCCGACAATCCCGCCGTCGAAGTGTGGCCACCCGGGGCATTGCGAAGCGCAGAGGAGAATGCCGAAGTTCGCGCTGACCGGCGCCGCATGCACGAGATATTCACCCACACGCTCTTCCTGCCGATGCTCGGCCTGCCGCTCGGCGAGATGTTCGTACTCGATCAATTGGCTGACGATTGCGCGGCCGACGGTCGCTACACGGGCCTTTTCACCTCGGCACCGTTGAACCTGCCCTCGGGCGTCGCGTCACCGCCCAACGCCATCGTGTTGAAGTGAGGCTCAGCTCAATCTGGCGCCGAGATGTCGCAATGCCATCGCTGCGTACAGCGACACGCCGACCTCGATCGCATCTTCGTCGAACATCACGCGGTTCGAGTGGTTCGGCGCGGCTGTCGCAGGATTCTGACCGGATGGAGTTCCGCCGAGGAACATCATCGCACCAGGCAAACGTTCGAGTACGTAGCTGAAATCCTCGGCACCCATCACCGGATGGGGAAGTTGCACCACCTTGCGATCGCCGAGAATCGAAGTCGCAATGTCGGTAGAAAAAGCGGCAAAGTCGTGATCGTTGACCGTCACGGGATAGCCGAGTGGAATGTCGACCTCGGCGGACATCCCGTGAGCAGACGCGATGCCCGAAGCAACTTGTGCGATCAGTTCGTGCACTTTGCTGCGTGTCTTGGCGCTCACTGCGCGAATGGTTCCTTCGACAACCGCGGTCTCGGGAATCACGTTGTATGCGGTGCCGGCGTTGATCTTCGTCACCGTCACGATGGCCGGATCGAAGGCATCGATGCGACGCGTCACCATTGTCTGTAGTGCCTGAACGATCTCACATGCGACGGGTACTGGGTCACTCGTGCGGTGCGGCTCGGATGCGTGGCCACCAGCACCCGTGACGATGATCGTCATGCGGTCGCTCGAGGCCATGATCGGCCCACCCTTGATCCCCGCCATTCCGACCGGCAACGCGGTCGAGATGTGAAGCGCAAATGCACCCGTGATCGGGGACTCACTTCCATCACTGTGCGCGGGAAGGTCGAGAAGACCTTCTTCGAGCATGTACTGCGCTCCGTGAAAACCTTCTTCGCCCGGTTGGAACATGAAGAGCACACGGCCGGGAATCTCACCCTTGCGGTCGGACAACACACGTGCGGCCTGCACGAGCATGCTCGTATGGGTGTCGTGGCCACATGCGTGCATCGTGTTGTGGTTCTTCGAAGCAAAGTCGAGGCCCGTGTCCTCGGGCATCGGAAGCGCGTCCATGTCACCGCGCAGCAACACGGTTGGTCCGGGTTTGTCTCCGGTGAGAAGAGCAGCGATACCACTCGTCGTCTTGTGCAGGGTGATATCGAGAGGCAACCCGTCGAGTGCCTGCAGCACCTGCTCACGCGTCACGGGCAGGTCGTTGCCGACCTCGGGATATTGGTGCAACGACCGCCGCAGCGCGACCGCCGCATCCTGGAACCCACGGGCCTGGTCACGAAGTTCCTTGCTGGGACCGTGTCGTTCGATCAGCGCTTCAGTCGACATGGCGACATCGTGTCACACTTCATGGATGGCGAAGGGCGGTGACGTTGAACTCATCGACGTCGTCGATGCCGATGATCGAGTCATCGATACGGTTCCTCGTTCGGTGATGCGCCGTGACGTGCTGCGGCATCGTGCCGTCTTCATCCTCGTGCGCGACCCCGAGGGTCGGGTGCTCATCCACCGACGCAGTGAACGAAAAGACATCTGGGCCGGCTGGTGGGACATCGCCATCGGTGGGGTGGTTGCAGCGGGTGAGTCGTACGACGACGCCGCGCGGCGCGAGTTGTGGGAAGAGGCCGGTATCGAGGCTTTACCCGCGTTCGTCTCGGCCGGGGCGTATGACGATGCCGAGGTCAGCCTGATCGGTCGCTGCTACGAGGTGTGCCACGACGGCGAGGTCGAGCCGCGTGACGGGGAAGTGGCCGAGTTCCGGTGGGTCTCGACCGAAGAATTGAAGGCTTTGGAGGCACGGCACGCGTTTCTCCCCGACAGTCTCGCGCTGCTCGGGCCACGCCTTTTTCGTGCCTGAACGGGGGTCGGTACCCTGTGGGCATGCTCCCCAACACAACGGTCACGGTCGAGTTCACGATCGAACCCTTCGTCGAGGGTGCGCCCGGCCCGCACGTCACGGCGGCAGTTGCTGCGGTCGAAAAGCTCGGCGTGACGGTCGAGTTCGGTCCGTTCGGCACGACCCTTCGTGCCACTGCACGCGATGCCGGTCGCGTCGTTGCCACACTTCTCGATGCCGCCTATGACAACGGCGCAACGCACGTCAGCATTCACGTCGGGCCAGAGAACGAATGATCACCCCCAATCATCCCGTCGTGCGGGCCATTGCGCCGATCCTTGATGCAGTTGGTGCAACGATCGTGCCATTCGCTGAGATGAACGCCAGCGACATTCCACTCTCATGGGACGGGGAAGTCATCGGTGCCGTGCGCATGCCCGCATTGCATGGCGCGCTCGATCGCCTCATCGAAAGTGTGGAGAAGGAACTGGGCGGCAATCTGAAGGAGCTGTCACGCAACGACAAGCAGCGTGCAATTCGGCTGCTCGACGAGCGTGGCGCATTCATCCTGCGTCGTGCGGTCGAAGACGTTGCCGATGCCATGGCGGTGTCGCGCATCACCGTGTACAACTACCTCAACGCGATTCATCGCTGAACTACAGTTTGCGCAGTTGAACGTCGGTCACGCGGTGGTTTGCGGCCTTGTTGATGACAAGTGATGCCCGTGACTTCGTCGGTGCGATGTTGTCGCTGAGGTTGCGCCCGTTGATCTCCGCCCAGATGCCGCGCGCAACCTTGGTTGCTTCGTCGTCGCTGAGTTCGGCAAAGTGCCGAAAAAAGCTTTGAGGATCCTGAAAAACCGTGCTTCGCAGGGCATGGAAGCGCTCGATGTACCAGTCGCGAATGACCGACTCTTCGGCGTCGATGTAGATCGAGAAGTCGAAGTAGTCGGACACGAACTCATTCGAGTCGGTGCCAACCTGCAGAACATTGAGGCCCTCGAGAATGAGAATGTCGGGCTGACGAACGGCTATTTCCTGCTCTTCAACAATGTCGTAGACGACGTGGCTGTATACCGGTGCAAGAACTTCGGGGCGACCCGACTTCAGCTCACGCAGAAAATGCAGCAGTGACTTCGTGTCGTAACTTTCGGGGAAGCCCTTGCGGTTCATGATGCCGCGTTCCTCGAGTACCGCATTCGGGAAGAGGAAGCCGTCGGTTGTGACGAGGTCGACCTTGGGGTGTTCGGGCCAGCGGGCAAGAAGAGCCTGGAGAATACGGGCGAACGTGCTCTTGCCCACGGCCACACTGCCTGCCACGCCGATGACGTAGGGAACCTTGGGGGCCATGGCCCCGAGGAACGTGGCCGAGACCTTGTGCAGGTTTTGAGTCGCGCTGACGTACAGGTTCAGCAATCGAGTGAGGGGCAGGTAGACCGCCGTGACTTCGTCGAGGTCGATACGTTCATTGATTCCACGAAGGGCCTCGAGGTCCTTTTCGCGGATCGTGAGTGGCGTGGCGGCACGCAGGTCTGCCCACTCGTCGCGCGAAAACGGTATGTAACGGTCGAGATCGAGCATCTTGTCCCCGGACGAATGTCTACCGCTTCCAGGGTGCCGACGGCGAAACGGCGCCATTGGCCGTGAGCACCTCGACCCCGGTCTCGGTGAGGAGAACGGTGTGCTCGAACTGGGCGGTGCGCTTGCCGTCGGCGGTGACGGCAGTCCAATCGTCGTCCCACATCTTGTGCTGCCACGTGCCGAGGCTGATCATCGGCTCGATGGTGAACGTCATGCCTGGACGCATGATCATCGAATTGCGTGCGTCGTAATAATGCAGCACCTGGATGTCGGTGTGGAACTGCTCGCCGATTCCATGACCGATGAATGCCCGGATGACGCCCATGCGGTGCGTCTTCGCGTGGTTCTCGATCGCCCGCCCGATGTCGCTGAGTGGCTGGCCGGGAACGACCGCCTCGATGCCCTTCCACATGCACTCCTCGGCGACGCGCACCAAGAGCTTGCTTTCTTCGTCGATGTTGCCGACGGGAAACGTGGCATTGGTGTCACCGTGCACGCCGTTGACGTAACACGTGACGTCGAGATTGATGATGTCACCGTCGTTCACGACCGTCGAGTCGGGAATGCCGTGACAGATCACTTCGTTCAGACTGGTGCACACGCTCTTCGGGTAGCCGTGGTAGTTCAACGGACTCGGGTAGGCACCCCGCCGCACGGTTTCCTCGTGCACGAACGCGTCGATGTCGTCGGTCGTCATTTCCGGTTTCACGAACTCTCCGGCCATCCGCAAAATGTCGGCGGCCATGTCGCACGCGTAGCGCATGCGCTCGATCACCTCGGGTGACTTGATCTTCGGCTCATCCCAGCGGGCAACCGTGCCGGTGTCGCCATACGACGGCTTGACGATTCCCTCGGGCACCGTCCGCATGGGGCTGACGACGCCCGGGATTACGCGGCCCTCGAGAGGCTTGTGGCAGCGCTTGTACTTGCGCCCACTGCCGCACCAGCACGGGTCGCCGGCTGCCGGCAACACCTCGGGCGGGGTCGTGACGCTCATACCCCGAAAGGCTATTGGGCAAAGGGTCGACCGAGTTCGGTGGGGTGCATTGAAAATGAGCCTTTGCCGTGTTCTACTTCTCCGACCACACATAGGGGGTGTGAAAGACAACGACACACTCAGGGGAAGGAAACAGCCGTGTCAGAACGGTTTGTGACAACTTCCCCCGATGGGTCAAGGGACGCCCTCTATGAACGCCGCAGCGCGTTGTCCCGCGACTTGTTGGGGGATTCAGAGACGCGCGACGCGCCACGACGCAGTCGAGCAAGGAGCCAATCAAAAGCAACGCCGGCCCTCGGTAATCCGACACGTCGCCCGGTCCGCGTTCCGGAGCTGGCTTTCGGGCTTGTGCTGGTAATCGGCGGCGCGCTTGCGGCAAGTCTCCTCGCCTCGAAACGCACCGAGACGGTCGAGGTTGTCGCCGCCGCCAGTGATCTCGGTCGAGGTCATGAAATTGGGACAGGTGATCTTGTCGCCGTTGAGATGGAGTGGCGATTCGCCAAAGCGCTGACGAGAGCCACTGACGCAAAGGAATTGTTGGGCAAGCGACTGGCCACGAATGTTCCGGCGGGAGGCCCGATCATGCCGGGCGTGGTCGAGGAAACTCCGGCGCTTGGCGCAGGTGAGGAAGTCGTCGCACTTCGGATCGAAGTTGGGGATGTGCCGACATCGATCGCTGTTGGAGACTCGGTACGCATAGTTCTCGTGCCCGATCCCAGTGTTTCTACCGATACTGCGGTGACGGAGTTCGACCAACCCGCAACGGTATGGGAAGTAGAATCACCATCAGAGACAAATCCCGATTACGTCGTGAGTCTCAAAGTGCCGGCCGAGTTCCTGGCGAAGGCTGCAGTTGCAGAGCGTACGAAGATCGCTCTCATCGGAAATAACGACGAGGTGGTGCCGTGAGCAATACCACCAACTACGTCACCCTGTTACCCAGCAGGACCCAAGCCGAGGCTCATCTCACCGATCTTCTGACAAAGAGCATTCGGGCCGAACTTGCCAATGAGCGCATCGTCCGTCAGCAGAGGGGCCTTGCTGAACCCACGATCGACGATGAGCTCTCCATCGCCCGCTCCATCATCGCCGATGAGCGACACAGGGGCCCGGACGAAGGTGCGGTGGCCTACGAGCTGGAAGTCGAAGATTTCGATCGCATCGCCGATGCCGTGGTTGCAGGAATCCTCGGGCTCGGACGTCTGCAAAGGCTCCTCGAAGACCCGGACATTTCCGATATCCACGTCCGTGGTGCAGCGCCCGTGTGGATCAAATGGCGCAATGGAACACGGACATGCGTCGAGCCGATAGTCGATTCTGACGAGGAACTCGTCGAGCTGATCCGTCGCGCGGCAACCCGCCTCGTTCGCAACGAACAACGTTTTGATGCAGCGAATCCCGAGCTCAATCTTCAGTTGCCTGACGGGTCGCGACTCTTCGCCACGATGGCCGTCTCCCAACACCCGAGCCTGATCGTGCGGCGACACAGGTTCGACATTTCGTCGCTCAACGAACTACATGACCGTGGAATGTTCGATGAGGAGATCAAAAGGTTCCTTTCCGCTGCCGTGCTTGCACGACGCAACATCGTGATTGCCGGTGGGACGGGCTCAGGCAAGACGACGTTGCTGAGGGCGCTTCTCAACGAGGTTCCACCCAACGAACGAATCGTCACCATTGAAGATGCCTACGAACTGGGAATCGAACGCTTTGCAGACCGTCATCCCGACCACGATGCTTTGCAGTCGAGGGTCGCAAACATCGAAGGTCGAGGTGCCGTCACGATGGCCGATCTCACGAAGATGGCCCTACGGATGGACCCGGATCGCGTGATAGTTGGGGAGGTTCGAGGCGCAGAAGCCTTTCCGATGTTGATGGCGATGAGTCAGGGAAACAACGGGTCGATGTGCACGATGCACGCCGACAGCACGAGGTCCGTATTCCCGAAACTTGCTGCATACGTATCGATGGCTTCCACGGGACTTCCCGTCGACACGGTGAACCTCATCGTTGCGAGCGCCGTTCATCTGGTGATTTACATCGAAAACTCAGCTGGAGCCAGGCGTATTCGGTCAATTCGCGAGGTTGTCGATACTGATGGTCTTCAGATCGTCTCCAACGAGGTGTTTTCGTCGACAGATGACGAACCCTGTCGCAGGGCGTACCCACTGCGTGAGAAGACGACAGCACTTCTCGAATCGCACGGCTACTCGCATGCATCCCACTTCGGAGAGAACCATTGGGGCTTGCAATGACCTTGATGATCATGCTGTGCGGTGCGGTTGGGGGCCTTGGTCTTCTGATCGTCCGCGTGGGTCTGCGTGGTCGGCAACTCTCGTGGAGAAAGAATGCCACGACGCAAGCGTCGTTTCTCAAGCCGCTCGCCGTTGGAGCCGGAATCAGTTTGAGTGTGTTCCTTTTGACCGGCTGGATACTCGTTGCAGGAGCAAGCGGTCCTGCGGCCGCTCTCATTGTGGCATTGAGTCGTACGCGTGGAACTTCACGTATGAACGAAGAAGTTGCCGAAGCGATAGCTTTGTGGACCGAGCAACTCCGCGACACACTCGCTGCAGCGCATGGGTTGCAACAGACACTGCTTGCAACCTCGGCGCATGCACCTGAGAGAATCGCACCGCAGGTCCAACGCCTCGCAGCAAAACTCCCTTACGCTCCGGTCGGACAAAGCCTTCGTGAATTCGCTGCCGAAGTCGATCACTCCAGCGCCGACTTCGTTGCTGCTGCCCTGATTGCGGCGAACGAACACGAGGCTCGCGACGTCGGTGCCCTCCTCGGGCATCTGGCACGTTGTTCGAGGGAAGAGGCGCGTATGCACCAACGCATTTGGGTTGGCCGGTCGCGCACGCGTGCTGCCGTTCGAATCATTTCCCTGACCGTCGTTGGCTTCGTTGGCGTCTTGATTCTTTTGAACAGGGACTATCTCGCGCCATACGGTTCGACCTGCGGCCAGATCGTGCTTGCCGGCATCGTCGGAATTTTCACTCTCGCGCTCCTGCTGTTGCATTCAGGTTCGAAGGTTCAGGTTCCGGAACGATTCGTGGCGGTCGGATCATGATGTGGACTGCACTCGCAGGAGCAGTGTGTGGCTTCGGCGGCCTGTTGATTCTGCGTCACATCGGCGTGTTCGACGGGGACGGTGTTCGGTCGAGGCTGTCGCATCGAATTCTTCGCTCGCGACAGAGTGACTGCGCAATTCTGCGTACGTCGCCTGATGGCTTCACCGCGATGTTGTTCGTTTGGTTGATTTGCGGTGCCGGATGTGGTGGGAGTCTCTCACTCATCGTGTTGACGTCCGGAGTGCCACTTCCGGGCATCATCAGCCTGGGTCTGGTTGCCTGCGGACCGATCGGCGGTGCCGCATTGTTTCTCGAGCGACTCTCGAAAAGTGCTGAACGGGCACGGCGAACCTTTTCTTACGCCCTGTCGAGTTATCTCGATTTGGCGAGCGTTCTACTCGCTGGTGGCGCCGGAAGCGAAACAGCCCTCATCGCAGCTGCCGCGACGGGTGACAGTTGGAGTTTCAGAATGATCCGCGAAACCCTGGAAACGGCTCGCGCAGGGCGCACACCTTCGTGGCGGGCATTCGGGGACCTTGGACGGCGTATCGGTGTTGTAGACCTGGAGCGGTTGGCCGGAAGTATGCAGCTCGCGGGTGAGCACGGCGCGAAGGTTCGTCTCTCCCTCGCAACCCAGGCGGATGCGCTTCGCACTCGCCAGATCGGCGAGATCGAAGCGGATGCCCAGGCGGCAACCGAACGAATGGGCGTGCCCACCGTCCTGCTCTTTGTCGGCTTCATTGCCCTTCTCGGCTATCCCGCCCTCGACCTGGTCGTCGGTCAGATGTGATCCCATCCGGCCACGTTGGAAAACAAGAACCCAAATGAAGAAAGGCAAACATGAACCTCAAGCAGCACCTCCAGTACTACTGGATCCGATTCACGGCCTCCCGCGAGAGCGACTCCGATCGCGGCGAAGTGAGCGCGACGACCGTCGTGATGGCCGCCGCACTCATCGCTCTCGCGATCGCAGTCGGGGCGACGATCACATCGAAAGTATCGAGCAAGGCCAACTCTCTCGACCTCGGATGATCGTGATGGCCCGAACCGACGCTGGTGAGGCCACCGCTCAGACGGTGGTTGTCGTACCCGTCGTCCTTCTCGTTCTCTGGCTGGCAATTCAGGCGACCGTCTTTCTCCACGGTGCGAACGTCGCGAGCGCTGCCGCGAATGAAGGGGCAGCGGTCGCGTCTCGGTACGGGTCGTCGATGGGGGCAGGTGAGCGTGCGATCGAGCGCACGCTCACCACCCTCGGATCAAGCACGAAGGGAACGTGGGTAGTGAAGAAATCAGGTCGGATGATCGTCGCCACGGTACGTCTGCGACTTCCACGAATTGTTCCATTCTTTCCACTCACCGTCAGTAGGTCGGCACACGAGTCGATCGAGATGTTCATCCCCGAAGACCAGAGATAAGGGGGACGAGATGAAGAAAAGATCATTTCGAGACTCCTCTGGTGACCACCGGGGAAGCGCGACCGTCGAACTGGTGCTCGTTGCCCCGGTTCTCATGGTTCTGGCACTCTTTGTGGTTACTGCTGGTCGGTCGGGCGAAGCCTTGCGTCAGGTGCAGCACGCTGCCGACAATGGCGCGCGAGCAGCATCACAAGCCTCTTCGGCAAGACGTGAGTCAGCAGGCCTTGACGCAGCGCTTGATGATCTACGTGCAACGGGTCGAGCGTGTGTGGATCATTCGGTCCGGGTGGAAAGCGTGAAAATCGGTCGCCTTGATGCAGTCAAGGTGAGCGTCTCGTGTCAGGTCGACCATGCCGGACTCCGGCTTCTCGGGCTGTCTCCTCGGCGGGTGACGGCTGAATCGACGGAATCAATCGACGTCTATCGAGCCAAATGAGGAAGCATGCACAACGATGACAGAGGTTCCGTGACGGCCTTCATCGTGGGTCTCGTGATGACATTCATCGCCTGCGCGGGTCTTGCGGTCGATGGCGGTCGACTTGTCACGGCGAAGGTGCGCGCATCCGATCGCGCAGAAAACGCTGCCCGTCTCGGCGCACAAGCCGTCACGGGGATTCGTTTGGGTGTACCGACCGTCGAGGAACACCGAGCCGTTCGAATCGCCGGTGACTATCTTCGCTCGGTTGGCGCGTCGGGCAGTGTCGATGCAAATCGCTTTGAAGTATGTGTGACTATTCGTGAACAAGTCGACATGACGCTGCTCGATCTTGTCGGCGTTGATTCGCGACCAGTCAGAGGGCGACGATGCGCCCGTCCGATCACGGAGTGACACAAGTGGAGAACATCCGACTCGAGCAATCCATTCATTGGCTGGTCGTTGGACTGGTCGCGGCCGTTGTCTATTTGCTTCTTGCCGTTGCAATACAGGTATTCGCATCACTACGTGGGTCTCCGCGGCCCATCCCTTTGCTCCCAACATGGCTGAAGATTGCGGTGCTCGCTGCTGTGTCCTCGGCTGCCGCTTCCAAGCCCGTGAATGCGGAAAAGCCCCAATTCTGCGCAGTGAGTGACCAACCGGACGACCAACAGGCCGACATCGATGACTTCGTTCTCGCCGGCTCGATTGCAGCAAATGCGGGTTTCGCCACGCTTCTCTTGCGCCGCCGCTTGGCACAGATCAGGACACGAAGATTTGGTTCCGCAGAGAGGAGTTGCGGATCCGCAGCCGAAGAGCCCGTGGTCAAACCCATGACGATCCCGGAGTGGTCCGTGCTCGTGCAGGTTCTTGGACCACCCGTCGTCGTCACGGCACGAGGTGAACGTGTCACGTTCGAAAAGGGCAAGGCACTCGAATTACTTGTCTGGATGACCGAACACCGGGAGGTGTCAACAAGGTCGGCTGCGCGTACAGCCCTTTGGGATGGGATGGTCAAGGACTCGACGTTTTCCAATGTCGTCTCAGAAGTCAGACGTTCCCTGAACAGCTCTCATCCGGGTGATGTTGAGGAATGGATTCCGAGAACATTCACCGATGAACTGCCCCTGCATCCCGGCGTGGTAACCGACGCGGAATTGCTTGATATTGCGACAAAGAACTTCGAGATGAAACGTGAACAATCCGCGATGGAACTCACCCAAAGACTGTCCGTAGTGCGGAACCTGCCCTTTTCGGGTGCTGACTATGCCTGGGCGGACGGTGAGGGGATCACCACCTCGCATGTCATCAAGGTCGTCAAAGCTGCAGTCTTGCTAGGCGAATACGCGATTGAGAACGATGACTCCGAGTTGCTGTTCATGGCAACAGAACGAGGCCTGCGAGTTTTGCCCGGCCATGAGCAGCTCGTCTCTTTGCGAATGCGCGGACATGCACGTGGCGGGAACCGCACCGCGATCAAGTACGAATGGGAAAGCTACGCGCGCGCAATTGCAGCCGACCCCTGGGCAGGTGCGATGCCGTCGTCGGAACTTGAAAATCTCGCACGAGACTTGTCACAAGCGTGAGCACTCGCCGCATTTTGCGACGCACTACCGCCGCTGCGGTCTTCAGACCACCCGGCGGGACTGTATTTGCGGGACCCTCGACCAGATGAGGCCGTGGTTCTCTGCGTGGATTACGAGAACGGCAGGTACCGGCAAACACATGCATTTGACATGGCACCCGTTGACCGGAGAGTCATTCGCCTCGGTGAATTGATCGACGAGTCAAGTGGAGCGAGAGATTGGGAGAGGATGATCGAGTCACCTCGATCTCTCGTCGACTGAAATACATAGCGACCCAATGTAAACCAGTGGGTATTGAAGAGGGCATTGACGTCGCGTTGGCGATCGACCTGGTTGCGTATCCTCTGCGCGACGCGGGTGCTGCTGCAGGTCTCGCCTCTCGTGACGATGAATTGAGTCCGGCACTCGAGGCATTCGTCGATATTGCTGAAGGTCTGTCGCCGATCGAAGTCGCGTCAAGGTGATTCGTAACGACGCGTAGTTCGCGTCAGTCGGCGAAGGCGCCGGTGAGGCCGGCGAGTGAGAGGGCCTCGTTGATCGTGGCGGCGGTGTCGACGCGGATGCCCTGCACCTTTGCGGACGCCGACGCGGGGACGATGGCGCGGGTGAAGCCGAGGCGAGCGGCTTCGGCGAGACGACGGCCGACTTGTGCGACCTGGCGGACTTCGCCGGCGAGACCGACTTCGCCGATAACCACGAGGTCTGCGGGGAGCGGCTTGTTCGCGATTGCGGAGACGAGCGCCAGACACATTCCGAGATCGGCGCCCGGTTCTGACAACTTCACCCCACCGACGACGGATGCATAAACCTCGTGACCGGCGAGCGACACTCGCGCACGGCGTTCGAGGACGGC
>SXZT01000145.1 GCA_005787785.1 Actinomycetota bacterium
GATCGTCGGCACACCCATGAAGCCCGTCGCGCGTTCTTTTTCGAAGTTGTCGTAGATGCGGTCGATGTTCACTTCGTTGTCGAGCAGCAGACTGCCTCCCGACCAATAGGTGTAGAGCCACAGTGCGAGACCGCCGGTGAATGCGAGCGGGAACGGAAGTTGCAACTTGTCACCCGGCCAGAGATCAAGGGCCTGTGCCCACGACTGCGAGCCCGCATTGAACGAACCGTGCGTCAACACGGCGCCCTTCGGGTCGCCGGTCGTGCCGCTGGTGTAGCAAATGAAAGCGGCGTCTTCGGGAACGGTGTCCGCGGTGACGATGGTCGACCCGTTCCCGTAGAGCGGTGCGATCTGTTCGACGCGGATGACCTCGCAGCCATCGACGGTCTTGGTCGACTCGACGAGTCCGTCGTTGGTGAAGAGGAGTTTTGCTCCGGCGTTGGCAACGACGAACTTCACCTCGGCAGGTGTGAATCGGGTGTTGATCGGAACGATGAGCGCACCGAGTTTCCAGGCGGCCATCGTGAGTTCGATCCACTCCATGCAGTTCGTCAGCAACAGCCCAATGCGGTCGCCTTTGCCGATGCCCTTGCCGGCAAGACCGGCAGCAAGGTTGCTGGTGCGTGCGTCGAGTTCGCGCCACGTCGTTTCGACACCCGCGTACTTGATGGCCAGTTCGTCGGGCCGCCAGCGTGCCCAAAATTCGCCGATGCGTGCAAGATTCATCGTTCCCCCCTGCACGTGAATTTAGTCGCTCGGGTACGGCGTTCTATCGTGGCGTCATGCCGCAGCGCGATACCCCGATCTATTCGCTCTCCGACCGCTTCATCGATGAAATGGCGGCTCTCGACCCACTGGCCGCCACGTATCTGGGCGTCGCAGGGTACGACGACAAGATGACCGACTTCTCCCCCGCCGGCCACGATGCACGCGCTGAGCACGCGGCGCGCACTCTTGCCGCGCTCGACGATTTGACTCCGAGCGACGATGCGGGTCGTCTTGCGGCAGGCGTGTTGCGCAACGACCTCGAACTCGCCGTTGCCGAGCACGCGGCGGGTGAACACCTGCGCGGGATTCGCGTCATTGCGGGCGACCTCGATGGTGCGCGCAGCATCTTCGACCTCATGCCGGCCGACTCCGAGGGCGACTGGGAGAACATCGCCGCGCGCATGGAGGCATTCCCGACTGCACTCTCCGGCATGCGCACGTCGTGGCGCGAGGGTCTGGTCCGCGGTGTCGCGGCACCGGTGCGTCAGGCGTTGGCCGTGGCCGGCCAGGCCGAGGCATGGGCGGGCTCGTCCGACGAAGGGTTTTTCGAAGGTTTTGCTGCGTCGGCACAGGTGTCCGATGGTCTTTCGCGCCGCCTGAAGTCGGCCGCCCGCGACTGCTCGGCAGCACTTGTCGAGACCGCGACTTTCCTCCGTGGTGAATACGCGCGCCACGCCGACCCGAATGACGGGGTCGGAGAAGAACGACATGCATTCGCCCGTCGTCGCTATCTCGGTATGTCGGTCGACGCAAAGGATGCCTACGACTGGGGGTGGGACGAAGTCGCCCGCCTCGATGCCGAGATCCGTCGTGTGGGTGAAGAGATTCTCCCCGGCGCATCGGCTGCCGAGGTACGGCACCTTCTCGACACCGACCCGGCCCGCGCGGTGCACGGCGAGGACAACCTGCGCAACTGGCTGCAGGAACTGATGGACGAGGCGATGGCCTTCCTGATCGACAACAAGCATTTCGACATTCCGCAGTCGATTCGTCGGTGTGAAGCGATGATCTCGCCACCGGGTGGCGCTGCAGCGATGTACTACACGGGTCCGAGCGAAGACCTGTCTCGCCCCGGGCGCACGTGGTACCCCCTGAACGGCCGCGCATCGGTGCCGCGGTGGGGTGAACCGACAACCGCGTACCTCGAGGGAGTGCCGGGCCATCACCTGCAGGTTGCAATGGCAACCGTGAACGCCGACCAGTTGTCGCGTTACCAGCGCAACACGTTCGTTTCGGGTCACGGTGAGGGCTGGGCTCTGTACGCCGAGCGTCTGATGGACGAGTTCGGCTTCTTCACGAACCCCGACTACCGCCTCGGATACCTCTACGGCCAGGCGATGCGTGCGGCACGTGTGGTCATCGACATCGGCCTGCACTGCGGATTCACCATTCCCGCCTCGTGGGCCTGGCATCCGGGCGAGGCCTGGACGCCGGAATTGGCCCTCGAGTTCCTGACCGAACGTTCATCGAGCGACAACGAGTTCAACCGTTCGGAAATCGACCGCTACCTGGGCTGGCCGGCACAGGCCATTTCCTACAAGCTCGGTGAACGCGTGTGGCTCGACCTGCGCGACGACGCCAAGCGGCGCCTCGGTGCGAAGTTCAACCTGCGCGACTGGCACGCCTACGGCCTGAACCTGGGCAACCTCGGCCTCGATCTTCTCAAGTCGGAGATGGCGCGCTACGCAGCGTGACTATGTGAGGACGAGCACGCGCGTGCCGACCTCGACGAAGTTGTGGAGGAACTCGGCGTCGGTGTCGAGCATGCGCACGCATCCACCGCTTTGGAAGGTGCCCAATTGCTCGACGGTCTGCATCGGCCCGACGGGGCTGCAATGACCGCCCTCCCACGCACAGGTGGGAATCGAGTGGAACGAGATCGTGTTCTTTCCGTTCGGACTGATCGCAAAGCGCACCGACCACTTCATCTTGATCTCAGGGAAGAAGATGCTCTGTGAGAATTCACTCTTTGACATCACGCGGTACTTGCCGGGCTTCGGGACACCGTCCCTGCCGGAGACGGGCACGGATTTCACCACTTCTTCGTTCTCGTTCACGATCCACACCCAGTTGAGGCTGTTCTGGAAGACGATGCGCTTGCCCTTGCCCGTTTTCTCCGGCAGCGGGCGCGGATTCGCATGGTTCCACACGACCGTCGTGGTGGTTGTTTCCGCCGGAAGAGTTGTCGTTGTTTCTGGCGCGAGCGTCGTCGTGGTTTCCGGAGGAAGCGTGGTCGTGCTTGCCGGGACGGCGGTCGACGTCGTCGATGTCTGCAGCGAAGCCTCGGCGTCACTGCCCGAGCGGCCGACAGCGAGTGCAATACCGGCCACCAGCATGACGGCGGCAGCCGTGGGCGTCAGCCACAACTTCGCATGTCGACGTACTTCGCGGGGGGTCACGGAGAAAAAATTAGTGCGAGCCCTGTCCGTCGATGAGGGATGCCTCGCCTCCTACGCCGACTCCCGCCCTGATTCCCGACGACCGGCGACACCTATCTATTGATGACGCTCCAAATGCAGCGCATCGATGGCGGCGCGTCGTTGACGATTGTCACCACACCATCGGCATGCAACTTGAACAGATGGGACAACACACTGCGTCGCGCGGGTTTGTGCAGTTCGCGACGCACGTCGGCGTAGAGAACCTCGACCATGGCGCGAATCGTCGATGGTCCCCGTCGCAACAGATCGACGATCTGGCGTTCGCGGTCGATGCGATGTGCAAGATAAGCCGCCAGGAACGGCGCGGGGTCTCTCACGGGGTTGCCGTGTGTCGGATAGAGAATGGCGTCGCTGCGAGACATCAGCTTGCGAACGGACGCCATGTAGTCGGCCATGTTGCCATCAGGCGGCGAGACCACCGTCGTACTCCACCCCATGATGTGGTCACCGGTGAACAATGCGTTCTCGGCATCCAGATGGACGCACATGTGATTCGACGTGTGACCCGGCGTGTGGATGCCGGTCAACGACCAGCCATCGATGGTGAGGAAAGTCTCGCCATCGCGCACCGCAACGTCGGGAGCGAAGTCGAAATCGGTGTGCTCACGCTCTTCACCGTCACCGCTGTCCCGCGCCGTGTCGTCGTCATCGTCGTCGTCATCGAACGCGTCGGTTTCGACGGGCCGTGGATGCGAACCGAAGCCGTAGGTGCGTGCACCGGTCGATTCGGCCAGCCAATACGACAGCGGCACGTGATCGGAGTGGCAGTGCGTCACGACGATCCCCCGCACCTGACGACCCTCGAGCGCACGTTCCAGAGCGCCACGGTGGGAATCGAGGTTCGGGCCGGGGTCGACCACCACGACCTCCTCCCGGCCGATGATGTAGGTGCCGGTGCCTTTGTACGTGAACTTCGAGGGGTTCTCGGCAACGACACGCGCGACGAGCGGTGACAACCGGTCGACGACGCCGTAGACCAAGCCGTCGAGCGGTTCGACGAAGGGGATTCCTGCCACGGCCGTCAATCGGTCGCTTTGCCGCGACGTTTCTTCTTCTCACGCGGCGGCTGTGGCGTCGTCAACGGACTGTCGATCACGTCGTGACGGGTACCGCGTTGGCTGGCGATCGCTTGGATCATCGCCGCTCCGGGGAGGGCGAGCAGCGCACCGATCGCCCCGAGCAGGGCGGCACCCGCGATCGCCGAACCGAAAGCAAGCGCGGGGTGCAGGTCCATCGTGCGTGCCGTGATGCGCGGAGAGACGAGATAATTCTCGACCTGCTGGTAGACGACGATGAATGCGATCACGAAGATCGCCGACGACGGTTCTTCGATGAAGCTGAGGACCAACGGCAGCACACCTGCGACGTAGGTACCGACGACGGGCATGAACTGCGACACCACACCGACCCAGATGGCCATCGCGATTGGTGCAGGTGTGCCGATCGCTTGGAAAGCGACCCAGTGGAAGAAGCTCGACACCAGCGCGAGCAACGCGCGCGAGTAGAGATAGCCGCCCGTTTTGCTGACAGCGATCTCCCACACTTCAAGCACACGCATCTGTCGGTCGGACGGCAGACGCGAGCAGATCACGCGCCGCCATTTCGGTCCGTCGGCGACGAAGTAAAAGGTGAACAACAAGACCGAGAAGATCTGCAGAAGCACGCCTAGTGCCTGTACCGAGACACTGACAACCTTGTCCTGCTGCGAGTCGATGAATCGCTGCACGGGACCATTCGGGTCGGTGATGCGTTCGTTCACCTGTTGTGGGTCGATGTTCGCGTTGAAGTTGCGGTTGATGAAGTCGACGGTTTCGTTGACGTATTTCTCGCTGTTTCGCAACAGGTCGACGAGCTGTGTCGCCACCAGCGTTGCGAAGAGTGACATGAGTGCGATCGCACCGACGATGACCGAGAGCAGAATCGTGATCGTGGCCCGACCGCGACGCCATCCACGCGCCTCGAGTTTGTTGACACCCGGCTCGATGGCAAGTGAGAGAAAAATGGAGACGAGGAGCAGAATGAGCAGGTTCGTGAGGCGATGGAACGAGTGCCGTGTGGCAACCATCACCAGGAAGCCGCCCCAGAAGATCACGGCCGCCTTCAACATCCAGCGGGTCGAGAGCAACTTTTCCTCGGCAGGAGACGGCATGAACGAAGCGTACGCTGGCACGATGGTGTCTTGGTGAAGTTGGAGATTCCTCCCCAGGTCGATGCCCAGTTGGCGGGGCTTCGTACGACGATTGGCGATGCCATTCGTTCACGCATCGCCGGCCCCGATGGAAACACCCGAATGCTCGGTCTGATCAACGAAGAAGGCCCTCGTTGGTTTGCGCCCGACAGCGCCATCGTGCGCGTGCACGGTGACGCATCGATGTTCATTGGTGGGCTGCGAGCCTTGCTCCTGCAGTCGATGCATCCCCTCGCCATGGCCGGGGTCGCCATGCACTCCGACTACCGCAACGACCCATGGGGTCGCCTACAGCGCACGGCCGATTTCCTTGCCGCGACAACCTTCGGCTCGGCCCGCGCCGCCGACGAGGCAGTGGCACGTGTGCGCGCGGTCCACAACCGGGTCACCGGTACCGCTCCGGATGGTCGGCCGTATTCGGCCAACGACCCGCATTTGTTGCGCTGGGTGCACGTCGCCGAAGTCGACAGTTTTCTCTCCGCCCACCAACGCTTCGGCGAACAACCACTCGATCAGGACGAACGCGATGCCTACGTGGCGGACACCGCACGCGTTGCGCGCGCACTGGGTGTGCCGGCGCCGCCGACCAGCGAACGTGCGCTGCGCGACCAACTGCGCATGTTCCGCCCCGAGATGCATGCCTCGAAAGAGGCGAAGGAAGCCGCCCGCTATCTCGTTCTCACTCCTCCGTTGCCGATGCCCGCACGCATCGGCTACTCAGCGATCGCGGCGGCCGCCATCTCGACACTGCCGCGTTGGGTGCGCATGCCGCTGCGACTTCCCTACGTGCCGGTTGCAGATGTGCTCGTGGGCCGCCCCCTCGGCGAGGCGGTGACGCGGTTGTTCCGTTGGGTTCTCGTCGAACCCGAGGCGGAATCGGTCAGGCCCGACGCGACGACTGATTGAACGCGCTCGCGGCGCGCACGAACGCGCTGTACAGCGACTGATGCGGGGGATCCTCGTGGGCGGTGTCCTCGGGATGCCACTGCACACCGAGCAACCAGCGATCCGGGTGCTCGGCTGCTTCGACCAAACCATCCGACGACCAGCCCACGGCAACCAAACCGTCGCCGAGAGTGTCGAGTCCCTGATGATGAAACGAGGCACCGGTGATCGTCGTCGTGCCGAGTGCCTTGTGCATCTTCGATCCCTCGCGAATGTTCACATCGTGCAACGCAAACTCGGCACCTGCGGGGAAACCCGACGGGCGGTGCTGCGGGCCGGCAGATTCGTCGATGTGCTGGATGAGGGTTCCCCCCATTGCGACGTTGACGAGTTGAATGCCACGGCACACCGCCAGCACCGGTACCCCCAGTTCGAGAGCCGCCCGCAGCAGACCAATCTCGAAATCGTCCTGGAAGCGGTCGACACCGTAGGTGGTGGGATGTGGTTCCTGGCCGTACAACTCGGGGTCGACGTCGGGCCCACCCATCAACAGCAGGCCATCGAAACGACCGACAAGGTCGAGCGCGACCTCGTGAGTGATGTGCTGTGGCGTCACCACGACGGGTTCACCACCGCCGCGCAACACCGATTCGATGTAGCGACGACCGGCGAATGCGATCGCATCGCGCGATACGCGTCCCGCAACCGCGGTGCGTCCGGCAACTGCGATCAGCGGCGACATGTCAGTCGGCGACGGTGATGGTGACCGAGTTGATAACGACATCGGTCTTCGGTCGGTCACCCGCGGCTGTCGGCACGCTTTGCATCGCCTCGACGACCTCGAGGCCCTTCACGACCTGACCAAAGAGCGAGTATGCGGGAGGCAAACGACATCCGTCGGGGCCGGAGATGATGAAGAACTGCGAGCCATTGGTGCTCGGACCTGCGTTAGCCATGGCGAACGAGCCGACCTTGTATTCGCCGGCCTTCGGCAGTTCATCGTCGAAGCGGTAACCCGGGCCGCCGCGACCCGTTCCCGTGGGATCCCCGCCCTGACACACGAAACCCTTGATGATGCGATGGAAGATGATGCCGTCGAAGTAGTGGTTCAGCGCGAGAAACACGAAACTGTTGACGGTCTTCGGCGCCTTGATCGGGTCGAGTGCGATGACCATCGATCCCATCGATGTCTCCATCGTCGCGGTGTAGCGCTTGGCCGGGTCGATTCCCATTTCGGGGTACTCGGAGAACTGCTGCTGCTTGGGTGCGGATCCGTCGATGGGCGGGAATGGAGTGGGCATGCGCGAAACGCTATCTGCCTATGCTGTCCTCGTGGCCAATCCCGAGTCAGAGGCGCCGGATCTCGACGTGATCGAACAAGACCTTGCCGACGTTGAAACCGCGCTCGCGCGACTCGAAGCGGGCACGTACTGGACCGACGAGGTGACGGGCCAGCCGATTCCCGACGAGGTTCTCGCACAGCGCCCAACGGCGCGCCGCGCCAACTGAGTGCGACTCAGTTCCGTTCGCGCAGGTTCGCGAAGAGGCGCAACAGTTCGAGATACAGCCACACGAGGGTGACCAGGATGCCGAGGCCGGCATACCACTCCATGTGCTTGGGGAGGCCGTTGCGCTCGCCCTGTTCGATGAAGTCGAAGTCGAGGGCGAGATTGAGCGCAGCAAGACCGGCCGCGAACAGGCTGATGCCAATGCCCAACAGGCTGCCGTTCGAGAGGAACGACACCTCCGCGCCGAACAGACGGAACAGCAGCGCAACCCCGTAGAACACCATTAGACCGAGGGTCGCCCCGACGACGGTGCGACGGAATTTGTCATTCACACGGATGATGCCACTGCGGTAGAGCACCAGCATCACGACGAACACACCGGCTGTTGCACCGACGGCCTGCAACACGATGCCGTCGTATTCGATGTTGTAGGCGTGCGAGATCGCACCGATGGCCGCACCCTCGACGAGTGCGTAAACCGGAGCGAGGAATCGTGCGAGATTTGGTTTGAACATCGCGACGATGGCGCACACGAACGCGACGAGCACGGCAGCGATGACCCATCCAGGGAAGATGACTTGACCCGGCGCGGGTTCACTCACCGTCGACCAGCCGAAAACTGCGGCCCCGAGAAGCAGCACCATCAGCACGAGGGTCGCGCTGACCGCACCCCTTGCGGTCATGCGGGCGGTACCGACCCACGGGCTGGCGGGGCCGTCGGTGACGGGTGGGGCCCACGTTCCGGCCGTGTTCCCGGGCTTGCCGGCGTCGGCTTCGGCCGCCGCCCAACCCGCGCCTTTCGGGGCATTCTTTTGGAGGACCTTGTCATTGAGGAGGGGGTTTGACATACCCTGAAAGTAGCGAATCCGAAGGCAAAATAAATGCTCTTGCGCCGGTTGTGGCCGAGAGGTGCGTCGGTATCGTATGCCGCATATGGCGAAGGATCGGGTCGACCGCGACGAAGAAGACCTCGTCAGGCTCTATCTCACCGACATCGGCCAATACGCACTTCTCACCAAGGACGACGAAGTCCGTTTGGCCAAGGCAATCGAAGCCGGCAAGGAAGCACAGGCCGAGCTAAACGGAAACGAAAAATCGTTGACGCCGACAAAGAAGCGCGAACTGCGTCGCACCGCCAAGGAAGGCGAAACCGCCGAGCGCGCGTTCGTGCAGTCGAACCTGCGACTCGTGGTGTCGATCGCAAAGAAGTACCAGGCATCGGGCCTGCCGCTTCTCGATCTCATCCAAGAAGGCAACCTCGGTCTCATGCATGCCGTCGAGACGTTCGACTGGCGCAAGGGCTTCAAGTTCTCCACC
>SXZT01000146.1 GCA_005787785.1 Actinomycetota bacterium
ACGATTGAGGTGCGCAGCGCGGCAAACAAGCCGGCCGCGAAGGTGAAGGTGTCGAGGGTGGCGGGCAAGGCCGATGGCAAGCCGCGTGCGGCTTCGCAGACAGTGACTTTGCGTACGACGGCAAAGCAGCTGCAGGTTCGCGTGATCGACCGCGCGGGCAACGCATCGGCGTGGCGCACGATCGTGGTGAAGTAGTCAGCTGACTGCTGCGCCGAAGATCTTGCCGACCAGCATCGTGAACGCCATGGCGATGATGCCACCGATCACGATGCGGCGAACCGAGACGCGCTTGCTGGCCTTGCCGTAGTGCGCGCCGACCGAGCCGAGGGTGACGAGGGCGACTATCGACACGGCGAGTGTCAGCCAGATGCGAACGGCGGTTGACGAGCCGAACGCAACGGCAGCCACCGGCATGGCACCGCCGAAACAAAACGCAATGGCCGACATGACCGCGGCTTGGACGGGCCGGGCTCGGTTGTATCCAGTGATGCCGAGTTCCTCGGCGAGGTGGATCTTCAGCGCGTCTTTCTTCGTCAGTTCGACGGCGACCTCGCGTGCGAGCGCATGGTTTAGGCCCTTGTCCTGATAGATCGCGGTCAATTCGGCAAGCTCGCGTTCGGGGGTGTTCTCGAGCTCCCAGGTTTCCTTCGCGATGTCCGACATCTCGGAGTCGCGCTGGGAACTCACGGAGACATATTCGCCGAGGGCCATCGATGCGGCGCCGGCGATGAGGCCGGCGATGCCTGCCGTGAGGATTGCGTTGCGTGACGCATCGCTGGCAGCGACACCCAGAACCAAACAGGCGATCGAGACGATGCCGTCGTTGCCACCGAGGACCATCGCCCGTAGCGAGCCGACGCGGTGACTTACGTGACCTTCGTCGTGCGTCGCCATGAACCACAAACTACCGAGACTGCGCAGTGAAGGGGTCACTCGGTTCGGCAATGTGACGCAGGTCGGTGTTGAATCTGGACCATGGCGGCTCCTCAGATGTCTCGGCGGGCCCTCTTCGGGTCGGCGTTCGGCGCCGTTGCCGGTGGGTCGGTGCTGCTGGCATTGATTAACCGTGGTTCGGGCGGTGCGGGCTCGGCCGACCTGTCGGGCGGCGTGATCGATCTGCGCCCAATGGCGCCCGAGACGGTCGACAGTTTGGAATTTCTCACCGCCGAGTCCGACTTCTTCGTCATCGACACCGTCGGAAAGATGCACCCGCGGCTCGAAGCAGAAGACTGGTCGTTGCGCATTCACGGCATGGTTGACAAAGAAGTGACCCTTACGTACGACGACATCACGGCATTGCCTTTCGTCGAACACGTGGTGACGCTCGGCTGCGTGTCGAACGAGGTGGGTGGCGACCTGATCGGTACTGCGCGGTGGGGTGGCGTTTACCTGGCTGACGTGTTGGCGATGGCGGGTGTCGACCCGGCGGCGGAACAGTTGGTGAGTCGCAGTGCGGATGGTTGGACGTGCGGCACGCCGGTGTCCGCGGTTCTCGACGGTCGTCCGGCATTGCTGGCAACGCACATGAACGGCGAGGTGTTGTCGATCGTGCACGGCTTCCCGGTGCGAATGATCGTTCCCGGTCTGTTCGGCTTTGTGTCGGCGACGAAATGGGTGACCGACATCAATGTGACGACATGGGACGCGTTCGACCCCTATTGGCTGCAACGCGGTTGGGCCCGAGAAGCGCCGATGCTGGCGTCGAGCCGTATCGACATTCCTCGTGCGAAGAGCCGTCACGCAGCAGGCATGGTGACCCTCGGCGGTTTTGCTTGGGCACCGCGCGCCGGCGTGGGTTCAGTCGAAGTGCGCGCCGGCGAGGACGCCTGGGCGAAGGCCGAGATCCTCGAACGCGACACCGGCGATGCGTGGGTCGTGTGGCGCGGCGAGCTCGACCTTGCCGCGGGCGAACACCGCCTTGCGGTGCGGGTGATCGACCGTGACGGGACCCCACAGGATGAAGCCGTGCGCGACGTGCTGCCGAGCGGAGCGACGGGTCTGCACGAGGTCACGATCGAGGTGGCGTGAGGCCCAAAATCAGCCGTCAGGCCTGCTGACACAATCGTTGTGGGGGGAACTATCGTACATGCAACTCGCACGACAGGGGAGTCCATGACACAGAAGTCGCTTTTCCGCACCATCACCGCCGCAACCGCGGTTCTGGCGTTGACCGCCACACTCGCAGCATGCGGCGGCGATGGTGGTTCCGATGCCACCGACACAACCAGAGTGAAGAACAACGCGTTCACCACCGTGCCGAGTGATGGTGGTTCGCCCACCACGTTGTTCGACTACACCGGCGGTTCGTCGACAACCGTCGAGGGTTCGACCGACACAACGGTCGCACCCGGCGACACCACGGCACCGACAGACTCTGCCGCGCCCACCGACTCGACGGCACCCGCCGGCGACTCGACGGTGCCCGCTGCGGGCGACACCACGCTTCCCCCGGCAACGGCCGGTGAGGCAATCTCGCTCGTGCAGTCGAAGGGCCAAAGCGGCGATGCATTCGGCGGGGCGGTCGTCCTCTCCACCGACGGCAGCACCCTTGCGGTTGGCGCTCTCTACGCCGACGTAAACGGCAACGCAGACCAGGGTTCGGTCACGGTCTTCACCCGCAGCGGCGGCAGCTGGGCCGAACAGGGTGTGCTCACCATCCCGGGCGCGGCGAACGATTGGTTCGGCTACTCGATCGCAATGTCGTCCGACGGCGGAACCATCGCAGTCGGTGCGGTATACGCAACGGTCAACGGCAACAAGGCCCAGGGCAGTGCCTCGGTGTTCGCCCGCCAGGGCGGCAAGTGGTCGCTGCAAAAGACGGTGACGGGCAAGGACGGCGCCGCCGGCGATCTGTTCGGCTATTCGGTTTCGCTGTCCGCCGACGGCGGAACGCTCGCTGTCGGTGCAACGGGCTCGGATGTCGACGGCAACGCCGACCAGGGCACAGCAAGCGTCTTCACCCGCGGCGGTGGTTGGGCCCTCCAGCAAGTTCTCACCTCGGCGAAGCCGGCCGCGAAGGCGAACTTCGGAACCTCGGTATCGCTTTCGGCCGACGGCAACACTCTCGCAGTGGGTGGCCCGAACGCCGGTGCCGGCGCAGCAAACGTCTTCACCCGCGCCAATGGCGCGTGGTCGTAAGTAACTCGGGTGGTTGGGTCGACGCATGAAGGGTGACCAAATGAGAACGAAACGACGTGTCTTCGCCGCAACGGCGTCGCTTGCACTTCTCGCTGCCTGTGGCGGCGGCGGCGGCGGTGGCGGTAGCGCCGATGGTGGTGGCGACAACAAGGCGGCCGACATCACGGTGCCCGAAGCCAAGGGAGTCAACGTCGACCTTGGTCTCGCACCGAACCCGAACGGTTTCGCATTCGCGAACTTCGGTGCCGGCGCATCGCCCGAGGTCTTCGGTGCAGAAGATCTCGTTGCGATGTTCGGCAATGGGCCCAATGTCTGCGTCGATGGCGCGGAACCCTGCCAGCCGACAGCCGAAGCTGCGGCGTGGGCCGCAATGGTGAACGACAACCGTGCTGCCGGACACTGCGAAGGTTTTGCCGTTCTGTCGGCGAACCGTTTCGCTGCCGGCAAGACGCCACCGAGCGTGCAATTGACCATGGACCCGACGGTCACAAAGGACATCATGCGTGCGTTCGCGACGCAGTTCTTCCAGTCGACCCAGGAGGAAACCATCGGCTGGCAGGCCAAGTCCCTGAAGGACAAGGTCGCCACACTCGAATCCGCATTCGCATCGAAGAAGGCTGTCTACACGCTCGCCATCTATACGGCCGAGGGTGGACACGCGGTTCTGCCGTACGCCATCGAGTACGACGGACCTGATCAAGCAAAGATCAAGATCTACGACTCAAATTGGCCCGGCCAGGAGCGTTGGGTGAACGTCGACCTCGCAAACGAAACATGGTCTTTCCCGTATTCGGGTGCCGACCCGAACAACGACCCGGCCCCGTGGTCGGGCGGTCCGAAAGACCTTGACATCACATCGATGAGCGCACGCGACGCAGCAAAGGTTCCTTTCGGAAAGGGCGATGGTGAAGTCACCAAGTCGCTCTTGCTCATCCGTTCGTCTGCGCTGAACTGGTCGATCAAAACGCCCTCCGGCTCGGTCCGCCCCGGTGCCGCTGCGCCCGCGGGAATCACGATTCGCCCCGTGCGGTCGTCGGCGCCGAAAGCCCCGGGCACGCCGGTCGACTACATGGTGTACCTGCCAGCCGACCAGCCGCTCGAGTTCAATCTGCCCGATCCGTCGCGCGTTTCGGGAATCACCCCGAAGGCCGCCGTACGTATCGAAACCCCCGGTTCGTCCACGGGCACGGTCGAAGTGACCGACGGTGGTGTGAAGGCCGATGATCCGAACGTTGTGCTGTCACTCGCGGACGGCAACCTCGTCGCGTCTTCGAACGGTGCCGGCAACGAACTTGCCACCACCGGCGAACAGATCGATGTCCAGGTGACGGCGCCCAACGGCGAGCAGGTCAGCGTTGCGGTCACCGCCGACGCCCCGGCAGTCGACGTGCGTACGCCCGGCCGTGATGGTGTCGACCCGAAGGCGAACGTCGAAATCCTGACGCAGACGGGTGCGAACGAGATCGAAAAGAAGGTCATCGACGCGAACGGCACCGAGACGGTGACCACGCAAGAAGGCCAACTCGAGAACACCCAGGTCAGTCGTCCGATGCCCGAGGCACTCGGCGCACCCGAAACGAAGCCGGGTCTCCCGGCCCGTGACGAGCGCGTCGCCGAAGTGACACCTGCAGCGGGCCCGACAACGACCGTCGATGCTGCGGCTCCGACCACGGCGCCGCTGGGTGACCCGACCACGACCATCGCGGTACCGCCGGCAACGGCGCCCGCCGGTAGCGGAAACCTTCCGCCGCTTCGGCCGGTGGCAACGGTTCCGGGCGGTTAATCCGGCCAGCCTGGAGTGTTCGGGTCCAGCTCCACACCCATGGTGTTGAGGAACCCGGCCACCATCCGGTACATCCCAACCAGCAGAACGAGTTCACAGAGCTCCGCGTCGGACCATCCGGCGCGGAGCTCTTTCCATGTGGGCTCACTCACACAATCGTCGTCGCAAATCTCGTCGGTCATCGCGATCAATTCACGGTCACGTTTTGACCACGCGTGACGTGACGGGTCGCCGGCCAACGCCGCGATCTCGTCGTCGCCAAGCCCACAGTCGCGGCCGATCACGGTGTGTTGGCCGAACTCGTAGATCGACCCGGTGTTCCAGCCGACGCGCAGAATCACGATTTCACGCTCGCGTGCGGGCAAGAGTCCCCGGTTCAGGAAGAACCCACCGAAGGCGAGAAAGCGCTTCAGCAACTTCGGGTGGTGTGCCATCGTCCCGAACAAGTTGAGTGGCTCGCCGTTCACCGACTTAATGCTGCCCGCAAGGATCTCGTCGATTTCCGGGGTGATGGGCGAAACGGGGGAGAGACGGGGAGAGGCCGGGCGCGCCGCGCCTCGCTGCGGGGATGAGTTCATGCCGTACTCTTGCACTCCATGAAGGGTTGGTGTTTCACCGCAACGCATGCACCCCTGCAACTACTCGACATCGACGACCCCACGCCCGGCCCGGGCGAGGTCCTGCTCGATGTCAAGGCTGTCGGGTTGTGCCACTCCGATGTCGGCGTGATGACCGATCCGATCTGGATGAGCCGCATCGCCTTTACTCCGTTGATTCTCGGTCATGAGATCGCCGGAGTGGTGAGCGCCCTCGGGCCGGGAGTCGACACCGTGAAGATCGGCGACCGTGTGGGTGTGTGCCCGTCGGTCGGCGTCGGTACGCCCGGGTTTCAGCGGCACGGCGGCTTCACGACGAAGTTCATCGCGAAAGTTGTCGAGCTTGTTGCGGTGCCCGACAACCTCTCGCTCGATCTCGCCGCGCTCGGAACCGACGCGGGTATGACCGCCTACCACGCAATGGTCTCGCGTGGCCAGGTGCAGCCCGGAATGAAGGTCGGCGTCATTGGCTTCGGAGGATTGGGCCAGATTGGTGCGCGTGTGGCCGTTGTTCGCGGCGCGGAAGTCCACGTCGCAGAACCCAACGAGGCCGCATGGGCTGCTGTACGCGAAGCGGGGGTCGTCGACATCGTTCGGGATGCCTCGGAGTGGGCCGGCAAAGGATTCGACCTCGTCGTCGACTACGCAGGTTTCGACACGACAACTCGCGCTGCGGTGAAGGCGGTTCGGCGCAACGGTCGAGTCGTTCTCGTCGGCATGGCGAAACTCGCCTTCACGCTCGACACGATGCCGGTCATCCTGTCCGAAGTTGAACTACTTGGTTCGGCGGGTGGTACGCCACAGGACATCGCTGAGGTCTACGAGTTGCTCGCGGCGGGAGACATCGACCCGACGGTCACGGTCATCGACTTTCTCGACATTGCCAAGGGACTCGACGACCTGCAACACCACCGCATCACGGGCCGCCTCGTCGCCAACCCCAGCTGACGAAAGCCTCTCTGGCCGAGTTGCTCGCGAGTCGGCACGCGCCCATCACCCAATCGTCATATTTGCAAGTACGGCGTACTTTGTTACCGTGTACGACACACAAGGTAAAGGTCCCGAAGACCTTATGGCGGAAGGAAATCAGATGGGCAAGCGAGTTCTGGCGGTGCTGACGGCGGTTGCCGTCGCCCCTTTCACTGTCGGGTCGAGCGTCAGTGGCTCGGCAGTGCTTCAGAAGATCTCGATCTCACTGTCGGGTGACTGCCAAGACAGGAACATGGATGAGGCAGAAGGTGACGCCGATTGCAAGTTGCAGTTGTTGGTTGCTCCTCGAATCCCGACGCGCACGTTCACCTTTCAGGAGGCCGCCCCGGGATCGAAAAAGTGGTCGACGGTGAAGACCCTGAAAGTGTCGAGCGGCAAAGCGTCGTTTGCCGTGAGTCAAGTCGATGACGAGGACTCCTACCGTGACGGGACGTTCTCGTTTCGTGTCACCGCGCCTGCCATCAAGGGCAAGCAGAAGGCCTACATCAGCCCAACGATCAAGGTCGAGTTTCTCCCGGCTGAGCTGGAAGGCGACATCTCCGATGACTTCACCGACGACGATGCGCCGTCGACGACGAAACCGGCCCACGGCGGAGGTGGAAGTGCGACAACTGGGACGACGGTCGCAGCCCCGACGCACGGTGGCGCGACCACGACGACGATCGCCGCGGGTACGAACGGCGGCACTCCGACGAACACGACCGCCCCGAACAACGAAGACCCGAGCTGGTGGGGCGGAGTGGCACCTACCGTTGCGAACCTGGGCGCCTTCTGCGATTCGAACGACCCGACGATGTACGTTGGCGCGACGATCTGCAGTGCGACGGGGATCGGTGGACGCAAGAGCGTGACTCAGTTCAAGACGTTGCTCGCCGGCATCGTGAACACCGCTCCGCAGTACAAGCGGAACGGCTTCTGCATGCAGGCGATGTTTGCCTTCGGACATCCGTTGGCGACCCAGACCTCCAAGTGTGCGGACGCAAACGCCGGCAGGTAACGCCCGTCAGGGCACCCGCACGATGTCGCGGTGTTCGCCATCGGCCGCGGTTGCGGCACCGTCTGCGCGACGCACCTGGGCGTCGCGCAGGTTCAGTCCGACGAACAAGCCGATGATGGTGACGGCTGCAAGTCCGGCACCTGACACGAGCATCACGAGTGCGGGAGCGGGGCAGGTACCTGACACGGCCCAGCCAATGCCGAAGAGCGCGCCACCGATGACGTGTTCGCGGCGCGGCTTCGACCGCGAGAGAAGCAGCGGTCCGCCGAGCACCGTGCGCGTGCGGCGACGTTCCAGCCACCAGAGAAGCGGGAGTGAGGTGCCGATGGCCCCGCCCATGAGCAGGAAGACGTCGAATTCTTCGAGGCGCAACATCTTGTGGATGGTGTCGTACTCGTGAAGGTTCGCTGCCGCGAGAACGAACCCGAAGCCGGCCCCGAAGAGCAGGCCGAACACCTTGTGGGCAGTCGACGGTTTCATATCGCACCTCCCGAGATCACCCGGATGACCAGCGTGGTGAGAACCGCTGCCCCCATGAAGGTGCACGTCGCCACCCAACTGGCGGGCGAGCGCTGTGCGGTGCCGCAGATGCCGTGGCCGGACGTGCAACCACCTGCCATGCGCGCGCCGTAGCCCATCACCACGGCCCCGACGAGCACGATGATCGCCGTCGTTCCGAGCGACAGCTCGTTGCGGAGCGCGTCGTAGCCTGCGCGACGAACGATGCCGTCTTCCTTCAACAAGACTCCGACCAGACCACCGATCGGTATGCCGAGGAAGTAGAACATGCGCCACGACACCGCTCCCGGAGCGCGTGTCACGGTCTTGTACGTCTCGACGTAGGCGCCCGTGGCCCCGAGTGGTTGGTTGGCGATAACGAAGAATCCGACGACGAGCAAGCCGAGTGCGGGGCCGGCGAAGTACCACGGAAGGCGGTCGGGGAGTACCGCGGCGAATGTTGTACTGACCATTGGAAGAACTGTAACAACGGTCCCGATTCTTTTTCCGTGGTGGAGGGGCAAGCAAGCGGGAATCCTGCGAGACTGTTTCCATGACGAAAACGCAGAAGCAGATCATCGGTGCGGTGGCCGCCGCTGTCCTGATCTTGTTGATGTTCATCACCTCCTACAACGGCCTCGTGAACAAAGAAACCCGCGTCGACCAGACATCGGCCGACCTCGAAGTGCAACTGCAGCGTCGATTCGATCTCATCCCGAATCTCGTCTCGGCCGTCAAGGGCGCGATGGCACAGGAAAAAGACATCTTCACCCAACTCGCCGAGGCACGATCGAAGTACGCGGGCGCATCCTCGGGCGACGATCGCATTGCTGCAGGGGGGCAATTGGAATCTGCTCTCAGTCGTTTGCTGGTCATTGTCGAGAACTATCCGGAACTCACCAGCCTGCAGAACGTGCGTGATCTGCAAGTGCAGCTCGAAGGCACCGAGAACCGAGTCGCCCAGGCGCGGCGCGACTACAACGAAGCCACGACGTCGTTCAACCGTGCCGTGCGGGCCTTCCCGCGCTCGATCGTGGCCGGCTTGTTCGGTTTCGAAAAGCGGGCACTCTTCAGTGCGGTTGACGGCGCCGAAACCGTCCCGACCGTTGACCTGACGCCGCAGGGCTCGTGAGACGCAGCGCGTTCGGCGCGGCGGCGATCGTCGTTGGTCTGGGCTGTGTTGCGGCGGCTTGCGGACCGAGCGGTGGCCTTCCGAAGTTCACTGCCCCTGTTGTCGACGATGCGGGTGTGATCGACGATGCGGTCGAAAGAAACCTGAACGCGAAACTCGAACAGTTCCGTACCGCGGTCGGCCCGCAGGTCGCGGTGCTCGTTGTCGGTTCGACGGGAAACCAGACGATCGAGGATTACGGCATCGACGTCGCGCGCGAGTGGGGTATCGGTGACGAGCAGCGCGACGACGGTGTGCTGCTGCTCATCGCCATCGATGACCGCAAGTTGCGCATCGAAACCGGCAGTGGCATCGAGGGGGATCTCACCGACGTCGAGGCCGGACGCATCATCGACTCGGTCGTCGTTCCCGAATTGCGCAATGACAACCCCACGGCAGCGGTCGTTGCCGGCACCGACGCATTGACCACCGAACTTTCGGGTCAGGCTTACGACTTCCCGGATGGGCAGCCGGCGGCATCCACCACAGCCGCTCCTCAAGAAGTCGGGCTCGCCGGTGCGATATTCGGTTTCTTCATCATTTTGATGTTCGGTCTCGGCGTCGTCGGGATGATGGTGCGGGGTCGCCGTCGCGGTCTCGGTGCGCTCGATGTTCTTTCGTTGCTCTACATCTTCACGAGTTCCTCGCGCGGAGGCTTCGGTGGCGGTGGACGCGGCTTCGGTGGCGGTGGGGGCGGCGGTTTCTCCGGCGGAGGTGCATCGGGATCATGGTGAAACTGGAAGAGACATGGTGAAGCACGCGATGAAGCGCAAGGACGCTGCCAACTGGTGGCTGTCCCAGAAGGCAGGCGTCGCAAAGGCCGTCGATGACGCCGAGCGAGGGAGTGGTCACCAGATCGTGGTCGCCGTCGGCAAGTTGGGCCGCCGTCCCGACATCGCTGCGAACCGGGTCGCCCGCAAACACAAGGGGGCGACGCTGGTCTTCTGTGTCGACCCGTTGGACCGCTGCTTCGAACTTCGCTGGTCGGCCACGGTCTCCCTGTCCGTAGAAGTAATCAAACAAACGTCGGCACTTCTCGCCGGTGAGCGTCTCGCCGAAGCCATCGCGCTCGTTGCGGCATCGCTGCCGGTACAGGCCGAGGGCAATGAACTGCCCGACATCGTCGAAGACTAGGGGTCGGAATCGGGGCCTTTGGGCACAGATTACTGTGAGCGGAGGGCGACGGGGTCGCCCGGACATCAAAAACGGGGGGACAATGAAACTCGACGTGAATCTCGGATTCCAGCAAGTTCAGGCACTGCGTGACCGCACCACGAATCCGTTGCACCAGCGCAACCTCGACGTGGTCATCAAGCACATGAAGGCCGAAGCACGCTGCGACGTGCAGGGTGTTCTCGACACACTCGTCGACAAGCCCGAGTACAAGTGGCACAGCGACCGCGCGAATCCGGACCTCAACCCGAAGGGGACGAAGCAGGCCGTCGCCGATTTCTACGACATGTGGATCGTTCAGACCGGCGCGCATCGCCTGGAGTGGGACCTCACCCGCATCATGGTGACCGACGATGAAGTGCTGACCGAAGGTGTCATGAAGGTCGCTTTCCCGGGCAAGACCCTTCTCAGCATGGGCATCACCGCTGACGATCCCGAGGCCTACTACCTCGCGCAAGGCATCACGACGGTTGTCTGGCCGGTCGACCGCGCGACAGGTCTCCTCGTCGGTGAAGAGGTGTACGACTACGACAAGATGGTCGGCATTCTCGATCGCAAGATCACTCTCGCCGACGTCACCGAGTTGGCGCCTGAAGCCTTCGTCTACTGACAAGGGCTACGGCCCCGCTCCAGCGACCTTGCTTTCATCGACCACGGGTAGATTTCGTCGTCCCGTATCGGGCGTTTAGCTCAGTTGGTTAGGGCATCTCCCTCCGTGAGGGTGATCATCTCCAGCCAACCCGTGTCAGTGTTTGTCTTGGTATTCCTTCATCGCTGCCATTCCAAACAAAATTGCACCGGTAAAAACAACGAAAAAAATGACAGCACCAAAAGAAAACAGGGCGGCTTCAGACATTTATTTACCTTTCTGCCCAGCAAGCAAAAATGCGCCGAGCGCAAGGATTGATGGGACCCACACCCCAACATAAATACCGTTGAGTTTGTCGCTTTGATCGTCGCCTGCAAAATACAGCGAAACACTCAAGGCCAAACTCGCTGCAGCTGACAAGAGAATAGAGACTTGAAGAATGAGTTTCGGCTTCATATGCCCACTTTCGCTACAGCCCCCGAGGGGTATTTCTGTTTTGAGCCTACTTGCCTTTATAAACCTGAATAGCGATCGCGATGATTCGATGGTCGCCGGAACAAGAACTTTGTTTTTGGATCTTCTGTGATTGCTAATGGTCAATATGGCCATCGCATATTGAGAACCGAAGAAAAAACGGGGTTTACCAAATAGTCAGTCGACCCCTGTCATGGAGGGGGCCAGCACTTGTCCCGAATTGCCCATTCTGCTCACAACTCGGAGGTTCCTCAGTCTCGATACTGACGCTGACGAGTGTCCGACATCTGCAGATAAAACAAGATGGAGACCATCTCCTTCCGGTCGTTGTAGGATTGAGGGCGTACATAGTCACCATTGGTGGTCGCGGCAAAAAACAATGCCAAAAACCAATGTGGGCAGGGATCTGAAGGTCACAAGGCTGACAAACCTGACCGTCATCCGGGCGTTTAGCTCAGTTGGTTAGAGCATCTCCCTTACAAGGAGAGGGTCGGGGGTTCGAGTCCCTCAACGCCCACCAGCAGGCATGCTCCAGCGGTAACCGGTGTCGGCTCTGTGTCAGTCGCGGCCGGACAGGACCCACACGGCCACTGTGCTCAACGCAAAGATGATCACGATTGCGGCGATCGGATGGACGCTGGTGCCGAACAGGACCAATGTCA
>SXZT01000147.1 GCA_005787785.1 Actinomycetota bacterium
ACGACGCCTACTACGGCAAGGCACTCAAGGTGCGCCGCCTCATCGCCGACGACTTTGCACGCGCCTACACCGACGCCGACGTGATCCTCACGCCCACTTCGCCGTCGGTTGCGTTCCGATTCGGTTCCAAAACCGACGACCCACTCGCGATGTATCTGTGTGACATCTTCACGATTCCGACGAACCTCGCCGGCCACCCCGCGATGAGCGTCCCCTTCGGCACCGGCCAGGACGGCATGCCGGTCGGCGTGCAGGTGCTCGCACCAACCCTCGGCGAGTCGACGATGTTCCGTGTCGCGGCAGAACTCGAGCGTGCGGTATGAGCACCACCGAGAAACTCGACAACGGCCTGCCCGACGGCTGGGAACTCGTCGTCGGCCTGGAAGTGCACGTCGAACTTGCAACGAAGACCAAGTTGTTCAGCGCGTCGCCGAACCGTTTCGGTGACGAGCCCAACACCAACATCGACCCCGTGACGCTGGGTCTGCCGGGGGCCCTCCCCGTATTGAACGAGCATGCGGTCGAGTTGGCAATGCGCATCGGTCTCGCATTGAACTGCACGGTGCAGCCGTGCACGTTCCACCGCAAGAACTACTTCTATCCCGACCTGCCGAAGGCGTACCAGATCAGCCAGTACGACCAGCCGCTGAATGTCGACGGCCACCTCATGCTGTCCGGCAACGTGCGAATCGACGTCGAGCGGGCGCATTTGGAAGAGGACACCGGCAAGTCGACCCACTTCGGTGGCACCAGCGGCCGCATCCACGGCAGCGAGTACTCGCTCATCGACTTCAACCGTGCCGGAGTTCCGCTCGTCGAAATCGTCTCACGGCCCGACATCCGCACACCGGAACAGGCGCGCCAGTACGTGAACGAACTGCGCGCGATTCTCGTCGCCATCGGCGCAAGCGATGCGAAGATGGAAGAAGGCTCGATGCGTTGTGACGCCAACGTCTCGGTGCGTCGCTACGGCGATCCTCTCGGTACGCGCTGTGAAATCAAGAACGTGAACTCGGTGCGATCGCTCGGTCGTGCAATCGAGTACGAGGCGCGCCGTCAGGTCGACATCCTGGAAACAGGCGGATCGATTCGCCAGGAGACGCGTCACTGGGACGATGCGGACGGGCGCACGCACACGCTGCGCACGAAAGAAGACGCCGACGACTATCGCTACTTCCTCGAGCCCGACCTCGTGCCGCTCGCGCCGGATGCCGCATGGGTCGAACGGGTGCGCGCGGCGTTGCCGGTGTTGCCCGCCGCCCGGCGCATCGCGCTCGCGGCGCTCACGGGCGCCGACGTCGAAGGCGAGGCGGTGTCCGTCGTCGTCGAACGTGGACAGGACAACTATGTGAAGGCCGTCGTCGATGCGGGTGGCGAGGCGGCACGAGCACTCGTATGGGTGCAGCAATCATTCGCGGATGAAGGTGACGTACCGCGACTTCCCGCGAAGGATCTCGCCGCGCTCACCGTGATGGAGCGCGAGGGCAAGCTCACCGCGACACAGGCAAAGACCGTTCTCGGCGAGATGCTCGCCGCGGGTGGGGGAGACCCTGCGTCAATCGCGTCGTCGAAAGGTTTCGAGGCGCTCGATACGTCCGCCATCGCACGGTTCGTCGACGACGCGATCGCGGCGCAGCCCGATGCATGGGCGAAGTACTGCGCCGGCGAAGAAAAGGCAGCGGGTGCTATCGTTGGGTCCATCATGAAGGCGAGCAAGGGCAAAGCTGACGGCAAGGTTGTCACGGCACTGCTCCAGGATCGTCGAGGGTCGTGAAGCGAACGCTCCGTCTTCTGCTTCTCGGCTCCGCTTTGGTCGTTGCCGCTTCGTGTGCGGAGAGTGACGCCGGGTCGAGCACTACCGCGTCGAGCATTGCCGGGTCGAGCGTGATCGAGTCGGCATCGAGCGGCTCGTCGACGGCATCCGACACCTCGAGCACCGTCGAGGCGGGCGACTTTGGTTCCCGCTACAACGGTTCGCCGGTCGCTTTTTGGTTCTGGGCGCCGTATTGAGGCACCTGCAACGGTGAAGCCCCCTCGGTCGAGGCGGCCAGCAAGAAATGGGCCGGAAAGGTCCAGGTCGTCGGAATCGGCTGGAACGGAACGCAGGACGAGATCGACGGGTTTGTTTCGCGTCACGGCCTGACCTTCGCCAACGTCCGCGATCCCGACGGCTCGATTTTTTCCTCTTTTGGGGTCTCCGGCCAGCCCGCATGGGTGTTCCAGGACGCGTCGGGCGATCGTGAAGTTGTGATCGGGGCACCGTCGGAGGCCGAGGTCGAGACCCGTCTTGCGGCTCTGGTGGGCTGAGCCCAACCATCCCGTCAACCGCCCAAACCAACTCTCGACAAACACCGATTGAAAGTTGCGTCACCTGACTGGGCAATACTGCCTTCCCTAGGTATCGTCTCGATGTCGGAGTCTCAGGGGGGTAGCGGTGCGCGTTCGTCGGTCAAGAAAATTTTTTCTGTCCCTATGCGTAGCGGGGATGTTCGCACTCGGTGCGTGCGGTGGTTCCGATTCGGAATCAAGCGATGCATCGACGTCCGACACTGCGGAGCAGACAACCGATACGAACGCAACGAGTGACACCGTCGCGGAGGATCCCGCCGTGAAGCTCGCTGCGTTCTGCAAGTCGGCGCTCGACAACCAAGGTGGCGCCGACATTTCTTCCGACGATGATCCTGCGGCGATCGCAGAGAAGTTGTCGGCGAACGCAACGGCACTCGCCGAGATGGCATCGGTTGCTCCCGACGAAGTGAAGGCCGACGCCGATGCGGTTGCTACGGCAGCCAGCAGCATGGCCGAAGCCATCGCGGGAGATCCGACTCTGGACAAGTTCAACTCGCTGATCGAGGAATTCGCAACATCGGAAGCCAACACCGCGTCGGCAAACGTGCAGACGTGGGTCAAGGACAACTGTGAGGCCGGGCAATGAGAGGTACATCCATCATGAGGAAACGAATGTTCTTGACCGGAGCCGTTGCGGCTTCGCTCCTGTTGGCTGCGTGCGGAGGTGGTTCATCCGATTCGTCGGGAGACACCACGGCATCGACGCGTGTGAAGAACGCGGCCTTGCCGAACAACTCGACGCCTGAGACGACGCCTGAGACGACGCCTGAGACGACGCCTGAGACGACACCAGCATCGACGCCCGAGACGACACCAGCATCGACACCCGAGACGACACCTGTTTCGGTTCCAGAGGTGACGAAGGTGAAGGACCCGGGCAACTATCAGCCGACCTACCTCGCTACTACCGACGTCGCGGGTTCACCGCGGCCCGCTCTTCCCACCGAGGCATCGATCACGACGAATGCGGCAAAGGCCGTCGGCAACTCATACAGGACCGACTCCGACGGTGTTCTCAACGTGAGTGCTGCCGAATGGATTGGTTCTGCGACGCCGTTGACTTTGCGTTGGACCGTCAGTGGCAAGCCGTGCGACAACTGTGCGTTTCTCTCGGCCTCCGCAAAGAAAGTCGTGAAGGCCCTGCTCGCGGCCAACCTTGCTGGGTCGGGTATTACCGGTGTTCGCGGTCTCGACCCGACTGCGGTCGGTGTCGGTCAGTATCAGGGCAGTGGTTGGGGATTCGAAGTTCTCATTGGTGACCCTGCTTCGGCTGAGGCGCAAAAGACCGGTAACGCGATCCGTGACTGGGTTCTGAACTGCACGGGCGACACCGCATCGACGTGTCGCAATGCCGATCTTGGTATCGGTGAACTGCGTTGGAAGAACCAGATCTGGTCGGTTGCCGATTGCACGTCGGCTCTCCAGAACGGGGGACCGAAGATCCTCCTCGCCGATGCAACCAAGTTGCTGAAGGGGGCAAACGCCGAAACGGCGAGCCTCGTGCGCCAACGCGCAGCTATCGACAGGGTGGCGATTGCCACGCCCTCTTATCGTCCCGTATTCGCGAGTTCGGGTGATGCCCGGGCTCTGACTGGCTTTGCCTCGACAGGATGTGCGAAATGAGCATGAACAGCTTCAAGAAATTTGCATTGGTATCGGCCGCAATCAGTATTGCGATCGTCGACATCACTCCGGTCGGCGCGAGCAGCCCGAACGACTCGACGACGACAACGGCCGCTCCTGCTGCTGAGTCGACCACGACGACCGGTGCGCCGGCCGCTGATTCGACGACCACCACGACACCCATCGATGGCGCAACACCGACGACGGTCGCGACGACCGGCGCTACGCCGACCACCGTCCCCGGTCTTAGCAATACGTTGCTCGAGCCATTGCCCAGTGGGGTCAAGCCCGACAATGTCGACCTTGTTCCTGAGACCACGGCTCCGGCGGCAACACTGCCGCCGGCAACGCCAGGCACCACGAAGTCAGGGCCTGATGTCATGGCTTCGGCCAGTCAGACGAGCGTTGTTACCACCGACCTCAACTCGGTCATCATTGTCCGTCTGTCGAACATGGGCAATGTCGTTGCTGGACTCGAATCGCCTGTTTCATTCTCGCTCGTGAAGTTGCCGCGCGGAGTGAAAGTGCTTGAAGTTCTACCGACTCTTACCGAGACTTCCGCCGTCGGTGAACAGGGCTGGGAGTGCAATGCAACGTCGTGCACGCTGAAGCAGAAGACAGACAGCGGTATTGCGGGCGGCATCATTCCCACCGCGGGTGTCGTGCGCGCCGACCTGCGCGTCAACTACGCACCCGATGCCGAACTGTTCGTTTCCGATGACGCGTACAACACGAAGAGCAACGAACTGGCGAAGAATCGTGACATCGCCGGTATCTCGGCGCTGGCGCGAACCGTCCCGCACTTCCTTGTGCGTGCGTCACTCGCGGGTGACGTTGCTCCCGAAAACAATGAGTTTGCGCTCGCTGTTGGTGGTGCGCCACGCAACACAACCGGTGCGACACCGGCCGAAGACACTGGGCGCAGTTCGTGCGTGTACGTCGATTCCGAAGCGTCGAGCAACACCTACCCGGGAGGTCGCTTCAAGATCGTTCTGCGCACCCTTCCGGTGTGTGATCAGGTTTTCTCGGGTGACATCATCTTCACAGACATCCTTCCGTCGCAGGTCGGTCTCACAGACGTGAAGATTTCCGGCAACGGATGGACGTGTGACAACCCCACCGCGCCAAAGCGCTGCACGCGCACCGGTGGCGAGATTCGACCCAGTTTCTTCAGCACTCCGCTCATTATTGAAGGTCGCACGTCGAAGACTGCAGCGGTGACGGCTCAGCCGTTTACGTGGAAGGTCAACTCGGTCAGTCGCGTCCAGGTCGACGGAACGCAACTCGAGGGCTACGCCGAGATCAGCACAAAGATCATTGAGGCTCCGAAGCCCGACCTCGTCGCAAAGGTCATCGCCCGCGAGGGCAAGACCAGCATGGTTGCTCCTGGCACGCTCCTCGTTGATGCGAAGGTGCGTTCGATCAATGGCATAGGTCAGAACGTCGCCGTCACCGTGGGTGTTCGCAAAGGCGTCACCATTGAAACGTCAGCCGACGGCTCGCCCGGGTGGACGTGTGCGTCGGCTGCTGCCGACCCGGCAGCCGGTGAGGGTTCGACGGCCTTCAAATGTGTGAAGGCGGAACTGTTCGACACCGCCGAAGAGACAGTTGCTTTCAAGTTCACGGCAACCGAAGACACTGAAACCGGCGCGGCTCAGGTCGTCAGCGTAATCTCCGCCGAGAACGAAGATCCTGCGAAGGTCGAGAACAACCGTTCCGGACAGACGTTGCTGATTCAGCCTGCTCCTGCAGCGATGCCTGGCATTGTCCTCACACGCGCCGATTCAAAGGGCGCGACGCAGGCCGTCAGCGACGGCTCGGCCACCGAAGTGGTCGTCGGCAAGAAGGCCAGCTACGGCATTGCCGTGTCGAACCTCGGTGCCGCACCGATTGCGGCAGGCTCCGTCGTACGGGTCGAGCAGTATGTGTCCGACTTCGCAATCTTCTCCGGCAAGACAGCTCCGAAGCCCGCCGACTACAAGGGAGACCTTGACTCGAAGCAGATTCAAGCGACACCCGGACAGTGGGCCTGCGTGGCCGGTCAGGGAACCGCTCCGGCCGTTCAGTTGCCCGAGTCGCTCACCGCAGTTGGTGGTGCAATCGCCACGCCGACGACTGTCGTCGCCGCCGGCAAGAAGGGCGCAGCGATTCGTTGTGAGCTGACGCTCGCAGCAGCAATCGCACCCGAGGCACAGACGCCGATCCTCAATCTCACCGTCGAGGCCGCCAAGTCGGCCAAGCCCGGCAAGCCCGAGTGGCCGGTGTACGCGTCGTTGCCCGCGGTGAAGACCGCTCCCGTGGCGCGTTACGGCATGGGCGTGACGATCGTGAAGCAGCAGCCGACACTCAGTGCGGCTATTGCTGCAGCGGCGGGACCGCGTCCCGGCGGCAAGGCGGTCGCGCAGTTCAGCGTGAAGAACGACGGCACCGCGGATTCGAATGCGCAGTCGCTCATCATCAAGACGAGCGGTGGTCGCTTGACGGGCGCGACAGGCGAAGGCTGGAAATGCGCCGTCGTCGGTGGCTTCATCGCGCAGGGCTTCATCGCCTGTTCGCGCAAGTTGCCGCTGAAGGTCGGTGAAGAGACCAAGTCGGTTGCTGTCGACTACCAGTCGAGTGACCCGAAGGCCAAGACATTGGTGTTGCAGGCGACGTCGATCGTTTCGAACATCTACGGCGAACCCACGAGTAGCACGTCGAGCCAGGAAATCGACCTGCGTGCACCGCTCGGTTTCGCAATCAAGGGGCCGGATGTCATCGTCGACCAGATCGTCGATGCGGCAGGCAAGCGCGTTCCGTCGACGATTCTTCTCACGACGGTCGGCAACGCCGACGGATCGGCGTTCACGTGGAAGCAGCTCTGCACCTCGGATGCCGATGTGAAGGCGTCGAAGGGCGAGTGCAAGGCGGTCGCTCCGACAGCCAAGTGGGTGAACAACGCTCCGTCGACGGGCCCGACGGCGACGCTTCTCGCTCCGGTGGTCACCAAGGAAGAGACCCTCGTGTTCGAAGCGATCGCGACCGATGGGGCCGGCAGTTCCGCAACGGCCCGCGCTTCGGTGCGTGTGCAGCCACTTCCGACGGCGCAGGGTCCTACCGGCAAGGCGTCGAGTGGCAGCGGTTCGTCCGTGCTGCGTCGCGTGCCCAAGCAGTCGGGTCCGAGCGTGCGCGCATTCGCAGCGACCGCTCCGACCTCGGGTGCGGGTGACACATCCGTTCTCACGTCGGCGAACGCCGGCGTCACGGTCAACGCCAACATCTTTGGTGGTTCCACCGTCACCGTTGCCCAGGGTGCCGCTGTTTCGGTGACCGCGGCTGCCGCGGGCGTCGGCGCGGTGTCCTACGCCTGGTCGCAGGCCGCCGGCTCGAACCCGTCGGTGCTCGCATCGGCGACGACGAATACGGCAACGCTGTCGTTCACTGCACCGTCGGCGAACACCACGATCACATTGCGTGTCGTGGCCACCGACTCGCGTGGTGAAAAGGCAACTGATCTCGTCAATGTGGTTGTCGGTACGGGTGGCACGGCCACCGTCTCGGCGACGATCACCGAGGGTGAGGGTCCGCTTGCTGTTGACACCGCCAAGGCGCTCACGCTGAACGCGACCGCGGCCGGTTCGGGTGCGATCACCTACGCATGGTCGCAGGTGTCGGGTCCCGCACTCACGCTGAGTGGTGCGAACACCGCTGCGGTGTCGATCGCGGCCTCGGCTGCGGTGGGTACTGCCGTCATCCTGGTCACCGCCACCGATGCCGCAGGCGCGGTTGCGACCGACCAGATCACTCTTCAGATGTCGCCGAGTGGCGCGCCGACTCCGTTGTGTGACTTCGTCGAGGCGATCTCGACGAACACACTCTCGAAGCTCGACGCCACGATCAACTCGATCGGCCTCGGCAGTTTGAACCTCTCGCAGTTCGCGGTGAACTCCGCGACCTGTACCGATAAGTCGAAGGTGTCGTTCTCTAACGCGGGCTTCTCGCTCGCCGGCTACCTCACGGTGTCCGGTGCGTCGGGTTCGGTCAGCGCAGCAGGTCTGACGATCCGTTCGGCAACCTTCACCGGTCCCGAGGCATGGGGTTCGCCCGCGTTCTCGATCGGTGCGTCCGACCCGGTCGGTCTGTTCATTCCGTTCTCTCGCGCATCGGTTGCGATCGGCGCGTTCGAAGGCAAGATCGAGTCCGGCTCGATGCCGTTCCTCAAGCTTCCCGCTGGTTGGACCCCGTCGGCGACGTTGACCTTCAGTGTCGATGCCGAGGGTGGCAAGGCTGTCAGCCTTGAGGCCACGGCAACGGGCCCCGAAAAGAACGGCAAGAAGCCGACTGCTCGCATCGCAGGTGCCGTCGCCACGAACGGAACGTTCGCACTCGACGCATCTCTCGCGAACGGATTCGAACTGTTCGGATCGACGATCGACTTCGCCGGTTCGGTGAAGAAGGAAACGCCGACCTCCGACGTCGCACTGTCGCTCAAGGGCTCGCTCACCGGTGAAATTGCGCTCACCTCGAACGTGAAGATCACCGCGCTGTCGGCCTCGTACGACAAGGGCGGCGCGATCTCGGGTGCCGGCACGATGACGATTGGTTCGGGTGACACGGCACTGACCGTGAAGGCCGACCTCAACTACACCGATGCCAACAATCACTCCTTCGCCGTGACTGCGGCGACAGAGGGTGGCAAGTGGAGCCCGGGCAAGGACATCTCGATCCCGCTCGCCTCGGCATCGGGTTCGTACGTTGCCAAGGACGGCGCGAAGACCATCGACGTAACCGTGGTGGGCGGCGACGTCTCGCCGTTCAGCGGTCTCAAGTTCGTTGCACCCACGATCAAGGCAACGGCGCAGTGTCCCGCAACGGGCGCCTGCGACGTGAAGGTCAACCTTGATTCGGGTGCCGAAGTCACCCTTGGGTCGACATCGACCACCGGCAAGATCACGGGTGCGGTCGACATCACCGCCAAGACCGCATCGCTGAAGGCATCGCTCAACAAGATTCCGCTCGTCGCGGGTCTCGACATCAACTCGGCTTCGCTGTCGATCGATTCGACCAATATCGGTGCGGCCAACGCCGCCACCACGGTCACGCTCGCCGGGTCGATGACGGTGTTCGAAAAGACCGTCACTGCATCGGCGGCGTTCTCGAAGACCGGTGTTCTCTTGACCGCCGACCTGCCGGAGCTTGCGCCGTTCGGCGCCAGTGGCCCGGTGTGGAAGCCCGGTCAGCTGAGCTGGTCGTCGGGTCCGATCACCATCACCCCGAAGGTGCCGTCGTTGCCGAACATCAAGTCGGTCAACCTGACACCGAAGGTGCCGCGCCTCAACATGGCAATCGCACTGCCTGACCAAATCAAGGGTCTGGCTTCGGCAACGGTTGCCAACGTCGGCGACATTGCACTCGACGGTGAAGTCGACTTCTCGACCGGCAAGTTCAGCCTTGCCGCGTCGCTGTCGAACGACACCATCGATCTGGCCGGCGCAATCAGCCGCGAGAAGACCGGTGATCCGTTCAAGTACAACCTCACCGGCAAGGTGAAGAAGGCGATCGCTCTCACCGACTCGGTGTCGATCACCACGCTCGACGTGAAGTTCGGCAATGAAACCGCAGGCGGACCGGTGACGTTCACCGGCAACGGCTCGGTCGACGTGAAGCTGCCCGACGCAACGGTCGTCACGGTTGCGGGTGCGGTCACCTACAACTCGGCAACCGACTTCACCGTGACAGTGTCGGCCGGTGCGAATGCTCCGTCGTTCGCAGTTGCCGGTGGCGAGGCACTCAGCCTCGGACAGGCCAGCGGTACGTTCAAGCGCACCGCGACGGGCAGCGTCCTCGACGTCGGCCTGTCGACTGCCGGTCCGTGGAAGCCTGTCAGTGGCCTCAGCGTCACCAACGTGTCGGCCAAGGCATCGGTCACCTGCAACACGGGTGCCAAGTGCGTGCCGGCGTTCGATCTGTCGGGCACGCTCGGCTTCGACCTCGGTATATCGGGTCTGAACTCGGCGACGATCAGCGGCAAACTCGACGACAAGGGCTTCGCCTTCAGCGCGAAGTTCAACGACCTCGCGTTCAATGCCGACATCAAGTTGCTCGCTCCGACATTCAGCCTGACGATTCCGCCCAAGACCAGCACCGCCAAGGCTTCGGCCACGTTGTCGGGAACGTTCTCGCTGTTCGGCGCGAACCTGAACGCGGCGGTCACGTTCAACTCCTCGGGTGTCCTCCTCACCGGAGACTTCCCGAAGTTCAACTTCCCGGGCTCCGACATCGGCTTCGACGGTGGCCAGTTCGCGTGGGCGCTGCGAGCTCCCAGCAACATCAGCTGGACGCCGAAGGTTCCGAGCTTCCCATCGTTGCCGGCCATCAGCCTGCCCGCCGGCGCCCCGCGCCTCGTGTTGGCGATGCCGACTCCCGACGTTGTGAAGCAACTCTCGGGTAGCACCAGCCTCACGTTCGGTGCGGTCAAGGTCGAGGGCAGCATGACCCTTGCGACCGGTGCGTTCTCGCTGACCGCTTCGTACAGCTCGGACGCAACCGACCTCAGTGGTTCGTTCTCGCGTGAAGGAACGGGCAAGAACCTCACCTACAACATCACGGCGAAGGTGAAGCAGCCGCTCACCGTCGTCGATGGTGTCAAGGTGAAGGCGCTCGACCTCAACTTGAACAACACCACCGGTACGGTTCAGGCAACCGGCACGGGTGACATCGAAATCTCGACTCCGTCGACTCCGATCACGCTCGGCTTCAACCTGAACTACAAGTCGTCCACTGACTACTCGTTCGCCGTGACGGTCAAGCCGTCGGGTGGTTCGACGTCGTGGTCGCCGTTCGCGGGGTTCACCCTGCCGCTCGGCAACCTGACGGGCACGATGGCACGTTCGGGTCAGACCCGCACGTTCAGCCTCGCGTTCAAGGGCATCAGTGACTGGTATCCGGTCGGCTCCGCTGCCGGCCCCGGCGTGAAGATCAGCGAACCCGGCGCCGCCATTTCGGCGACATGCCAGGTCGGTGCGAGTTGCGTGCTCGCCTTCACCGCAACCGGCAAGGTGTCGGTGAACGTCGGTCAGGGTTACACGGCTCCGGCAACCCTGACGGGAACGTTTGCGAAGGACAGGTCCGAATTGAAGGCCGTGTTCGCTGACATTCCGGTCACCACCGGTGTCACGATCAAGGCTCCGACGCTCGCCGTTGCATACGCGACGGTGGGCGGTCTGTCCGCCAGCGTTTCTGGCAGCGCCGACATTCTCGGCACGACCCTGTCGATGTCGGCTGTGTTCTCGGCCCAGGGCGTGATCGTCTCGGGTGGCATGAGCGACTGGACGCCGATCCCCGGCGGTCCGACACTCACCAACGCATCGTTCGCGTTTGCAACGTACAACGCGGTCCAGGTGACGTTGCCCAATGCGCCGAACCTCGGCAAGGTCGACATTCCGCTCAACAATCCGACGCTCCTCGCGGGCTTCAAGGTTCCGCAGTGGTTGAAGGACATGGTGAAGCAGCCGAGTCTGAACGTGGTGCCGGTGACGGTGCCGCTGGCGGGCCTGGCGGGCGGCAAGTTGCCGACCCTCAAGATCATGTTGCCGACCCCGTCGAATTGGTTCCTCTTCCAGACGAGCTCGCTGTCGATGCGCTTCGCCGGTTTCGGCGTCGAAATCGGTGGCAGCCCGACCCCGTCGATGAGCCTCATCGGCAACATCGAATTCATCACCGGTTCGGGCCAGGCTCCGATCCCGCTCGAAGTGCGCGGCACGGTCTCGACCACCGCAATTTCGATGGCACTCAGCCTCGGCATCGACACGACGACGGGCAAGCCCTACGAGTGGAAGAACGCGTTCGGAATCAGCGGACTCACGCTGTCCGACGCCGCAATCCAGGTTGGCATCAACTTTGCAACCACGCCGTTCCCGCTGCCGACTCTCGGCCTTGCGGCAACCGCTCAGCTGCCTGATGCGTGGAAGAAGCCGCTCGGCATGGAAGCCGGTGTTGCGGTTCGTCTGATGGCGAACATCGACGTGACCAAACCCTGCTTCCAGTTCAAGGCAGGCACACTCGGCAGTGACGGTCGAACCATTTCGAATGGCACGGCCAAGGTAATCAACGTGGGCAGCGGGGTCCTGACCTCGACGTTCATGGACCTCACCATCGCGCCGCTTGGTTGCCAGATCGGCAACCAGGTCCTTGATCCGGGCATTTCGGTCGGCTTCTCGGGCACGGTGCTCGGCACTCCGGTCGACGTTCGCGCGAAGATCGGCACCAATCCGTTCTCGCTCGATGCGAGCCTCACAATCGGTGCTTTCAAAGCCGGCGGCGTGCAAGTCGACGAGACCAAGTTGCAGATCAAGGTTTCGCCGACCGAGTCGTTCGTCGCCTTTTCGGGTGGAATCACGATCGGCATCACGAAGGTCGCGGTGAAGGGCAACATCGGTTACAACGTCACCGATGGTCCGTGGGTCGACCTCACGGGCAGTGTCGACAACCTGAGCATCGTCCCCGGTTTCCTCGAGATCCGCTCGGCGGCCGTGCGTGTGAACGTGCGCCCGAAGAACGGCTTCGCCGAGGTCCAGGCACTCGGTGACTTCAACTTCCTCGGTTCCGTCACGCAGGTCGACTTCGCGATGTCGATGTCGAACTTCAAGTTGCAGACGCTGAAGGCGAACATCCGCGCAGTCCGGACGATTGCGAGCGTCGTCAAGATCGATGGCACCTTCTCGATCGACTACAAGGACGGTCAGTTCCCGACTCTCGCATTCGATGCGACGGGTTCCGTTGCTGGCTACGACTTCGGTCGTGTTACGGGTGTCGTCGACAAGAACCAGGTCAAGATCACCGGCACCATTGCCGTGGGCGGCGTCTTCAGTGCGCAACTCACCGGTCAGGTCGTCTGGGCCGCTGGTGCGGGTATCACCATCGTCAACCGCGACGGACAAACCGTCACGGCGGCGGCCGGTGACTTCCGCGTCGGAGCCGACAACATCAGCATCAACCTCGGTGGATTTGCCGCCGGTGGTTCGGTGCTCGTGGGCCGCGCGAGCGGCGTCGCTTACGCGCGCTTCAACGCGTCATTTGTGATCGGCTCGGGCAACATCGGTGGCAACCTCAGCGTCAGTGGTGACTTCGGCACCGACGGCAACTTCCGGTTCAACGGCAGCGGCAACCTGAACCTCGTCGGGTTCAGCGCGGCCGTCAGCGTGAGCGGCAGCAAATCGGGAGCCAACTGGGCCTTTGCTCTGTCGACCAACATTCAGGTTCTGGGTGCGGTCAACGTCGGCTTCAGCGGCAACTTCTCGCGAGTCAACAACGCCTTCCGCTTCACGATGACGGGCAACGCCTCGTTGTCGGCCGGGGGTGTTGCAGCCAGCGGTACGTTCAGCATCTCGAATGAACCCGGCAGGGAAGGAATGTCTGCGTCGGTGTCGCTGCAGGTGCCGGGTATCTCGGGTAGCGGTTCGATCGCCATCAATGCCGACGGCACGTTCGATGCGAGCATCGGAGTCAATGTCTCGCTCGGCATCGTGAACGCGGGTGGCACCCTGAAGATGGGTAACGTCGCCTACTCGAACGGCCAGCGTTATCGCGGTGGCACCTACTTCAGTATCTCCGGATACTTCGCGACCGCAGGCATCGGCTTCTGGTTCTCGGGCAACATCGACAGAAATGGCAATTTTGACTTCTCTGTCACCTCCGGGTTCTATTGGGATTCGGGCGAGATTCACCTCGCTGTCGTCAGGCTGCGCCTCACGGCCAGTGTCAATGCGACGCTGCGTGTCTACAGCTGGTCGCCGTACGTCTCGTTCACGGCATCGGGTTCGGTCAACCTCCAAGGCTCGTACTACTGGATAGACGCGGGTTGCCGCGCCTGGAGGCCGAGGTGTTGGTGGAACGCTGGTTGGTCCGGTTGGGCCAACTGGGCGTCGCTGGGTCTCGGCTTCTCGATCAATCCAACGAGCATCTGGGTCGTATATGACGGGCGCCGCTACGGCATCCGGTGATCCGAACCCACACAGGTAGTCGCACAGCGCGGCTGTCGGGGCCCGCACTTCTGGTGCTGGCGTCGGCAGCCGCGCTCGGCTGTTCTATTGCCGGCGGCGAATCGCTCGAATCGGTCGTTCCTGACGCCTTGCCCACCTTCGTCGAAAAAGGTGCGCAGGTTGACTTCGTCGACTCCCAGGGCGTACGCAACGACACTGCGAATTGCCTCTTCAGTGAGTCGAACCTCAAGCCACTGTTTCCCGACACCAAAGAAGCCGGAGTTGCCTCCGGTCTGCGTTTCAACCAGTGCGTGCCCGAACGCATGACATCGGGCGCCGCCGCGGTCGACGTCGATGCTGATGGTGACGACGACGTCGTCTTCACACGCCTCACCGGACACCCGCTGCTCTATCTCAACGAGAGCACGCCGGGTGAACCGAAGTTCGTCGAATCGAGCGAGGGCTCGGGGCTCGACCTCGTCGACGGCGCAACGAATGGCGTCGGTTATGCCGACATCGACAACGACGGCGACAAGGACGTGGTGCTCACGGGAATCGCATCCCGACAGATGTATCTGTTGGTCAATGACGGCACGGGGAAGTTCGCGGAAGAGGCCGTTGCCCGCGGGGTCGGCATGGTGGACGGCGAACCGCACGCGGGGCAGGGTGTCTCATTCGGCGACTACGACCTGGACGGTTGGATCGACATGCACGTGAACGAATGGCAATCGTCGATCGTGGCCAAACTCGGGGTTCCGTCGCACTCGCGACTGTTCCGTAATCTGGGTGCTGAAGGCAGGCCCGGGGTCTTCGAGGACGTGACCGAGGCGGCCGGAGTGCGTGTCGACTCGGTGATCGACACGACATGGACGTTCAGTTCGATCTTCACCGACTTCGACGGCGACCGTTATCCCGACCTTGCGGTCGTCGCCGACTTCAATACATCGAAGTTTTTTTGGAACAACGGTGACGGCACCTTCGAGAACACCACCTACGAGTCGGGCCTCGGAGGGGAAGAAAACGGCATGGGTTTGGCGGTCGGATTCCATGGGGACGACCAAAAACCGACGGTTTTCCTCACGTCGATCAAGTCGTTGTCGGACTGTGCCGATGACAGCGGGCTGGAAGGCACTGGAAACAGGCTCTATCTGTACGGTGAAGGGCGGATTTTCGATGACATCACCGACCGCGCCGGCGTACGCGACGGCGGTTGGGGGTGGGGAGCCAGCTATATCGACGCCACCAATACAGGGTCACGTGATCTCGTCCAGGCTGCTGGTATCGACGAACCGTGGACGAACCCGGCTGGATGCCACGCGAAGGACCCCATCGTCTATTGGCGTAACGACGGGACCGACACATACGACGAAGTTGCTGCGCGTGTCGGTGTCGTCGAAACCAAGCCAACCAAGGCGACCGTTGTGTTTGATGCCGACAACGATGGCCGCATGGACCTGTTGGTCACTCGCGATGCCGAGACCCCTGTGTTCTTTCACAACGTCACACCCGTCGTTGGTCGGTATGTCGACGTCCGGGTGGTTGGGACCCGGAGTAATCGTGACGCGCTTGGCGCGGTCGTCTCGGTGATGCCAACGCCCGACAGTCCGACGAAGAAGTATTTCGTCGGCACCACGGGTACGTACCTCTCGCAGGACACGTCTCTCATGCGCATCGGCCTCGGCGGTGGAGCCGATCCCGTGCATCGCATCGAGGTGTATTTTCCTCTCAGCGACGAGACTGTCGTTCTCACCGACGTCGAACGCAACACGACAGTTGAAGTCGTTGAACCCGACGGCACGACGGCGGCAGGCTCATGAACCATCGCATCGGCACGGCACTTGCCGTCGTCGCGCTCGTGTACGGCTTCGCGGGTTGTGGCGGTGGTGATCCAAGCGTGACCAAACCGGCAGACTTACCGACAGTTGAATCCGCAGTGTGCGAGCCCGCACCGCGCGCCAGGTGTCGTGGCACTGACCTGTCGAACGTCGATCTCTCCGGGCGTGATCTGTCGGGCAGCGACTTGCGCTCGGCGAATCTCGCGGGAGCCAACCTCGCGGGCACGAACCTCACCGATGCGAACCTGATCGGTGCCGACCTGTCGGGAGCGGATCTCTCGGATGCGGCACTGGTGCGTGCGGCATTGGATGACGCGGTGTTCGTCGATGCGAATCTCACACGCGCCCGGTTGACGAGCGCGAAGGCGACCAAGACGGTTCTCGAAGGCGCGGTCATGGTCGATGTTTTTGCCACCGATGCCAACTTCACGGGTGCGACCGGCGGTGACTTCTCCGAGGTTTTCACCTGCATTACGACCATGCCCGACGGTGAAGTGGCGGAACCGTCGTGTTGAGGTCGACGAGGTTGTGCATTGTTGCGCTGTTGGTGACGATCGGCGTGGTCGCAACACGCACGTCGGCCGGGGCTAATTCGGCGGTGCCGCGCGGCACCGCCGAGGTGTCGGGCGTGTTGACCGAGTTGGCACCGTTGATTGCCCGCAATCGCCAGGGTCCCACGCGCGCGAGCCGACTCTACGGAATCATCGGCTATTCGATGTTGGCCGCCTCGGGTGCGCAGGTCGCATTCACACAGTCCATCAACGAACCGGTCGAACTGCCCGATCCTCCGGCCGGACTCGACGATGCGATCGCCGCCGTAGCGGCGGGAACGACGGCCGTCCGCAAGTTGATGCCGACACAACTCGACCGCACCACCTATGCCGAACTGCGCGACAAATGGCTGTCCGGACTCTTGGCAAGCGCCCCGGAAGGTACCGATGTGCGGGCGAGCATCGCGCGGGGTGCGTCAGCCGTCGCGGCCGTCTTGGCACGTGCGAAAGGCGACGGCTTAGATGAGGCGCTGAAGGTGAAGTACACCGCGCCCGAAGCGGCGGGCGCGTGGGCTCCGACACCGCCGTCGTTCCAGGGTGCGATCGACCCGGGATGGGGAACGTTGCGCACGTACCTACCGTCGACGACGACGTGCAGTTTGCCGGCGCCACCACGTTCGAATGACGCAGCAAATCCCTTCGGTGAGGCCGCGACCGAAGTCGCTGATGTCGTCGCGTCGTTGACAGACGAACAAAAGATGATTGCCCGCTTCTGGGATGACAGCCGGGGACGCAGCAGTACGCCATCGGGCCACTGGGTCGAGATCGCTGCACGCGCCGCCGAGGCGACTTCGTTGCCGGCAACCGAGATGATTGGGCTCTTCGGCGCGATGACGATGGCATTGGCCGATGGCGTCATTGCGAATTGGCGCGAAAAATACAGATGGTCGGTCGAACGTCCCGTCACGGTTGTCGCACGCACCGACCCCGAATGGAACTCGTACCTCACGACGCCGGCGTTCCCCGAGTACCCGTCGGGACACTCGACGATCTCACGCGTTGCTTCCGAGATTCTCACGTCGACGATCGGGGAGTGGTCGTTCACCGACCCCGGCTGGGGTCTGGCACCCGGTTCGCGCAAGAAGTTCGAGATCGAGCCTCGTTTGTTCGCCTCATTCCGCGCGGCCGCCGACGAGGCCGGTCAGTCGCGTGTCTTGGGCGGAATCCACTACGCATTCAGCATCGAGGCGGGGGCGCAGCTCGGCACCTGTGTCGCGGGGAATTTCTTTGCACAGTAGGAGAAACAACAGGGCCTCAGTCCAATCAAAGTGTGGGTCGCGACGTGAAATAGTCACCACTTCTGCCATAAAATACGGTCATGACTGTTGGGTCGCGCCGTTGGCTCACGGCAGTTGGACTCACTTTTTGTCTCGTCATGCTCGCTGCGTGTGGTGGGGGTGGCGGTTCGTCATCCGGTGGTGATGGTGGTGCTTCTGCGGGAAGCGACGCGCCGGCTCCCGACGGGGCGGTGGCCAGTGCCA
>SXZT01000148.1 GCA_005787785.1 Actinomycetota bacterium
AGCCTTCTTCTTGGTCGGCGCAGCCTTCTTCTTGGCGGCGGGCTTCTTCTTGGTCGGCGCAGCCTTCTTCTTGGCGGCGGGCTTCTTCTTGGCCGGCGCAGCCTTCTTCTTTGCGGCGGGCTTCTTCTTGGCCGGCGCAGCCTTCTTGACGGTTTTTTTGGCCGACTTCTTCGCCGTTTTCTTGATCGGCTTCTTCGCTGCCATCGCCTTCTCCTGTCCGTGGGTGCGAGGAGTCTAGGACGCGACGGCCATCCAGATGCGTACCGCGCCGCCTTCGACCGTTTCCACGTGCTGGGGCTCACCCGACCCTGCACCAAGAATGACGGACGTCGCGAGAACCTCGCTCGAAATCATCCCGAGATGTGGCTCCAACTGCGCAAGCAACGCAAGCGGCCCGTGAATGCGTACCGTGACACGGTCGCTCACGTTCAAGTCGAGTGCACGCCGGGTTTGCTGGAGGGTGCGAATCATGTCACGCGCGGCACCCTCTGCTTCGAGTTCGGGGGTGACTTCCACGTCGAGCACCACGACGCCGCTTGCAGCTCCGAGGGCCGCGCTGGCGCTGCCAGGTGCGGCAACGAGTTTCAGCGTGAACTCGCCCTCCTGCAACGTGATTCCATCGACAACCGGAACTCCGTTGTCGATCGTCCACTCGCCTTTCTTCACCGCGGCGATGACCGACTGAACCTGAGCGCCGAGACGTGGGCCAAGCACCTTGGGCAACACCTGCAGTTCGCGCGTTGCGACGGACCCAACGTCTGCATTGAAGTAGATGTCGCGAACGTTCACTTCGTCCCGGATGATGTCGGAATATGCCGCCGCTCCGGCAAGATCGGGTGAAGCGACGGTGAGCGACCGCAACGGAAGACGCACGCGACGGTTGTGAGCCTTGCGCACGGAAAGCGCCGTCGAGCAGACGTCGCGCACACCATCCATCGCGGCCACAAGATCCGCGTCCGCGGGAAGGTCGGCTGCCGAGGGCCAATCGGTCAGGTGGACGCTGCGCTCAGCGGTCAAGCCGCGGAAGATCTCTTCGGCGAGGAGGGGCTGCAACGGCGCGATCACGCGACACAGGACGTGGAGCACCGTGTGCAGCGTGTCGATGGCCCCTAGGTCACCCGACCAGAACCGGTCGCGGCTGCGGCGCACGTACCAGTTGGTCATGACGTCGAGGAACGAACGGATCGTCGCGCACGCCTCGAAGAGATCGTATGCATCGAGCTGTTGCGTGAGATCCGAGACCAAATCGTGGGTCTTTGCGAGAACGTAACGGTCGAGGACGTTCGTGCTCGATGTCGACCACTTGCCCGCGGCACCCTCGGCGTTTGCATAGAGCGAGAGGAAGTACCAGGTGTTCCACAACGGCAGTGCAACCTGCCGCACGGTTTCGCGGATGCCGGCCTCGGTCACCGAGAAATCACCGCCCCTCAGAATCGGGGATGACAGCAGGTACCACCGCATTGCATCGGCGCCGTAGGTGTCAAAGACATTCATCGGGTCGGGATAGTTGCGCAGGCTCTTCGACATCTTCTGCCCGTCGTCGCCCAACACGACGCCGTGGCCAACACACGTGGAGAACGCCGGTCGATCGAAAAGAGCTGTTGCCAGAACGTGCATCGTGTAGAACCATCCGCGCGTCTGCGCGACGTACTCGACGATGAAGTCACCCGGGTAGTGATGCTCGAACCATGCCTGGTTCTCGAACGGATAATGAACCTGCGCAAAGGGCATCGACCCGCTCTCGAACCAGCAATCGAGAACCTCGGGAACACGACGCATCATCGACTTGCCCGTCGGGTCGTCCGGATTCGGTCGCACGAGTGCATCGATGTTCGGCCGGTGCAGGTCGACGATCTTCGCCCCGAAGTCTGCTTCGAGTTCTGCGACGCTGCCGTACACATCGACGCGCGGGTACGCGGGATCATCGCTCTTCCACACGGGGATCGGCGACCCCCAAAAGCGGTTGCGACTGATCGACCAGTCGCGTGCGTTGGCCAGCCACTTTCCGAACGTGCCGTGCTTCAGGTAGTCGGGGACCCAGCGGATCTGTTCGTTCAATTCGACCATGCGATGGCGAAACTTGCTCACCTCGACGAACCAACTGGAGATTGCCCGATAGACGAGTGGCTGCGCGCACCGCCAGCAGTGCGGGTACGGGTGGTCATAGCTGTCGTGACGCACCACGTGCCCGGCTTCCTTCAGGTGGCGAATCACCTGGGGATTGGCTTCGAAGACGTGCACACCGGCCCACGGCGCGATCTCGGCCGTGTAGCAACCCTTCTCGTCCATCGGACAGATGGTCGGGATGCCGACGGCGTTGCAAGCGTTCTGGTCGTCTTCGCCGAAGCCCGGCGCCATGTGCACGACTCCGGTGCCGTCTTCGGTGGTGACGAAGTCGCCCGACAGAACGCGGAACGCGTTCGGCGTGTCGGCGAGGAACGAGAACAGTGGTGCGTACGTACGGCCGACGATTTCAGAGCCCTTCAGGGTGCCGACACGCTCGGCACCGTCGAGTTCCTTTTCGTACGAACCGAGACGGGCCTCGGCCAAGATGTAGCGATGCCCGTCAGTCGCCTGCATGACCGCGTAATCGATGTCGGGGCCAACCGCGAGTGCGAGGTTCGACGGCAAGGTCCACGGCGTTGTCGTCCAGGCGAGAATCCGCTCACCCGTTTCGAGCGTGAACCACACTGTGAGCGCGGGATCCTGCCTATTGAGATAGACATCGTCCATGCGCGTCTCCGTGTTCGACAGCGGCGTCTCACAGCGCCAGCAGTACGCGAGAACGCGGAAACCTTCGTAGATGAGACCCTTGTCCCACAAAGTGCGAAACGCCCACATGACACTCTCCATGTAGGAGAGATCGAGCGTCTTGTAATCGTTTGAGAAGTCGACCCATCGCGCCTGACGCGTGACATAGCGCTCCCACTCGTTCGTGTAGCGCAGCACGCTGGTGCGGCACGCGTCGTTGAATCTGTCGATGCCGAAACGTGCGATCTCGGGATGACCTGAGATGCCAAGTTCCTTCTCTGCTTCAACCTCCGCGGGCAAACCGTGACAATCCCATCCGAAGCGGCGTTCGACACGACGGCCGCGCATGGTTTGGTAACGCGGCACTGCATCCTTCACGAAGCCCGTCAACAGATGTCCGTAGTGCGGCAAGCCGTTGGCAAAAGGTGGACCGTCATAAAATACGAATTCGTTGGAACCATTGTCACCGGCCGGGCGATTGCGTACCGATGCGACGAAAGTTTCGTCGGCAGCCCAGAACGTCTGCACCGCGTGTTCAACGGCGGGAAAGTCCGGTTGGGGGTCGACCTTCGGGTACGGCACGGAACTGCAGGGTACGGCTTTGGTCGAAAATCAGGCGATTCCGCAGCGCAGAATGAGGCGGCCAACCACGAACTGGAGCACCAAAATCACGACGATCGGCGAGAGATCAAAGCCCCCCACCGGCGGCAGGAAACGCCGCGCGTAGCCGAGCACGGGTTCGGTCACCTTCCAGAGAACCTCGTACACCTTGCTCATCGGCCCGCCGCCACGCAGCGGGAACCACGAAAGGATGATGCGCACAAAAATGACGAGAACATAGAGGTTGAGAACCTGACAGAGGATTTCGCGCATGGGGGGTTGTCTCGCGAATCAGTCGTGGTTCGAGTGGCGTTGTGCCGAGGGCTTGAGCAGGAAGACGCCCGAGGCAACACGCTCCATCGAACCGTTGAGCGCGTAGCAGATTCCACTCGCAAAGTCGATGAGACGTCGCATCACCTCGGGTTCGGTCGTCTCGAGATTCATGATGACCGGCTGGCCTTCCTTGAAACGATCGGCGATTTCCTTTGCCTGTTCGAAACGTTGTGGCCGAACGGTGACAGGCTCGCTGCCTGCTGCAGTCAGTGGACGCACGGTCGACGTCTGACGTGATGCGCCGACCGGCCGCAGGCGCAGCCCCGAATCATCGGGACGCGGATAGGCGCCGCTGTCGGCGGGAATAGCGCCGCTCTCATCTTCGTACTCGTATTCGGATCGCGGACGCTGCACGCGACCGGAGGGATCGGCCGGGTGTCCACGCGAGGGTCGGGCGGGACGTTCCATCTCGACGGACATGTCGTAGTCGTCGTACGCATCATCGGCACCGAGGCCGAGATAATCCATTGCTCGTCTCCACATCGACATGCCGAAAGGCTACCCGAGGCGGTCAGTCGGAACGGGGACGTTCACCGAAGATCCCGGTCCCCACGCGCACGATCGTCGAGCCCTCTTCGATGGCGATACGCACGTCATGCGTCATACCCATCGACAGTTCGTTCAGACCGTTGTCCGCGGCGATTCGTGCCGTCAGAGCAAACGCGGCCCGGGTCGCCGCAGGATCCGCATCGCTTGGCCCCATCGTCATGAGGCCTTCGACCACGATCCCCGCGCCCCTCACCGCCGCAAGCACCTGACCGACGTCTTGGGGCAGACAACCAGACTTCTGTCCTTCGCCGGTCGAATTGACCTGGAGCAGAACGCGAGGCGCCACGCCGAACCGATCGGCTTGCTTTGCCAAAGCCGCGACGACCGAAGAGCGGTCGACCGTGTGCCACACGGCAACGTGCGGCGCGAGGGCCTTGACCTTGTTCGACTGCAGATGGCCGATGAAGTGCACGGGTAGGGGCACCGCCCCACCCGCACGGTCGACCTTGTCGAGGAGCTCCTGTGCATAATTCTCCCCCACGGCATCACACCCCGCCTCGCAAGCCGACACCCACGCAGCGACATCGAAAGTCTTCGTCACCGCAACAATGCGCACTGCGCGCGAATCGCCGCGCACTTCGCCGATCAGCCGCCGCAGATCGCCGACGCGACGAGCAACCAGATCGGCTGCGGGCGGTTGTGTGGCCACGTGTGGGTCCGTGCGCCGAACTCTTCGGCTCGGTGCGTTACTTCAGGAACGACGGAACGTCGAAGTCGTCGTCGCCGCTGGTGTCGAGCGGATCCTTGTTGGCGAATGAGTCGCGTGCGACCGGCCGTGGCTGTGACTCGACGGAACGCAACGACGTGCGCTTCTGCTCGCCACCCTCCCAGCGATCAAAGCCTGCAGCGATGACGGTGACACGAATCTCATCACCGAGCTCGTCGTCGATGACTGTGCCAAAAATGATGTTCGCGTCGGGGTGTGCAACACCGTGGACGACTTCGGCCGCGGCGTTCATCTCGAACAGTCCCATACTGGACGGGCCAGAGATGTTGAGCAGAATGCCCCGCGCCCCGTCGATCTGGGCCTCGAGCAGCGGGCTCGTGATGGCTGCCTTCGCGGCCACGACGGCGCGGTTGTCGCCACTTGCATGTCCGATTCCCATGAGGGCCGTGCCGGCATTGCTGAGGATCATCTTCACGTCGGCGAAGTCGGTGTTGACGAGGCCCGGCGTCGTGATGAGGTTCGTGATACCGGCGACGCCATCAAGAAGGATGTCGTCGGCCATCTTGAATGCGTTGAGCAGGCTCGTCTTGTCGTTGGCGACGGTGAGCAGCCGATCATTAGGAATAACGATCAGGGTGTCCACTTTTTCCTTCAACTTCTGGATTCCGTTGTCGGCCTGAGTAGCGCGCCGACGGCCCTCGAAACTGAACGGACGTGTGACCACGCCGATCGTGAGAGCGCCGAGCGAGCGGGCGATCTCGGCGATGATCGGTGCTGAACCCGTACCCGTTCCACCACCTTCGCCAGCGGTGATGAACACCATGTCGGCACCGCTGATCATTTCCTCGATTTCATCACGATGCGCTTCGGCGGCCGACGCGCCAACTTCGGGGTTGCTACCGGCGCCGAGGCCGCGGGTGAGATCACGACCGATGTCGAGCTTCACGTCGGCATCCGACATGAGCAAAGCCTGGGCGTCGGTGTTCACGGCAACGAACTCGACTCCCCTCAGGCCGGCGTCGATCATCCGGTTGACGGCGTTGACACCGCCACCGCCGACACCGACGACCTTCATGACTGCGAGATAGTTCTGGGGCGCTCCGGCCATGGGCCAAGACCTCCGGGAGATCGAATATTTGGTTTCTCTATCTTTCCACGTTGAACCCCGAAACTGGTGAATACTGCCGATTCGTGATCAACCAAACGGCTTCACCTTCCAGCAAGGATGGGATCTCCGCTCGACAGGTCAATGCCGTTCAGGCTCTTCGGGTCGGTACGCCGCAATACGAGAACGAGGGCCACCATCTTCGAGCGCAGGTCGGTTGGTCGACCGAAGGTGACCACGGTCCCCGTCCGCAGGGTCATGAGGAGATCGGTCCCGCCCGTCACGCCCATGTTCAACATGAGCGGCGCAACCTCGGGTGGCAGTGACGCGGCAACTTGAGCCGCCGCGGTGTAGGCATCGTCGGCCTGGGCCCCTGCCGGCAGGTCGGGCCCGATGCCTGTGATCTGCGTGTAGGCGGTCGGCTGGCCGACGAGAACGGTGACCACGCGGCCGTCGATGTCGATCACACGCGCCTGGTTGTCGGCACCCAGATACCAGGCCATTGGCTTGCGCTCGGCTATTTCGAGAACGACCGTCGACGGAAAGCGGCGCTTTGCCTGCGCATCGCGAACCCAGGGATCGGCCTTCAGCACTTCTTCGATGGCACCGAGATCGAGGCTGAACACCGACCTGCCCCGTACGAGGTCATCGGCAGAATCGAGGGTCGACTTCGCCGTGTAGCGCGCGCCGTCGATCAGGACATTGCGCACACCGAAGAGCGGCGAGGCCAGAACGACGAGGATGATCCCGACGACGGCCAGAGGCAAGAGAACCCACCCGACGAAGCGCAAACGGCGGCGACCCTCCGAGCGACGCACCGCGATCCGCCGCAGACGGAAGCGGCGATCCCGCTTCACCACACCGTCGCTGTCGTCACCTTCTTCACCGATTCGCGCAACAGGTCCCGTGAGGTCGTTGTCGTCGATGACCAGTGGCGGCTTGCGCGCGTGGGTCAGGTCGTCGTCGGCCACGAGGTCATGACCATCGATGAGCACGGTTTCGGTGCGCGTAACAGTTGGTGCGGTTCGGGACACCACCGGCACGTCGCCGGTGTGCTTTTCAAAGGCTGTCGTCAACTCGTCGAGCACCTCGGCGGGGACATCGTTGACCGCGCGCACGACCGGCGTCTCCCCCGTCACGCGGGGCGTGCCATCACTCGGAGTCGTTTCGTCAGTCATGTCCGCTCGCCACCGCAAGGTAGGCATCAAGCCTCGCAGTTCCACTCGCGGACGACGCGTCTTTCGAAGCCGCGAAGGGGAGACCGGGAGCGAAGCCGACCAACCGCACTTCACTGCGCAGCGACAGACCCTCGACTTCGAGGACCCGACGGTGCACTTCGAGCATCACACGCACGACATCGGCACTCGACCCTCCTGCGTCGGCCTGTATGAAATTCGCGTGCTTGTCGCTGACCGCCGCACCTCCGATTCGCAGCCCGCGCAGACCCAACCTGTCGATGATCTCGCCGGCTGTCCGCGCGCCGTTGTCGGGGTTCACGAACACCGAGCCTGCGTTTTGTCCGCCAGGTTGATTGTCACGTCGCCAGCGCACGATGTCGGCGATCGCAGCGTCGCCCGCGCCCGGCGTCGCCGCCTTTAGATTCAGTCGCACCGCGACCACCACGTGGTGGTCGGCGAGGTCGGATCCACGGAATCGCAGACCCAATTCCGTCGCGCCCACACGCGCCCGCTTGCCCGTTCTCATGTCGACAATGTCGGCGTCGACGAGTGCGGCGATCATGTCCGAGCCGTGGCCGCCGGCGTTCATACGCACGGCGCCACCGATGGTTCCCGGCACGCCAACGGCCCATTCGAAACCTGCGACACCGAGCGCGCTGAGTTGCCGGGCCGCCACGGGCAACGGCGTCGCACCACCCACGCGCACGGCGACCGTGTCGCCGGTTCGCTCGACGATCTCGACCCCGCTCGCGAACTCTCCCAACACCACGCACAGACCGGCGAACCCCCCATCGGCGACGAGCATGTTGCTGCCTCGACCCATCACGACGATGGGCGCCCGCGATTCGCCGCGCAGTCGCGCGACGTGCAGAAGTTCGTCGATGTTGCGCGGCGTCACGAGCACCCGCGCATTCCCGCCCGTTTTGTAGGTGGTGCGCTCACCCATCGGGGCGTTCTCTGCGACGTCGAGACCCGCTTCGCGCAAGCCTCGGTCGATTCGCCTCAGGTCGGTTTCAACCAGAACTTCGTCCGGGAAGGTCTCGATGTCGCCGCATCCGAACGACACGCACACGTCGTTGGCGCGCAGTTCGTCGGTGACGGCTGCAACCAGTTCACCACGCGTCGCGCACCACCGCACGTCGGTGCCCGGATGAGCACCGAGCACGGCATCGACCACGAGACGACCGGTGATGCCGGGGATCGGCGTCGTTCCCGAGGCGTAGATGTCGGTCACGAACACCACGTCAGCCGCAGTGAATGCATCGCCGTACTGGTCGGACATTGCCGCCATACGGTGGAACCTGTTCGGTTGGAACACCGCGACGAGACGACGTTCGGCAAGACTGCCTGCACGCGTCGAACCCAGCACTGCACTGATTTCCGTCGGCAGGTGCGCGTAATCGTCGACGAGGACGGCACCACCCACTTCGCCCCGCAGTTCGAAGCGACGTCCGACACCGCGGAATGCCGCCATCTTCGCCAGGCATGCGTCAAGCGAAGCGCCGTGCTGCAGCGCAAGAAGAAATGCGGCAGTCGCATTCAACGCGTAGTGGCGTCCCTGGGCCCGAAGTTCGACACGCACGCCGGATCTCCCGCTGAAGAGTGCGGCCACACGGTCACCCTCGAATGCAAGATCGAACGCCAGGTGCGTCGTGCCTTGGGAGACGTTGAGGACACGCACGTCAGCGGCCGGAGATTCGCCGTAGGTCACGACATCGCGACGGGCCGCGCGAAGTTGCTCGGCGAGCGCGGCCAGCGCCACGTCGTCGGCACACAGAACCACCGGGCCGGTCACGTTGTGGGCGAAGCGGACGAAGCTTTCGGCGATCGCATCGGTCGTGCCGAAGTGGTCGAGGTGGTCGACGTCGACGTTGGTGATCACCGCGGCAGTCACCGGAAGTTGCTCGTGCGTGCCGTCGCTTTCGTCGGCCTCGACGACGAAAGGACCCGCTGCCGACCACGCCCCGTTCGTTCGCAGATCCGGTGCGTCGCCTCCGACCACGAAGCCGCAACCTCCGGCATCGCCGTCGAGCATGAGCGCAAGCAAGGCGGACGTCGACGTCTTGCCGTGCGTTCCCGCGACCGCAATGGTGGGGGCTCGTTCACAGAGTGCCGCGAGCATGCCGGCTCGGCTGAGCGCGGGAATCCCCCGCTCACGTGCCGCCGTCATTTCGATGTTGTCGACCGGCACACCGGACGAGGCGCACACCGCATCACACCCGTCGATGTAGGACGCGCGGTGGCCGACGTGGACATCGATTCCCTCGTCGCGCAGCGCTGCGACCACGTCGCTTTCGCGAACGTCACTGCCCGAGACCACGTGTCCCGCGCCGTGCAGCGCACGGGCAAGGGCGCTCATCCCGGGACCACCGATGCCCACGACATGAAGACGGCGTCGCACGTCGAGCAGCGGGGCCGTGCCACCGGACGTGCTTCCCCCTCGTGAACCGAGGACCGCGTCGACAAGGGAGGACCCCCGGTGCGCGTCACCCAACGCCCGCGCGGACAGACTCATGCGTTCGAGGCGGCCCGGATCACCGCGCAATGCCCTGACTTCATCGGCGAGACGGCTCGCCGACAGCTCCGCCTCGGGCAGCAAGACGGCGGCACCGATCGACGACAACTGACGGGCGTTGTGCTCTTGGTGGTTCTCGGCCGCACCGGCCCAGGGCACGACGATCGCAGGGATGCCCACGGTTGCAATTTCTGCGATCGTGCTGGCACCCGCGCGGGTGACCATGATGTCGCACACCGCATAAAGCGCGGCCATGTCGTGTTGGTACGCGACCGCGATGCGACGGCCAGAACCGGTCGAAGCCGACTTCTCTTCAGCAAAGCGCGGTCCGGTGACGTGATACCAGGTGACGTCCGAGAGGTCCGTGGGTGGTTCCGCCGCAAGCGCGGACACGGTGTCGTTCACGACACCCGAACCAAGCGAACCGCCGACGACGCCGACAACGAAGCCTTCTGCAGGCAACCCGAGCAGGCTCCGCGAACTCACTCGTTCAGCTCCGCGATCGAGCAGCCGGATTGCGCGACGCACCGGGGCACCGGTGACGACCGCGGGTTCGAGCGGTGACGTCGGGTCGGCGACCGTGACGGTGTCGGCGTGCCGCGCCTGACGGCGTGTCGCAAGACCCGGTCGCGAGTCGTAGGAAACGACCACGGTGCGGATTCCGAGTCGGCGCGCGGCCCACGTCGCCGCGATGCTTCCGTAGCCGCCCACCGAGACGACAACCTCGGGTTGCAATTCGCGCAACAAGGCGGTGCATCGCCGCCGTGCCGCAACGAGGCGCGACACCATGCCGACGTTGGCCGCGATGGAGGTCGGCGCGAGCGAACGTTTCAGGCCGGTGACCGGAAGGAGCGTGTGCGGGTAATCGGTTTCACCCAGGATTTGGCCGTCGACGCCACGCACAGTGCCGATGAAGTGAATGTCGCGGGCGTCGACGCCGCGCTCTTCGAGCATCTCGGCAATTGCGATCGCGGGAAGCACGTGACCGCTCGTGCCGCCGCCCGTGATGACGACGCTCGTCACGAACGACTCACTTCATGTTGCGTGCGACGTTCAGCAACAGACCCGCGGCCGCCATCGACACGAGAAGCGAACTGCCTCCGTAGGAAATGAACGGCAGGGTGAGACCCGTGACGGGCATCGTCGCGGTGACACCACCGATGTTGATGAAGGCCTGCACCGCGAACCATGAGGTAATTCCACCAGCAATCAGGGCCCCAAAGACGTCTCTCGCCCCGAGAGCCGCCTGGATACCGAAAAGAACGAGGCCGAGGAACATACCGAGCACCGCGAGCACCCCGAGAAGGCCGAATTCCTCGGCAATGATGGCGAAGATGAAGTCGCTGTGCGCGAGCGGCACGTAACCCCACTTGCCTGCACCCTCGCCGACACCGACTCCCGTGATCCCGCCGTTCGCGATGCTGATCATCGACTGGTACACCTGGTACCCGTCGTGCAGTTTCGTCTCGTCGAGATTGAGGAACGCAGTCCAACGGTTGCGCCGATAGTCGACCCGCATCACCTCCGCAATGCCGGCGACACCCAATCCAAGACCGGTGAACACGAGAACCGACACCTTTGTACCGGCAATGAACAACACACCGAAGACAATCGCACCGAAGACAATCGCGCTGCCGAGATCTTTCTGCATGACGCAGAGAACGGACGCGATGCCAAGAAAGACGACCACCGGCCAGAACGTTCGGCGCAGGTCTTGGACCTCGCGGAAACGCTCGGAGAGAACTTTGGCACAGACAAGCAATACCGCGAGCTTCAGGAACTCGGACGGCTGAAAGCCGAGCACGCCGGTTCCGACCCAGGCCCGTGCACCACGCACCTCGACGCCCCATCCGGGCACGAACGGCAGGAACATCGCAACGACACCCACACCGAAAATCACGGGTGCCCATTTCCTCCACACGATGTACGGCATGCGGTAGGTGAAAAACATCACGAATGCCCCAATGGCCGCCCAGAACAGCTGCTTGTTGAAGATGTACATCGGCGAGTTGCGGCTGTGGAGCATCGACACGGACGATGCGGAGAGAACCATCACGAGACCGAACATGACGAGCAGGATCGTGATCGCGAGAATGCCGAAGAATGCGGCCGGGGGCGGGCCCGACGTGAGTTTGCGGTTGGCCGCGATGCCCGTGCGTTCGAGGGTCGCACGACGGCGATCGGCGACTGACAGGTTCCCCTTCATTGCGGAGCCGAGATTTGCAGATTTGACGGTCGAAGTCATTGATGCCCCCCGACAAATTCGCGTACCTGACGCACGAAGTCCCGCCCGCGCTCTTCGTAGTTGCGGTACCAGTCGAAACTGGTGCAGCCCGGCGACAGCAACACGACATCCCCGGCCCTGGCGAACGATCCGGCCAATGCGACGGCTTGGCCCATCGACGTGGCGAGGGCCGAAGGGCACCGTCCGGCGAAATGAAACACCACCTCTTCCCCGCTTTCCCCGATTCCAACGACTGCCTTCACCGAGGTCCCGACCTGGGCTATCCCCGCCAGGTCGAGCCCTTTGTTGCGGCCTCCGGCGATGAGGACGATCGAGGGAAAAGCACGCAGTGCCGTTGCGACCGCGTGCGGCGACGTCGCCTTGGAGTCGTCGTACCAGGCGACGCCCCCCGACTCCAACACGAACTCGATGCGGTGGTGCGACGGCCTGAACGTGGCGAGCGCCGCGGCGACGCCGGCGTGCGAGCCGGTACCGGATTCGAGAACCGTCGCCGCCGCTGCAAGCGAGTTGGTGATGTCGTGCGGAAGAGAGCGCGGCATGCCGTCGGCGCCGATGATCTCGGCCCCGTCCGCCAACAGCCGTCCATCGATGAATGCGTAGTCATCGTTGGCATCGAAACCGAAAGTTACGACCCGCGCCCGCGTATTGCGGGCATCGGCCACGATCGTGGGGTCGGCGGACGGTGCGACCGCGACGTCCCGAGCCGTTGCCGCGGCCCAGATGCGCGCCTTCGACGCCCGATACGACTCGATGTCGTGGTGCCAGTCGAGATGGTCTGGCGCAAGGTTCAGCCAGGCGCCCGCCTCGACACGGAATTCACGCGTCAACGCAAGGCGGAAACTCGAGCATTCGACCACGAACGCATCGACGTCTTCATCAAGCGCCGCGATCAAAGGCGTCTCTGTGTTGCCAACGGCAGCAACGCGACGGCCCGACTCGCGAATCATTGCCGCGGCGAGCAGCGTTGTCGTTGTCTTGCCGTCGGTGCCCGTGATGCCGATCATCGCGCGAGGCCCACCGATGCGTTGCTGTTCCCAGCGGTATGCAAGCTCGATTTCCGACAGCATCTCCCTGCCGAGGTCCTTGGCGATCGCGAACAACGGGTGCGATTCAGGGACGCCCGGCGCGGACATCACGAAGTCGACGTTCTTCACCAAGCCCGACAACGTGCCGAGGTCAGGTGAGATACTGAGGCTCGCACCCAGTTCGGCCGCCAGCGCGTCGTGCGCCGGGTCGGGCTCGTCGTCGGCGAGCACGGGTTCGATCCCACGTGAAACGAGCGCACGCGCCACCGCGTTGCCCGCGATGCCAAGACCGAACACCATCGCCCTCAACGTCAACCCACCTGCCGCGTGAAGTCGCCTATGAAGAGCGCGAGCGCGGTCGCCACGCAGATGCCCTGAATGATCCAGAAACGGATGATGACGCTCGTCTCCGGCCAGCCAACCAGTTCGAAGTGGTGATGGATCGGCGACATGCGCAGGAGACGACGTTTGCGACCCGATGCCTTGAACACGCCCATCTGCACCGCAACCGAACCTGCCTCGAACACGTTGATGCCACAGATGAGCACGAGCAGCAGATGCGTGTTCGTGGTGACAGCGAGCAAGCCGAGCGCAGCACCGATGCCGAGCGCGCCGACGTCGCCCATGAAGATCTTCGCCGGCGCTGCGTTCCACCAGAGAAACCCTGCACACGCGCCCGCGAACGCGGCGGACAGCACCGCCAGATCGAGCGGATTCACCAGGCCGTACAACTCGGGGTTGCGGAACGCCCAGTACGCAATGATCGTGTAAGCCAGGAACGACAACAGCGCCGAGCCGCCGGCGAGGCCGTCGAGGCCGTCGGTC
>SXZT01000149.1 GCA_005787785.1 Actinomycetota bacterium
AATGTCGCCATGTTGGCAGCTGCAGGGCAGCCTAGGTCCCTACTCTGTGAACCAACTGGAGGAAGAAACACATGCAGACGCTCGTCGACGTGGGGCTCGGGTACGTCCGCCTCGGCCAGTCGGCTCCGACGCTCTCGGGCGGAGAAGCCCAACGCGTGAAGTTGGCCTCGGAACTCGCCAAGCGCAGTACCGGCCACACGATCTACCTTCTCGACGAACCAACCACGGGGCTCCACTTCGAGGATGTGCGGCGGTTGCTCACGGTCCTGTCGCGTCTCGTCGACCAAGGGAACACGGTTCTCGTCATTGAGCACAATCTCGATGTGATCAAAACGGCTGACTGGATCATCGACCTTGGTCCGGAAGGCGGGTCGGGTGGCGGCAAGGTCGTGGCCGCGGGGCCGCCCGAGGCGGTTGCGAAAGTCAAGGCGAGCCACACCGGGCGGTATCTCGCACCGCTGCTCACTGTTCCCAAGCCCGCGAAGAAGTCCGGTCGAAAATGATTCAGCGCCCGGTCGCCGGATCGATTCCTGACGCGCCGGGGTCGTACCAGTTCAAGGATGCATATGGGCGCGTGATCTATGTCGGTAAGGCCTCGTCCCTGCGGTCCCGTCTTTCGAGTTACTTCCAAGACAAGCGCAATCTTCATCCGCGCACGGCGGCGATGGTCTCGGCCGCAGAATCGGTCGAGTGGATCGAGGTCCGCAACGAGGTCGAAGCCTTGATGCTCGAGTACAACCTCATTAAGCAACATCGCCCACGCTTCAACATCCGTCTCCGTGACGACAAGAGCTATCCGTTCCTTGCGATCACGCTCGACGAGGATTGGCCGCGCGCAACCGTGATGCGTGGACGAAAGCGCAAGGGTGCCCGCTACTTCGGGCCCTATGCGCACGCCTACGCGATTCGCGAGACGCTCGACCAACTGCTGCGGACGTTTCCGGTGCGGACGTGTCCGACATCGAAGTTCAACGAGCATGAACGACTCGGTCGACCCTGCCTGTTGTTTCACATTGAAAAGTGCTCGGGGCCGTGTGTGAAGGCAATTGCAGAGGCCGATTACGCGAGCCACGTGGTTGGGCTGGCCGATTTTCTCGAGGGCAAGACCGACGAAGTCGAGCAGGCCATCGAGGCGCAGATGGCAGCAGCATCGGCGGCGCAGGAGTATGAAAGTGCGGCCCGACTGCGCGATCGCCTGGCGTCGGTGCGTCGGGCGATGGAGCGTCAGCAGATCGTCGCCGATCGTGGCGAGGACATCGACGTCGTGGGTGTCGCGCAAGACGACCTCGAGGCGTCTGTTCAGGTCTTCTTCGTACGCCATGGTCGGGTGGTGGGCCGGCGAGGCTTCATCATCGACAAGGTCGAGGCGTTGACCGAAGAGGAGTTGATCGACAGGGTTGTAGAAGAGTTGTACGGCGAGGAACCCGCGATGGGATATCCGAAGACGGTCTTGGTTCCCGTGCTCGGACGGGACCATCAAACTCACGTTGCGTGGCTTTCGGGGCTCAGAGGATCCAACGTCGAACTGAAGATTCCCCAGCGCGGAGACAAACGGTCTCTTCACGAGACCGTCACATTGAACGCGCGCGAGGAATTCGCCCGTCATCGCATGCGTCGCGCTTCGGACCACAATGCGCGGAGCCGTGCGTTGACGGAGCTGCAGCACCATCTCGAGCTACCCGAGGCGCCGTTGCGTATCGAGTGCTACGACATGGCCCATCTGCAGGGAACTGACTACGTGGGTTCGATGGTGGTACTCGAGGACGGTCTGCCCGCAAAGCGTGAATATCGACGGTTCAAAGTGAAGGATGTCCCCGGCAACGACGACTACGCCGCGATGCGTGAAGTCTTGACGCGGCGCCTCCGCGCCTACGTGGAGGGTCAGGAGACCGGCCATGATGCGGGCCCGCTCGAATCCGCCGATTCGGGGGAAACGGTCAAGAAGCCCGGAAAGTTCTCGTATCCACCGCAGTTGTTGTTGGTTGATGGCGGCAAGGGTCAGCTCGCGGTGGCGATCGACGTCGTGCGCGAGCTCGGACTCGAACACGAGATTCCTGTTGCGGCGCTCGCAAAGCGCTTCGAAGAGGTCTACGTGCCGGGTCGGTCAGCCCCTGTCGCCGTACCGCGTGGCAGCGAGGCCATGTTCATGTTGCAGCGCATTCGCGACGAGGCACACAGGTTTGCCAACAGTTTTCACCGCGAGGTTCGGGGCAAGCGGATGAAGCGTGGATTGCTCGACGGTGTACCCGGTCTCGGTGAAGCCCGAAAAGCACGTCTCGTGAAGGAGTTCGGCAGCGTAAAGGGCGTGAAGGAGGCGGGCCTCGATGCGTTGCTCGCGGTTTCGTGGCTCCCCGAGGCGGTGGCACGGGCCGTGTACGAGCAGGTGGCCGACCATGACTGACCACGAGTCGTCGGTGCCAACGTGGGACGAGCATGCGGATTGGTGGATCAACGGTTTCACCGGCGGAGTCGACCCCGAATACGAAGAGCAGATCATCCCACTGGTACTCGGCGAGCTTGCGTCGGCCGGGCGCATCCTCGACGTGGGGTGTGGCGAGGGTCAAATCAGTCGCCGTCTGGCAGCAGTGCGCTCCGGGCGGTCGGTGGTCGGAGTCGATCCAACGCAACGACACATCGAGGTGGCAAAGTCGCGTGGCGGGAATGTCGACTACCGCGTGGGCGTGGTCGACGATCTGCCGTTCGGCGACGGGACGTTCGATGCAGTTGTTGCTTGTCTGGTCTTCGAACACGTGGACAACCTGGACGGGGCGATTCGAGAGGTATCACGGGTGTTGGTCGAGGGCGGAACGTTTTTGTTTCTGTTGAACCATCCGTTGTTGCAGACACCGAACAGTGGATGGATCGACGACCAAATTCTCGATCCTCCCGAGCAGTACTGGCGGGTCGGCGAATACCTCACCGAAGCCGTGAACGTGGAAGAGGTCGAGCCCGGTGTTCGTGTGCGCTTCGTGCATAGGCCTTTGGGGCGCTACCTCAACGCCTTGTCCAATGTTGGTTTGATCCTCGAACAGATGCACGAACCTGCGCCGCCGCCCGGATTCCTTGCACGCTGCGAGGAGTACGCGCTGGCGGCGACCATTCCGAGACTGTTGGCGTTGAGGCTGCGCAAACTCCCCGTTCCCGTGAACGGGCGTGGGTAGCCTTCACATCGTGACCGACGTACTGGTGATCACTGGGTTGTCAGGTGCCGGTCGATCCCAGGCTGCAGACGACCTCGAAGACCTCGGGTGGTTCGTCGTCGACAACCTGCCGACGGCGCTCATCGAGCAGGTCGTCGACATGGCCAGCCAGCCGACCGATCCCCATCAGCAACTGTGTCTCGTGGTCGGCAATGCCACGCAGCAGGCTGACATGGTGGGCGTTTTGCGCAGTCTGCGGGCCTCGGGAAACCGAGTACGGGTTTTGTTCCTCGATGCGTCCACCGGATCTCTCGTCAAGCGCTACGGCGCCACCCGTCGCCGCCACCCGCTCGACCTCGAGCGCGGACAGAGCGCATCGGAATCGGGAATCGCGGCGGTCATCCAGCGAGAGCGTGAACTGCTGCAGCCCGTGAAAGCGGAAGCGGACCTCGTAATCGACACTTCCGATCTCACCGTTCATCAGTTGAAGGCGAAGCTGATCGAGTTGTTCGGTCCCGCCTCACCGAACGACACGCTGCAGATCGGGATCGTCTCGTTTGGATTCAAGCACGGTCTTCCTCTCGACGTCGATCTCGTGTTCGACGTGCGCTTCCTGCCGAATCCGTACTGGGACGAAAACCTGCGACCACTGTCCGGACTCGACGATCCTGTGCGAACCTATGTCCTCGACAATCCGTTGGCCGGCCGTTTCCTCGATCATCTCGAGGGGATGCTCGGAACATTGCTGCCCGCCTACGTTGCCGAAGGCAAGAGTTACCTCTCGATTGCAATCGGTTGCACCGGCGGACAGCACCGTTCTGTCGCCATCGCCGAACGCCTTGGCGCATGGTTCGCGGCACAGGACATGCGTCCCCGCGTCACCCACAGGGATCTCGTCAAGGGTTAGCCGATAGCGGTCCTCGAGGGTCCCACCACTAATCTCAGTGGCCGTCGGGACAGAGGACGCGGAGGAGCAAGTCAATGAAGGTTCGCGTGGGAATCAATGGCTTCGGGCGCATCGGGCGGAACTTTTTCCGTGCCGTGCAGGCGAGTGGAGCCGACATCGAGATCGTCGCGGTTAACGACCTCGGCTCCTTGAAGACGATGGCACACCTGCTGAAGTACGACTCGGTGCTCGGCGTTCTGCCGAATGCGATTTCTGCGACCGACGATGGGATCAGCATCGACGGCAAGGTGCTGAAGGTCCTGCAGGTCCGCGACCCGAAGGAGCTGCCGTGGAAGGCACTCGGCGTCGACCTCGTGATCGAGTCGACGGGCATCTTCACCGACCGCGACAAGGCAGCGATGCATCTCGATGCCGGAGCTCCATTGGTGATTGTCTCCGCGCCCTCGAACGGTGCCGATGCCACGTTCGTTTACGGCGTCAACCACGCCGATTTCGACCCCGCAAAGCACAAGGTCGTGTCGAATGCCAGTTGCACGACGAACTGTTTCGTGCCTCTCGTCAAGGTGTTGGACGATGCCTTTGGAGTCGAGAACGGACTCATGACGACCGTCCACGCCTACACGGGTGACCAGCAGTTGGTCGACGGCCCGCACAGCGACCTTCGCAGGGCGCGCGGAGCGGCGATCAACATCACTCCGACGAGCACCGGCGCGGCACGAGCCACCAGCCTCGTGATGGCCGCGATGAAAGGCAAACTCGACGGCACCGCACTCCGTGTGCCGGTCCCGACCGGGTCGATCACCGACTTCGTGGCCAATTTGAAGAAGCCCGCATCCGTCGACGAGATCAATGCGGCGTTCAAGGCCGCGGCGAATGGTCCGCTGGCGGGCGTGCTCGAGTACACCGAGGCGCCGATCGTGTCGAGCGACATTGTCACCAATCCGCACTCGTGCATCTTCGACAGCGATCTGACGATGTCGATGGGGAATCTCGTCAAAGTGCTCGGCTGGTACGACAACGAGTGGGGATATTCAAACCGACTCGTCGACCTGACGAAGCACATCGGCGCCAAGTTGACGGCCTGACGATGTCGAAGCTTCCGGCGCTCGAGGACCTGGGCGACGTTGCCGGCAAGCGGGTTCTTGTTCGGACCGACTTCAACGTGCCGATGGAAGGCCCGGACGACGCGCGGACGATCACCGATGATTTTCGTATTCGCGCCGCATTGCCCACGATCGAGTGGCTGACCTCGCGAGGCGCCTCCGTTGTCTGCGGGAGTCATTTGGGTCGACCGAAAGGAAAACCCAACCCGAAGTACTCGATGGAGCCCGTGCGACGGCGACTCGCAGAACTCGCCCCCGGGGTCGAACTTCTCGAGAACCTGCGGTTCAACCCGGGGGAGGAATCGAACAACGACGACTTCGTCGGTCAGTTGGTCGCCGGATTCGACGCCTATGTCGACGACGCCTTTGGAGCAGCGCATCGCGCCCACGCGTCGGTGGTCGGCCCTCCGAAGACCCTGCCCTCGGCGGCGGGACGACTGTTGCAGAAGGAGGTTGAGATTCTCGGCGGTTTGCGCGATCACCCGAAGCGTCCGTTCGTGGCGGTGTTGGGCGGCGCGAAGGTGAGCGACAAGCTTGGTGTCATTGAAGCGCTTCTGCAAACCGTCGATGCGTTGGTGATCGGCGGGGGCATGTGCTTCACCTTCCTCGCGGCCAAGGGCATGCCCGTGGGCGACTCGATATGTGAACTGGATCAGGTGGCATTTTGTCGTCGCCTGCTCGATGGGCCGAAGCCGATCCATCTTCCTGAGGACATCGTGGGTCTCGACGCGAACGGCTACTACGCGACGTTCGGCATTCGCCTGCACGACGGCGCAAAAGGTCTCGACATCGGGCCCGGCACTGCGGCTGCCTTCAGCGACGTCGTCATGGATGCCCGCACGGTGTTCTGGAACGGACCAATGGGGATGTTCGAAGATCCGCGCTTCGCGAACGGTACCAAGACGCTCGCACAGGCAGTTGCCGATACGAAGGCGTTCACGGTCGTGGGTGGTGGCGACAGCGCCGCCGCTCTCGCGCAGTTCGGTCTCGACGACGAGGTGGACCACGTGTCGACGGGCGGGGGAGCGTCGCTCGAGTTTCTCGAGTTCGGGGATCTTCCCGGACTCGCGGCATTGAGAGGGGCGCCAAATGCCAGGTGATGCACGCAAGCCACTGATCAGCGGCAACTGGAAGATGCATCTGAATCACTTCGAGGCGATTCAACTCGTCCAGAAGCTGAATTATCTTGTCGTCAAAGAGGACTTCGAGGCGACGGACGTGTCGATTCATCCTCCGTTCACCGACATTCGCAGCGTGCAGACGCTCATCGAAGCCGACGAATTGAGATTCCTTCTCGGGGCCCAACATTGCCACTACGAAGACAAGGGCGCGTTCACCGGGGAAGTGTCACCCGCAATGCTGGCGAAGCTTTCTGTGAAGTACGTGATCGTCGGCCACAGTGAGCGGCGGGAACTGTTTGGTGAGACCGACGAGATCGTGGCGAGCAAGACGACCGCAATCCTGAAGTCGGGCATGACGCCGATCGTGTGCGTCGGCGAAACGCTCGACGAGCGCGAGGCGGACTCGACCGAGGCGAAGGTGCTGGGTCAGGTGCGTTCCGCTCTCGCGAAGCGAACCGCCGAGACCGTGGCCGCTCTTGTCATCGCATACGAGCCGATTTGGGCGATCGGAACCGGCAGAACGGCAACCGCCCATGATGCGCAGGCGGTCTGCGGGGCGATCCGCACCGAAGTCAGGGCTTCCCATGGCAACGATGCCGCCAAGGCACTGCGGATTCAATACGGGGGGTCGGTCAAGGCTGCGAACATCGCCGAGTTGATGCAGCAACCCGACATCGACGGGGCGCTCGTCGGAGGGGCCAGCCTCGATCCCGACGAGTTCGCGCGGATCGTGAAGTACCGCCTGCACGCGGTCTGAGCGCCAAATTGCGAAAAATCCTCCTCTAGGCGGGGGTCTTACCTTTTGATAATTTGGCGACAACAGATATCTGGACGTCGTATGCCGTCCCGGAGAGGTCGCTTCGGCGACGAAGGGGGAAATACATGAAGAAGACCCGGAAGAGGGTCGTCCTGGCGTGTGCGGTCGGTTTCTCACTGATCGCCGCGGCTTGTGGCGATGACGGTGGTTCGTCGGAGGGATCGACGGCGGACACCACGGCCACGGCCGACACCACGGCGACCGCCGACACCACGGCACCTGCCGCAGATGCGACGATCGTGTACGCGTCCGAGCAGGAGTACACCTCGTACAACAACGGTGCTGCAGACCAGGGCCTGTTCGCGAACACTTTGGTGTTGAACCAGTTGCTGCCCGGACCCATCTACTTCAACCCCGACGCGACCAACAAGGTCTACGAACCCATCGCATCGTCGGTCACGGTGACAGCGGAAGAACCGTTCACCGTCGAGTACGTGCTGAACCCCGATGCGGTGTGGAGTGACGGCGAAGCCATCGACTGCGACGACTTCTACATGTCGTGGCGCGCGAGCAATGCCAAGGACGGCAACCGGAAGGACGAGGCCGGTGCCGAATTGAAGGACGAAGAAGGTAACCCCGTTCCCGTCTGGAACACCTCGAGTACCACGGGTTACGAACTCGTGGACACCTTGACCTGTTCCGAGGACGGTAAGACGATCACGACCGTGTACTCGAAGGTGTACGCCGACTGGAAAACGATGTTCGGCGGTCTCTTGCCGGCCCACGTCGTCGAGCGCGAGTCGGGCGTTGTTGACCTCACCGCCGAACTGTCGGATGCCGATCTCTACAAGGTCGCCGATTTCTGGAACACCGGCTTCGTCGGCTTCACGCCTGACGTCGCGCTGTCCGGTGGCCCGTACGTCATGACGGAGTTCACGGCCGGTCAGAGCCTGACGCTCGAGCGCAACCCGAAGTGGTGGGGCGAGCCCGCAAAGGCAGCCAAGATCGTCTTCCAGATGGTTCCGGATGCAACCCAGCAACCGGCAGCTCTCCAGAACGGCGAAGTTGACGTCATCACGCCGCAGCCGAACGTCGACCTGGTCGAGCAGATCAAGGCGATCGAAGGTGTCAACCTGCAGTTCGAGGCCGGCACGGTGTTCGAGCACTACGACCTGAACCTGAAGAACGAGCACCTCGCCAGCCTCAAGGTTCGTCAGGCCGTTGCTGCCTGTATCGACCGCGAGGAAATCGTGACCACGCTGTATCGCAGCGTCGATCCCAAGGCCCAGGTGTTGAACAACCGCATCTTCATCCCGAGCTCGCCGTACTACAAGGACGGCAGTGGCAAGTTCGCCAAGCAGGACATCGCACTCGCGAAGTCGCTCCTCGAAGAGGATGGCTACGCGCTCGGTGACGACGGCTTCTACGCAAAGGGTGGCAAGAAGCTGTCCCTGCGTCTCGGCCGTCGTGATCCGAACCCGCGTCGCCAGCAGACCAACGAACTCGCCGCGGCTACCTGCAAGGAAGCCGGTATCGAGTTGACCGACGACCCGGCGGAGGATTTCAACGCCGTGCGTCTGCCTGCGGGTGACTACGACATCGCGCTCTTTGCGTGGGTTGCGGGTGTTGCTCTTGCAGGCAACAACTCGATCTACCTCCCCGCCGAGCAGGGTGGTGGCCAGAACTGGAACGGCTACGTGAACGAGAAGATCGTCGACCTGACCAACCAGGCTGACTCCGAACTCGATGAGGCCAAGCGTGCGGATCTGTACAACCAACTCGACCAGATGATCTGGGACGACATGGTGACGATTCCGCTGACCCAGTGGACCGAGCTCTACGCAAACGCCGGAACGGTGTCGGGAGTCGTCCCGAACAGCTTCGCCGGTGTCACGTGGAACGCGGAGACCTGGACCAAGTAATCAGCCACTGAACGGCACGAACGTGAGGTGGGCGGGGGAGACCCCGCCCACCTTCGTACGTGGGGAGGACACCGTCAGTGACGGCATTCATCATTCGCAGGCTTCTCATCGCGGTGCCTGTGCTTTTTCTCGCGAGCGTCCTCACCTTTTTCCTCGTCATCAATTCCGGTGACCCTCTCGAGAACCTTCGGGCCAAGCCCGGAATCTCGCCCCAAGTGATCCGCAACGAGGAAGTTCGCCTCGGTCTCGACAAGCCATTCGTCGAGCGGTACACGGATTGGGCGGGCAACTTCATCACCGGCGACCTCGGCAACGACATGAAGAACCGGCCGGTTTGGCCGCAACTGTGGTCGGCGATCAAGTACACGCTCAGGCTGGTTCTCATCGCCGAGCTCATCGCCATCTCGATCGGCTTGATGATCGGCATCGTCAGTGGCGTTCGGCAGTACTCGGGCTTCGACTACTCGACGACGTTCATCTCTTTTCTCTTTTTCTCGTTGCCCGTGTTCTGGTTCGCCAACCTTCTGAAGGTTTTTGGCGCCATCAAGTTCAATGACTGGCTGGAAAATCCCGGAATTTCGGTTGCGTTCGCAGTTGTCATCACTGCGTTGTTCGGTGGTTCGTTCTATCTGATCGGACGCAAGCGTGAGCGACTACGCATAGCGAAGCCCGGGGCACGGTACAAGTGGTCCGGAATCTCGCTGGGCGTGACGGCCCTCGTCATGTTATCCGCGATGTTCTCTTTCAAGAACCGCGAATACGGGCGGTTCGTCAAGACGCTCGGTTCTGAGCCGCGTGACTTGGCGGACTCGCTACCGTCACGCCTCTGGAGCTACGTCGGCCACGGCGTGTTGCCGGTCATTGTGCTCTTCACGATTTCGTATGCCGGATACAGCCGGTACATGCGTGCTTCGATGCTCGAGCAGCTCAATGCCGACCACGTGCGCACGGCCCGCGCGAAAGGCATTTCGGAGACACGCGTGATCGTGCGCCACGCCTTCCGGAACGCGTTGATTCCGATCGCGACGATAGCGACGCTCAGTTGGGGCGGGCTCATCGCTGGTGCGGTCATTACCGAGCGGGTGTTCGCCTGGAACGGTATGGGGGACTTCTTCCTCGATTCTCTGTCGAACCCCACCCCCGACCCGAACCGTTTGCTCGCGTTCGTGATGATCGCCGCGACGTTCACGATCGTCTTCAACATCGTTGCCGACATCATCTATGCGGCGCTCGACCCGCGAATCAGGGTGAGCTGAGATGTCGGCCATCGTTGGCTCGCACGACGCCGAGTTCGCCGTAGAGGTGCGGTCGCAATGGCGAACCGTTATGCGTCGTTTTTTCCGCCACAGACTTGCGATGATCAGCCTCATCACACTGACGATCATTTTTCTGGCCTCAGTCTTCGGAAGATACATCTGGCGTTTCGATTACATGGAACGCGACACGGCGAACCTTTCCCAGCCCCCCTCGTGGACGCATCCGTTCGGGACCGACTCGTTGGGCAAGGACATGCTCGCCCTCACGCTGCGAGGTGCCCAGAGGTCGATTCTCATCGCGCTGATGGTCTCGGTGCTTTCCACGACCATCGGCGTCACCCTTGGGGCGATTGCGGGCTACTTCCGCGGCTGGACGGATGCGATCATCATGCGCATCACCGACCTCTTGCTGACTATTCCGCTGCTGATCCTCGCGGGTTGCATCGCGTGGCAATTCGACGGTGGGGGCTCCTGGTGGCTCTTGTCCCTGATTCTCGGCGTGCTGAGTTGGCAGGGGACTGCGCGCATAGTCCGTGGCGAGTTCTTGTCGCTGCGCGAAAAAGAATTCGTCGAAGCGGCAAGGGCCATCGGTGTAACCGATCGTCGGATCATCTTCCGTCACGTCCTGCCGAACGCGCTCGGACCAATCATCGTTTCGGCGACGCTGTCGATCGCGGGTGCGATCCTCGTCGAGACGGCCCTGTCGTATCTCGGTCTCGGCGTCAAGGCACCGGACTCGTCGCTGGGTCTGTTGGTCAGTGATTATCAGGCGGCCTTCCAAACCCGACCGTGGTTGTTCTGGTTTCCCGGCATCTTCATCATTCTCATCTGTCTCGGCGTGAACTTCGTTGGTGACGGCCTTCGTGACGCCTTCGATCCCAAGCAGACGCGGGTGCGTGCATGACCGACGCTCTTCTTCAGGTGCGCGATTTGAGCGTTGAATTTCCGACCGACGACGGCGTTGTGCGGGCCGTGCGCGGCGTGTCTTTCGACTTACGGCGCGGCGAGGTTCTCGGCATCGTCGGCGAAAGTGGTTGCGGCAAATCCGTGACGAACCTCGCCATCATGGGTCTCCTGCCAAAGACGGCGCGAGTGTCGGGTTCGGTGAGGATCGGCGACGACGAGATCGTCGGGCGTTTCCCCGGTGAGATGCGCGAGATTCGCGGAAAGCGAATCGCAATGATCTTCCAGG
>SXZT01000150.1 GCA_005787785.1 Actinomycetota bacterium
CCGGCGGCTTCAACATCTGGCCTGCTGAACTGGAGAACGCAATTCTTGGACACCCCGAGGTGATCGAGGTTGCAGTATTTGCGATTCCACATGAGCGTTGGGGCGAGAGTCCGGCTGCGATGTGCGTCACTGCGGCGGGTGCGAAAGTTTCGGCTGACGACATCAAAGACTTGTGTGCCCGCGTTCTTGGCTCGTACAAGAAGCCCGCTGATGTGTTCTTTCAGACGGACCCTCTGCCAAAGAGCCCGGTCGGCAAGGTTCAACGAAAGGTGCTGCGCGAGCCCTTCTGGGCGGGCCAAGAACGTCGGGTTGCCGGAAACTAGCGAAGCCCGACGGGGAGGACCGTCCCCTTGATAACCAAACGCTTGTTGTAGTAACGTCACATAAGTCACACAGACCACGCAACCGACAACAAACTGGGGGGATTATGGGTCTCAATTTGGCAACAATGGAAAAGATCACCGCGGACGTTCAGATGAACGATCTGGAGTGGGTGGAAGTAGCTCCGGGTTCCTACTTCAAGGTTCTGACGGTTCACGCTCCGACCAACACCGTGGCCTTTGGCTTCAAGATGGATGGAGGCGCACCGGATTTCCCGTCGCACTTCCACATCTGTCGCGCGATGGCATGGACCGTGAAGGGTTGGTTCGGATACCGCGAGGCTGAGAAGCCCGAAGAGAGCCGGATCATGAAGGGCATGTTCTCCTACGAGGCTGCTGGTTCGTTCCACACTCCGTTCAGCGACTGCCCGGAGGGCTTCGAGTCGGTGGGAATCTTCGAGAGCGACAATGAAGTCCTTCTCCAGAACCACGCCGAGCCCGACCCGCGCTCCGAGCGCATCGGCGACCTCACGGTCAACGACTTCATCTCGTGGGGCAGCAAGTCGACCCACATCGTGCACAAGGACGGCACCATCACCGGTGACCCGACCTACAAGTACGACTTCACGAGCGGTATCAACGCCTTCAACTGAGGCGTCGCAACCGAAATCTTCGGATGAAGGGGGAGGCGGGTGACCGCCTCCCCCTTTCGTTTGTCTTTGTTCTGTTCGTCTCGGTCCTTGTCGTCTCAGACGATTGACCAGCCACCATCGACCGGATAGGTCATGCCGGTGATGAAGTCCGCTTCGGGCGAGCACAGGTATGCAGCCATCGCGCCGATGTCACGCGGCATCCCGAGACGCTTGATGGCATGTGCTGCTGCGAACTGGTCGAGCATGTCGGGTGTGATGTCCTGAAGGATCGGTGTGTTGATCGTGCCGGGGGCGATGGCGTTCACGGTCACGCCGGTGCCCGCGTATTCCGCCGCTGCCTGACGGGTCATTCCGGTGACACCGGCTTTGGCGGCGCTGTAGGAGAACAGATTCGGTAGTCCCCGCAGTGCTGCAAGCGATGCGATGTTCAACACCCGACCGAAGCCACCGCGGATCATCACGGGCAGGACCGTCTTCATTCCGTACCAAACCGATGTGAGGTCGTGGGCGATCATTCGGTCCCACTGCGCCTGCTCAAGGTCGATTGCGGTATCGGCCGTTGTTGCGACTACTCCTGCGATGTTTCCGAGGACATCGATCTTTCCGTGCTTGTCCTCGATCCGCGGCACCTCCGACTTCCACTGGGTGAGGTCGGTGACATCCATGGTTGCGCGCTCGGCCGTGCCGCCGGCCGCTTTGATTGCCGCGACGGTGTCGTTGCAGTCCTTCAAGTCGAGGCATACGACGTGTGCACCTTCGGAACCCAGGCGCTCGGCGACGCCTCTGCCGATTCCCTGATGTGCACCGGTGATGACAGCCACCATGCCGCTGAAACGTTTCGTTGTCATGTGTTCCCTTTGCGTCGAAACTGTGAGTTTGTTTTTCTCATCTGATGTCGGAAATGAATAAGGGCGGGGCCGACCAAGTCGACCCCGCCCTTACAGATAGGTGATTTAGTTGAACAGTTTGAACGAACCCGGACCGGTAGCGAAGCCGCTGGCAGGAACGTTCTTGTTCGTCACGAGCGGGCTGTCCATCCAGTAGGTGGTCGCATCGGGTGTCTCGCCTGCGATCAGTTTGGCGAGGAGTTCACAACCGAGAGAGGCAGTGCCCTCGAGGTCGTTCGCTGCGGTTGCAGCGAAGCTCTTGCCCGCACGGATCATGTCGAGAGCCGACGAGTCACCATTGAACGACACGACGAATGCCTTGTTACCAAGACCATCGACTGCCGCCGCAGCACCCTGACCGAGGCTGTCGAAGCTGGCGTAGACGGCCTTGATGTCGGGGTTCGCCTGGAAGGCCTGCTCGACCTTCGCCTGGGCATCGGCCACAGCGTTGGCGAGGTCAACTTCAACCTCGGTCACCGAGATATCCGGATACTCGCTGCCCTCACCGACCATCGCTTTGAGGGCGTCGGCGCGCTGACGGAGACTCGGCGTGACACGCGCGTTGACGATGAGGACATCGCCTGCTGCCGTGCCACCGTTCTCGGCTGCGATGCGGTCGATCACGTACTGTCCAACGCGGGCTGCGCTCTGGAACTCGAGACCCGTGATCGAGTACGAACCGGTGCGCTGTCCACCCCACACGGTGACAACCGGGCGACCTGCATCGCCCGCTGCCTTCAGTGCGGCATCAAGTGAACCGTTTCCGATGTCATTCGCAACGTTGTAGATGGCGTCGACGCCGGCGTTGTTCGCCTGCTCGAAGGCTTGGACGGCTTCGGTGCCACCCTTGGCATCGAAAACCTGCGTGGATCCACCGTTGGCCTCGACACATTCGACGACTCCGGCCTGGAGGCGATCGACGGGCTCGAGACCCGGTGCGAGCGAGATGATGCCAACTGCCTTGCCGCTGAGGGCCGAGAGGTCGGCTCCGGCAGGTGCGGCTTCTTCCGCTGCAACCGTGTCTTCGGTGGCTGCTTCTTCAGCGGTTGTTTCTTCGGCAACCGCCGTCGTGTCGGCAGTTGCGGTTTCCGCGCTGTCGCTGTCGTCGCCACAGGCTGCAAGAGCACCTGCGGTGGCGAGAACGACCACAAGTGCAACGGCCTTGCTTTTCAGTCTGTTCACTGTTCCCCCTTTTGGGATTCGTTGTGGTGTTGGTTGGTTGCGGCCTTCGCCGCGTTCTTTCCCCAGTCGTTGGCCGTGTGTCGACCGACGAAATGAGGAAGAGATTTGCTCTCGGTGCAATGACCAGAGGAACCATTTGGCTTGGCCGGATGAACGAGGTGTTCCATGATTCAGACCGCGATGTCGTCGTGGCCGTAGCACCCGCGCAGAATGTCGGCTTCGGTGACGGGTTGTTCGAGTTGTCCGACGACGCGCCCTTCGCGCAAGACGACGACGCGGTGCGCAACCTGAGCGACTTCGTCGAGGTCGGAGGACGCAATGATGACAGCCACTCCTTCGGCGGCAAGTTCCGCGACTTGGCGCAAGATCTCACCACGGGCGCCAACATCGACACCTTTTGTCGGCTCGTCGAGCAGCAGTACCTTCGTGTCACGTCCGACAAGCCACCGCGCGAGGAGGACCTTTTGCTGGTTACCTCCGGACAACTGAGCGATCCGTTGATCGTGACCGGTCGTGACGACACGCAAGCGTTCGATCTGCCGGTTCGTTTGGCCGACTTCCTGCCCCCGATTGGGGAGTGGCAGACGAGGGTGACGTCTGAACTGACGCAGATGGGCGAGCACCGTGTTCTCGCGAATCGTGCGCATCGGATAGATGCCTGTGGATCGTCGGTCTTCGGGAATGAGGGCGAGTCCGTTGCGAATTGCATCGGCTGGTGAACGAAACGAGACAACTTTGCCGCTCAGTGTGATGGCGCCGGCTGTCGGCTTCAGTTGTCCGAAAATGTTGAGAAGAATCGACGTGCGCCCCGACCCGACAAGTCCGCCGAGTCCAAGTATCTCGCCTGGTCGCACGTCGAAGGAGACATCTTTCAGCGGTCCGCCCTCGAGTCCCTTCACCGACAGGACCGGTCCGGCGTCGGTGCGCGCCGTGCTGGTCGTCACCCTGACGTTGTCGACCGATTTTCCTGTGATCGCTTCGATCAGGCGATCACGTGTGAGATCTTTGCGCTCGACTTCCCCGACTGTTTCCCCGTCTTTCATGACCGTGACGCGGTCAGTAATCTCGAGCACTTCTCCGAGCCGGTGCGATACAAACAACACGGCAATACCGCGCTCCTTGAGCCGGCGGGCTGCGGCGAAAACCTTCACCACTTCGCTGTCAGCGAGCGCGACGGTCGGTTCGTCCATGACCACGAGACGCGGCTCACCTGCGCAGGCGCGCGCGATGGACACCATCCACCGTTCTGCGACGGTGAGTGAGCGCACGGGTGCGGACGGATCAACGTTGACAAAATCCGCGAGGATGCGACGGGACTCTTCGGCAAGTGCATTCCAGTCGACGCGCAGGCCGCGTCGGGGGAGCTCCTTCCCGAGGAACAGATTCTCCGCAACACTCAGACGCTCGACGAGAGAAGCATCTTGGTGAATGAAGTGAAGTTCGAGGCGACTCGCGTCACGTTCGCTCAACAAGTCGACGGGTTGCCCGTCGACGAGGATCGTGCCGGCGTCGCGGTGTTGTGCGCCGGCGAGAATCTTGATGAGGGTCGACTTCCCTGCGCCGTTTTCCCCGACAAGGCCGTGGATTTCGCCGGGCCGGATCTTGATCCATGCGTTGCTCAACGCCTGAACACCGGGAAAGCGCTTCGACATTTCTGAGATCTCGACGATGAACTCCGCCGTGTCGGCCATCCGCAAACCCCCTTCGGCGACTTCCTTCACCATACTTAACCCAACGGTGGGTTGATTACCTCCGGGATCTGCTAGATACTGGAGTTGCTCGGAGGGGGCTCATGGGTTCAGCAGTAGCCAAAATCCGCTCTGCCGTTGGAGGGGTCATTCCCTACCGCAGGCAGGCCGGAGGAAACGGCGCGGGTCACGCGTCGGAATCGAAGGGAATGGCTTTTGCCGCCCGTTACGGAACGATCGTCTTCCTTCTCGTTCTTGTCGTGGTGTTCACGGTTCTTTGTGAAATCCGCCTCGGAGAGCAGAGATTCCTGTCGGGCAGCAACCTCACGCTTCTTCTGCGCCAGTCAGCCGTTCTTGCAATCCTCGCCAGTGGTCTCACGATCGCGCTGATCCTCGGTGAATTCGACCTTTCCATTGCGGCAGCCCTGACACTCGGCGGCGGCATTTTTGCTCTCTTCCTCAGTGGTCAGTACGTCGTGACGTGGCCGACCATTCCCTTCACCGACATCGGTGGTGGTGCGGTGGTGCCGGCCGATTGGCAGGACACGTTCCTTTTCGCGTTGATCGCTGCCGCTTTCTTTGGTCTCCTCGCCGGTGTCATCAACGGCATCGTCGTGTCGTACTTCGGCGTCAGCGCCTTCATCGGCACTCTTGGTCTCGCGGGAATCATCGAGGGGTACCTCATCCGTCTCACCGACGGTCGGTCGGTTGCCCTACCGAAGAACGTGACCGACACCGCGCAAGGAACCCTCTTCGGGTGGAAGGCGCCTGACAGTTGGGGCTGGGACCTGACGGTCGGTGGTCGAACCTTCAATCTCAATTTTGGCGGCCTGAGCTTGCCCATCATCGCCGTGACTGCGGCGATCATCTTGTGTGGGATTTCTTTCTTTCTGCGCCAAACCGAAGCGGGTCGTCGCATGGATGCCGTCGGCGGCAATCCCGAGGCTTCGCGTCTGGCGGGTATCGACGTGAAGCGTTACCGCCTCGCAGCCTTCATGATGTGCGCGGTCATTGCAGCGATTGCGGGTGTCGTGCTTGCCGCCGGTCGAACCGGTTCGGCCGTCACATTGGTGGGCAACCAAGGTTCGTACCTTCTCCAGGCCTACACGGCCTGCTTCCTCGGTGCCGTCACGTTGCGCGAGGGGGAATTCCACGTCCTCGGAACGGCCATCGGGGTTCTGCTGATGACGGTCACCTTCTCCGGTCTCATCATCCTCGGTGTTCCGGGTTATGCACAGACAATCGCCAACGGTGTGATCCTGATCGCCGCCCTGACATTCGCGGGCCTTGCCCGCAGGGCGGCCAGGCGAACGTAGACGACATCTCGGCGCCGGGTGTCGCCTGACAAACCGGTGGTGCGGCGCCACCAACCACAACAATCAGGGGGAGTCGGATTCGGATGACCCAAGGAGGAAAAATGAGAAAGTTCAAGAAGGCACTCGTGGTGCTTCCGCTCGTCGCCATGACGCTGCTCGCAGCGTGTGGGGACGACAGTGGGGATTCCACGTCCGACACAACAGCAGCTGCCGACACGACGGCAACCGCCGACACGACGGCCGCGACTGAAGAGACGACCGCACCCGCGGATACGGCTGCTGCAGCCGCATCTGATCCGTCAAAGGGTGAAATCCCCGAGGGTGGCGCTGAAGTTGCCATCGCTGGCGATGTCACAACGTGGACCGGCAAGAAGGTCGGCATCGCCAACCTCGCACCGGTGCCCGGCGCCGAGCGCTGGTCGAAGCCACTTCAGGCTTGTATCGAAAAGAACGGTGGCACCGTCGACTATCAGGATGTTGGTGGAGACCCAACCAAGCTGCCCGCACTTCTTGAAGGCTGGGCAAGCGCGAAGGTCGATGCCGTATTCAACATCGGAATCGACATGACCGGTCAGGAATCGTTGATCGCCGCGTTCACCGAGGCAAAGACGCCCGTCGTCATTTGGGGCGCCGGAAATCCTGAAGGTGTCGTTGCACTTGACGCCAACCAGGAAGAAGACGGTCGCATCATCGGTCGTTACCTCGTCGAGAAGGTCGGCTCCGGTCAGGTCATCCTCGTCAACGCGAACAACCCCGCCCTCCAGAGCCGCGAAAAGGGCCTGAAGGAAGTACTCGATGAGGCGGGTCTTGAACTCATCGTCGTCGGCGAAGCTCTCGGCTTCTCCGCCGAGTCGGCACAGAAGTCCGTCGAGGCCGCCCTTCAGGCGAACCCCGACGCGAAGGCTGTTGTTGGTGGCTTTGGTTCGCTCGGCGTCGGTGCTGCTGCAGCGGTCACCGCCGCGGGCAGTTCGGCCGTCGTCGTTTCGATGAATGGTGACCCCGAGGAGTACGCAGCGATCCGTGAAGGTGGTGCATTTGTCGCAACCGTGGCCGACGGCCATGAGTTCGGCGGTGAGGCTGCTTGTCAGATCGCGGCCGACATGATCGCAGGCAACGCTGCACCCGGCACTGCCGGCAAGCAGATCCTCGCGACCTCGGTGCTCGTGACCGCCGACAACGTGCCCGCCGAGGGCTCGTCGGAGGCCACGCCACGCAAGTTCTACCAGCTTCCCTGATTCTCGGGTGGTGGTGACGGTGTGGGTCGGCTCTGCCGGCCCACACCGGACACTCCCCAGACTCGGGTTCAGGACCCGAACGTCATGACTCCGATGCTGAAGGTCAAGGGAGAAAGCGTGAAGCACACGCGCCAAGTAGCTGTCGTCACCGGTACCGGTCGCATGCGCGGTATCGGTCGCGCGTGCGCGCTGCGTCTCGCAGGCGACGGGTATTTCGTCGTCGTCCACGGGCGCAGCGATTCACCCGCCGCGATGACGGAGAAAGAGCGCGAGGCCGCCTGGCGCGGGGCGCAATCAGTGGCAGATGAAATCGTGTCGAACGGGGGTGGCGCAGCGGTCGTGGTGGGAGACCTGCGTGAAAAGCCCGTGATTGAAGCAATCAGACGCGTCGCCGAGGAATCGGGTGATCTTGCGGCCGTTGTCAACAACGCCGGCACTCCCGGCGAAGCGAACACGTATGCCGCGCACGAAACGCCGGCGGAATTATGGAGCGATACTTTCCGGATCAACGTCGACACCGTCTACGAAATGTGCCGGACCCTCGTCCCGCTGTTTCAATCATCGCAGTGCAAGAACAAGTCGATCATCAACTTCTCCTCAACCGCCGGCAAGCGTCCGCTTGCTCGCTACGGCGCGTACAACGCGTCCAAGGCGGCTGTTGAGGCGCTGACCATTCAACAGGCACTCGAGCTCGCGCGCTTCGGCGTTCGGGTCAATTGCATTGCACCGGGAAGCACGACGACCGACATGATCGATGGTACGTTGGACCGCGCGGCGCGGTACACCAAAATGACCCGTGACGACTTGATGAAGAGCGTCTTGCGAAAGATCCCGATGCGACGCTTCGCGGACCCTTCCGAGATCGCCTCGGTGGTCGGTTTTCTTGCGAGTCGTGATGCGTCGTTTGTCACCGGTCAAGTGATCACGGTGGACGGAGGGATGACGCTCTCATGAAGAACAACACCCCGAATGGCACGATAGAAACAGGTGAAATGAGCGAAAGTCTCGACATCCCGGGAAGTTCTCAATCGGCAGCACGGTTCGACAGCAATCTCGTGTGCGACGAAGCCGTACGCGATCCGTATGCGTTCTTCGGTGAGTTGCGTGACACCGTACCCATCCACTGGAACACGCGCCACAAGGCGTGGGTGCTGACAACCCATGAACTGGTGACCGCGGCACTGCGCAACGCGAGTTTGACTGCCGACAGAATGGAACCGTTCCGTGGATCCGTGATGCGACAGACGAACTCTGCTGCGGTTGATGAAACCTTCCGTATTCTCGCCGATTGGATGGTCTTTCTGGATCCTCCGAACCACACACGGTTGCGTCGTCTCGTTTCGCGAATCTTTGCTCCGTCCGTCGTGCGAGCCCAGACCGTCGATCTCCAAGAAGTCGTGGGAAGTCTCATCGCGGATCTGCCCGAAGGTCGCCCGGTCGACTTCATTGCGGAGTTCGCCGCGCCGTTGCCAGCAATTGTCATTGCAAAGATGCTCGGCGTTCCGCCCCAGGACCGCATCCTCTTCAAGGAGTGGTCCGATCAGTTGACGTCCCTGGTGTTCGGCGCCTACGACAATCCCGATCGATTCCATCAAGCCGCGCGGGGAATGCTTGACCTCCGTGACTATCTGCTCGGCATGATCGAAAAGTTTGAGGTGGCCCCCGAAGACAACCTCATCAGCTTGCTGCTCGAACAAGAAGACGGCGACTCGTTGTCACGAGACGAGCTCATCTCCACCTGCACGCTCTTGTTGTTCGGCGGCCACGAAACAACGACCAATCTCATCACCAATGGATTGCTCGCTCTTCTTGACTTCCCCGACCAGATGGATGATCTGCGGCGCAACCCCGACATCATGGCGATGGCACTCGAAGAGATCACGCGCTTCGATGGTCCGGCGCGTTCGATGGTTCGTTTGGTGAAGGAAGACCACGAATTTGGTGGCGTCGAAATGAAAGCCGGCCAACGCGTGTTTCTCGTCAACCCGTCTGCAAACCGAGATGCTGCGGTCTTCGGCGATCCTGACGTGCTGAATCTGCGCCGGAACCCCACAAGTCACGTTGGCTTCGGGTTCGGCTTGCACTACTGCCTTGGCGCACCCCTCGCCCGGCTCGAGGCAGATCTTGCTCTTTCGGCGGTTCTCCGTGAGTTTGATTCGATCTCGCTGGCCACCGACCGCTCGACGCTCGAATGGAACCCGACGATGCTGTCGCGAGGACTGAAGTCCTTGCCCGTTGTGCTTGTTCGGAGATAACGGGTCAGGAGCTCCACAGTCGGGACAGGGTGCGTGCTCGTTCCCGGTCGCTGAGGCCGCGTAAGTCAGCCATCCCGTGTTCGTTGACGACGACGTCAATGTCGGATCGTTGGGTTGTCACGTTTTCGGTGAGTTTCTCCACGAGTGTGGGTGTCGTTCCACGTCGGCTGGGCAGTGCGACGATGCTGAGGCCACTTCGGCTCGATGCTGCAGAGAAAGCGAAATCGGCATGCCCCCCAAGTCCTGCGACGGTCGTACCGCGGATGCTTTCAACGTTCACCTGTCCCGACAGGTCGATTTCGAGCGCCGTGTTGAGGGCAAAAAAAGTGTCGTCCGAGAGGGAGCGGTGATCGTGGGTTCGTTCGACGCGATCGACCCACCCACGGTCGGCGATTTCCTCGTAGAACGACGCCGTCCCCACCGCATAAGCACCAGCCGGTGGCGTCGTAACGACACCGCGTTGGACGGCATCGGCCACGACGTCGCTCACGATGCCGGAACGAATTCGGGTCGGCCGCCGAAGTAGTTCGACGCACGCCGCACCGATCGGACCCGGGCCGTACTGAATCGCGGAGTTGTCGGGAAGGAGTGCCACGATCCGCTCGGCGATTGCCCGAGAAACGTCATCGATGGTCGGGGCCGGAATCACTTCCGGGGGCGCCGTTGGTCCCTCACTGATCGACGTGCGAGAACCAAGCCCGAGGTCGCGCAGTGCGGTCGTGATCGGCAGCGCCGGGTTCGGGCGAAGGATGATTCGGCTTGCATTCTCAATGGCGGCCGGAATCCATCCTGCTTCGGTGCCGAGATGCCAGCCGGATGTGTGCTGCCGCGCGGACATGAGCAGGGTGTACGGCTGTAGCCACGTGGCGAGGGCTCGGGGGAGGTGCGAGAACCGCACCGGCACGTAATTGAAGTGCGGTGAAGGCACCAGATGTCGTGATCCGTTGCCACCCATGAACGACCGCACCGTGATGTCATGCGAAGCCTCGAGCCACTTCAGTCCGTCGGCCAGACACCAGCCAACGAAGACTTCGCAGGTTTCACCGCGACGACGGGCCCCTTCGACCTGGTCGCGCAGAAGCTCCCAAGGTGCGCCAACACCATCGGCCACCACGAAGCGGGTGGTTTGGTTCAGCCGAAGACCTTCTTCGCGATGACCATCCGCTGGATCTGGGGCGTGCCTTCGTAGATCTGCGTGATCTTCGCATCACGCATCATCCGCTCGACGGGGAAGTCGTTCGTGTAGCCGTAGCCACCCAGTAGTTGGACGCAGTCGGTGGTGACCTTCATCGCCACGTCGGAGGCGAAGCACTTCGCCATTGCACCGAGCGTCGACAGCTCGCCGTACGGATCGTCGGCATCGACAGCGGCGCAGGCACGGTATACGAGGGTTCGTGCGGCTTCGACCTGCATCTGTGCATCGGCCACCATCCATTGCAGACCCTGGCGCGTGGAGAGAGTGGCACCGAACGTCGTGCGCTCCTTCATGTAACCGACGGCGTAGTCAATGGCACCCTGCGCGATGCCGACGGCCTGTGCGCCGATCGTCGGCCTGCTGCGGTCGAGCGTGTGCATCGCGATGGCAAATCCCTGGCCGACATCGCCGATCCGATTGGCGTCAGGCACGCGCGTGCCGTCGAAACGGATCACGCCGGTGGGCGAGCCCTTGATGCCGAGCTTGTGTTCGACCTTGTCGACATGCACGCCCCAGTTCGCCTCGACCAAGAATGCGGTGATTCCCTTGTGGCGGTCGTCGCTCGTGCGCGCGAACACCGTATAGAGATCGCTCACGCCGGCGTTGGTGATCCAAATTTTCGAACCATCGATGATCCAGTCGTCGCCGTCGCGCACCGCGCGCGTGGTCATCGACGCGACGTCGCTGCCCGCGTCGGCTTCGGACAGTCCGTAACTGCACTGCGATTCACCGGTACAGATTCGTGGCAGGTACCTTGACTTCAATTCGTGACTGCCGAAGTTGATGACGGGCAGCATGCCCAATTTCGAGATGAGGAACATGAGGCTCGTGCTGGCGCAGACGCGAGCAAGTTCCTCGGCGACCACTGCCTGCGTAACGAGCGACGCGCCGCTCCCGCCGTACTCGGTGGGGTACGACAGCGCGGTCAGTTCCATCTGCTGCAGTGCCTTGAACGCATCCCACGAGTACTCGCCGGTGCGGTCGGTTTCCGCGGCGAACGGTGCGATCTTGTCTTCGGCGAACTTGCGCACGACGTCGCGGAACGCGATTTGTTCACCATCGAGAGAAAAGAGTTGTTCGGTCATCCCGGTTCTTCCTTTATTTCTTCGCGTAGTCGTAGAAGCCGCGGCCGGCCTTGCGACCGAGAAGGCCGGCGTCGACCATTCGCGAGAGCAGGGGCGGTGCGGCGTACAGCGGTTCCTTGAATTCGGCGTACAGGCTTTCGGCAATCGCAACGATCGTGTCGAGACCGATGAGATCGGCGAGACGCAGCGGACCCATCGGGTGGGCGCAACCTTCGACCATGCCGAGGTCGATGTCTTCCGCCGACGCGTAGCCCGACTCCATCATTCGCACAGCCGAGAGAATGTAGGGCACGAGCAAGGCATTCACGATGAACCCGGCGCGGTCGTTCGAACGGATGACTTTCTTGTGCAGCGTTCCTTCGGCGAACTCGACGGCCCGTGAAATGGTGGTGCCCGAGGTGAGAAGCGAAGGGACGAGTTCGACCAGTTTCAGCACCGGCACCGGGTTGAAGAAGTGAACGCCGACGACCTGAGACGGCCGCTGTGTGGCCATGCCGAGTTTCATCACCGGAATCGACGAGGTGTTCGTGGCGAGGATCGCGTTGTCATCCTCGACGTATTTGTCGAGATGCGAAAAGACCTCGGTCTTCAAGCCTTCGTCTTCGATGACGGCCTCGATGACCAATTGGCGATCCGCAAAGTCGGCGAGGTCGGTGGTGAAGCTGAGGCGTGAGAGAGCCGAGTCGCGCTCGTCCTCGGTGATCTTGTTCGCCCCGAGAGCACGGTCAAGCGACGCTGTCAGGCGCTTCTGGCCCGCCTCCATCGCCGCGGGGTTGATCTCGCGGACCATCACGTCAAGGCCGGCTTTCGCGCACACCTCGGCAATGCCCGAGCCCATGAGACCACAACCGACGACTCCGACGCGGGACACGGGGCTTGTTGACATCTTCCGACCTTTGCTTTCTGTTCCTCTCTATCTTGCCTCACCTACCGTTGGGTAACCGATGGGAGGTGCTTTCGGAGACCGTGAAACCCGTCGCCTACCCTCGGGCCATGGACTTCGCGATCCCGAAGGAAATTCAGACCACGCTCGACGAGCTCGATGCCTTCATCGAG
>SXZT01000151.1 GCA_005787785.1 Actinomycetota bacterium
GGAACTTCGCCGAGTCGATGGCCATGTGCGTGGTGATGGTCTCGGCGCGGGTCTGCTCGTGCACGCAGATGCGGGCCGTGATTCGCCACTCGCCGTCACGGCGCTCGTAGGTGTCGAGGTAGCGACCCCACCAGGTCTCGGTTACCTCGCGCCCGTCTTCTTCACGGAACACGTAGGTCACGTTGTAGATCTCGCCGTGGCCGGTGCCCGCCTGTTCGTCGACCTCGATGGCGTGGTTCAGGACGCAGTGCATCGTCGAGGTGAACCGGCGGTGTGTCGTCACGACGCGGTCGCAGAAGTCCATTGCATTGCCGACGAAAACCCCGTGATCGTCGGTTGCGTCGGGCCAATAGGCCGACTTCATGAGGTCACCGTCGAGCCGGTCGACACCACGTGCGTAACGCGCCGCAACCTGCCTGATCTGGTCGTGCGCCGAGAGATCCGTTACCTTCTGTGTCGCCATCGTGCCCCCGTTCGATTGCTGTCTCCAGTGTAAATCGTCGGGTTAGCGTGACACCCATGGAAGAATCGGTGCGCAGAGTCTGGACGGCTCTCGATCGCGAGACGGCCAGGCTTTCCGGCGTCTCGATCACCGATCTCTTCGCTGCCGAATCCGACCGCATCGGCCGGATGGTCGTCGATGCCGCCGACCTGCGGGTCGATTTCTCGCGCCAACGAGTCGACGCTGCGGCGCTCAAGGTGTTGTTCGCCCTCGCCGAGGCATCCGAACTCACGGACAAGCGCGCGGCGATGTTCGCCGGCGAACCGATCAACCCGACCGAACAGCGCGCGGTACTGCACACCGCGCTGCGCGCTCCGGGCGGCTCGCGGAGCGAAGTAGGTGGGGTGGATGTCGTGGCTGACGTGCACCGCACGCTCGAACGCATGGCGAAGCTCGTCGACGAAATCGCTGCATCGGGTGTCCGCACGGTGGTGAACATCGGCATCGGTGGCAGCGACCTCGGACCCGCGATGGCGGCGCTCGCCCTCGCACCTTTTGCAACGACGGGCATCGAGGTGCATTTTGTGTCGAACGTCGACCCCGCCGACCTCGCGGCGTGTCTCGCGGATCTCGATCCCCGCACCACGGCAATCGTGGTCTCGTCGAAGACGTTCACCACCCAAGAGACGATGGCGAACGCGCGGAGCGCGGTCAACTGGCTCGCAGCAGGATTGGGCTTCGACGTCGAGGCGACGGTCGCGGCGCGGGTGTATGCGGTGTCGTCAAACGTCGCGGCGGCCGGCGCCTTCGGTGTTCTCGCCGATCGGGTGCTGCCGATGTGGGACTGGGTTGGCGGGCGCTTCTCGCTCGCATCGGCTATCGGATTTTCCCTCATGTGTTCGATCGGCGCCGACAATTTCCGCGCGATGCTCGCCGGCATGCACGCCGTCGACGTGCACTTCATCGATGCACCGCTTGAACGCAATGCGCCGGTATTGATGGGCCTCGTCGGCATCCTGAACCGCAATGGCTACGGCTACGGATCGCGGGCGGTCATTCCGTACCTGCAACAACTCGGCCGGTTTCCTGCCTACCTCCAGCAGTTGGAGATGGAGAGCAACGGCAAGCGATCCGACATCGACGGTCACGCAGTCGAACGCCACACGTCGCCCGTGGTGTGGGGCGAACCCGGGACAAACGGCCAGCACGCGTTCTTTCAGTTGTTGCACCAGGGAACCGATGTGATTCCGGTCGACTTCATCGGCGCACGCAGGTCCACTGCTGGGTGCCTTGCCGTAGAGGACGTCGCCTCGCAGCACGAAAAGTTGATGGCAAACCTTTTTGCACAGGCCGCGGCCCTCGCATTCGGTGCGCCGGCTATGACCGACAATCTGAATGCAGCGGGCGAGCACCGTGCGTTCCCCGGCAACCGCCCGTCGACCACGATTCTGATGGACGCCCTCACTCCTGCGACCCTCGGCCAGCTGGTCGCGCTCTACGAACACGCGACGTTCGTGCAGGGCGTGGCGTGGGGTATCAACAGCTTCGACCAGTGGGGCGTGGAACTCGGCAAAGTCATTGCGAATTCCGTCTACGCCCACATGGCCGAGCCTGCTGCACCAACCCCGCTCGACCCCGCGACACGCGCGGCCGTTGCGTGGTACCGCTCCTAGCGGGCGACAACCGTCTCTCTGGAGTCGCCCTTATCGGGCGACAACCGTCTCTCTGGAGTCGCCCTTATCGGGCGACAACCATCCGCACGTCGTTCCAAGTGGCGGACATGCCCGCGCCCATGGTGAGGCCGGCGTCGACGGTGATGTTCTGGCCGGTGATGTAGCTACCACCGTCGCTCCAGAGGAACATGACCGTCTCAGCGATGTCGCTGGCATGCGGGGCGCGCTTGAGTGGTGACATGGTGGCCATGCGCTCGGCAGCCTTTTCGACGTCGTCCGGGTTGCCGGTGATGACATGTGCGGTCATGCCGGTGGGAATGGAGCCCGGGGCGATCGAGTTGGAACGGATGCGGTGTCCGGCGAGTTCCGATGCCGCGCTGCGGGCGAGGCCGATCACACCGGCCTTTGCCATCGCGTAGGCATGAGGTCCAAGACCACCCATCACGCCGGCAACCGATGCGGTACCGACGATGCACCCACCGTTACCGGCGGCGATCATGACGCGTGACGCGTGCTTGTAGGTGGCGAATACGCCGCGCACGAGCACGGCCATCGTCTTGTCGAAGTCCTCGAGCGGTGTCGCTGCGATCGGGCCGGAGATGCCGACGATGCCGGCGTTTGCGAAGCAACCGTCGAGGCGACCCCACTTGGCAATTGCTGCGTCGGCGGCAGCGGCGATGTCGGATTCAATGGTGACGTCGCACTTGACGAAGATTGCCTTGTCGCCGAGCGACTTGGCGACTGCCTCGCCGCGCTCGACGCCATAGTCGGCGATGACGACCTTGCCGCCCTCGGCAACCGCGAGTCGCGCGGTCTCCTCACCTAGTCCGCTTGCACCTCCGGTGACGAGCGCAACCTTTCCTTCGAAACGACCAGCCATGTTTTCCCCCTTCGTCGGCGTGTTCGCGCCAACTGTAGTGTCGGGTCACCACTTGGCCGAATTGACGGGCTGAATCGAGGGGAAGGGGACGCGATGTCGAAGCCGCCGTACGGGGTCGGAGCCGGCCGCATCAAGGGAACGGGCTCACGGCAGACGATCATCGCCTACTTCTCGATGCGCGGGGTCAGTTTCGAAGAGCGCTGCTCGGCCGCTGCTGCGGCGGGGTTTGACGGCATCGGTTACAACGGTGCCGAGTACCTGAAATTGCGCTCGGAGGGATGGAGCGACGACCGATTCCGGTCGGTCCTCGACAAGTACGGCGTGAGGATCCTCGAGCTTGAGGCGCTGCGCCTGCTCGACGATGACGCATCGCGCGACTTTGAACACATTGCCCGCGCGTTCGGTGCTGAACGTGTGCAGGTGATCGCCCCGTTTTCGGGAAATGTTGACATCGACCTGAACGTGGCA
>SXZT01000152.1 GCA_005787785.1 Actinomycetota bacterium
ACCCGAACCACCGCGACCGTCTTGCCTTCGCCCGTGTGTGCTCGGGCGTCTTCGAGCGCGGGATGGACGCCACCTGCACCAGATCCAAACGCCTCGTCGCCACGAAGTATGCGACCACCGCCTTCGGCAGCGACCGTGAAACCGTCGAGACGGCGTTCCCGGGCGACATCATCGGCCTCATCAACGCAAACGATCTGCGCATTGGTGACACCCTCTACGCCGATGGCGTCGTCGAGTTCCCGGGTGTGCCGCGCTTCGAGCCCGAAGTGTTCGCAACGGCCCGACCCCTGGATTCCGGGCGCTTCAAACAGTTCCGCAAGGGTCTCTCGCAGCTCGACGAAGAAGGTGTCGTGCAAGTGCTGCGCGACCCCGACCTCGGCGACAGCGACCCGATCCTCGCCGCAGTCGGCGCCCTGCAGTTGGAAGTCTTTGCCCACCGTCTCGCCGGTGAATTCAACGCTCCGATCGAGGTGCGCCCCACGGTGTACCAAGCGATCCGACTCACCGACAAGGCGAGCATCCCCCGCCTGCAGGCGATCGGCGGTATCCGTATCCTGAAGCGCAGCGACGACGCGCTCGTCGCACTATTCGAAAACAAGTTCCGACTGCAACGCCTTCTTGCCGACGAGCCCGAACTCACCCTGAAGCCGATTCTGGCGGGCTAGACGGCGTTTGCGTCCAAGACTCGGCGTGGGTCCGCACGATTTCCGCAGCAACCACGTGAATCGACTCCCGTCGTCATCGTCCCCCACCACGACTGACGATCGGTCGCGGAACGACGACTTCGAGATCGTCGGTGGTCGCCGTACGTCGTGAAACGACTGTTTGACGCTTGCCAAGATGGTCGCGCATTCGCCGATAGAGAGGCCGGAACTGCTCGGCACCACCGTCGGGACTAGAGGCCAAGACTTCCCGCACCCCGCGAGTCGTGGCGAAGTACAACTTGCCGGCATCGCCACTTTTCAACAACAACAGTGCCGCCGAGAAATCATCGTCGTCTTCGCTGGCCTCGAACATCGTTCCGGCGACGAGTTCCCAAGGCGAGTCGCCCGACACCATCACCATTTCGGCCATCAACGCCTCGTCCAATCGTTCGTCGCCGACCCGCAACCGCCATTGCACGAGATCGTGTGCACTCGCGGGAAGCGTTCCTCGATGCGTCGCGACGAGCGGCAACCGCTCGGGACCGGTGAGGACACCGTCGATCGTCAGCATGTCGCTGATGTTTGCATCGAAATTCAGGCCGAGATTCTGCTGGGCGCCAACCCACGCTCCGAATCCCGCCAGATCTCGACAGCGTTCGAGCGAAAGATAGACACCATCGTCGACGAGGTGACGGGCGGCGGTGGCCGCAAGCGACGCGTGAACCGCACCGGGCGACAGCAGGCGCGGCAGTTCATTGAGTGCCGACCACCAGCGTCCGGCGTGGACCCAATCGACGGTCTCGGCCCACACCGCGCTCGACGTGACGAGATCGAATTCACGACCCGCGTCGAACCCGTCGATGTCGGCCACGACAAACTCGACGTTGCGGAGAGACATCTCGGTCGCCATGTCCCGTGCGGTTGCAATCGCAGCCGGGCTCGCATCCACGCCGACGATTCGCGCGTGCGGGTTTGCCCAGGCGAGAAAACACGTGGCAACCCCGCCACCACAGCCAAGGTCGACCGCGGCGTTGAGGTCGTCGATTCCCGCAAGGATGTCGAGCCAGGCGTGGGTGTGTGGCGCGGCTGCGTCAACCGTCGCCCGTTGCCGATCGAGATCGAGACAAAACACGTCGACGTCGCTCGCCACCGAACGGCCGAATGCCCGCCGCTTCAGCAGTTCACCAACCTCGCCGGCAACGGAATCGCCACAGCGCAGAGCCAATTCCTCCCAGAACTCCATGGCCCCGGCATGGCGGACGAGGCCTGCACGGGCGTAGAACTCGTCGACCGCGGTGTTCACCGGCCCGAGCATACGGTGCCCTGATTTGTCAGGAGTTCTGCCACCAGGGACAATCGCCTCATTATTCTGTGTGCATGGCCGACGACGCCAACAACCCGACGGGTGACGCAGCGCAGGCCAAGCCCTCCGAAAAAAAGGACGGTCGGCACGAACGCGTCGAGCGCGGCAAGCGTGCGGTCTACGAGGCCCTCGTTGAACTGTTCGGCGAAGGTCGCTACAACCCGCCGGTCGCCGAGGTGGCCGCGCGCGCAGGGGTCTCCCAGCGCACGCTCTTTCGTTACTTCGGATCGTTCAACGACGTCGTCGCCGGAATGATCGGATACCTCTACCCACGGGTCGAGCACTACTTCACCGCAGCTCCACCCGAGGGTGACCTCGCGTCACGGCTTCTCGCCCTCGCCGAACTGCGCGCGGAATTCGCCGAAAAGCAGGGCGTGGTCACGCGCACCTCCGAGGCACTGGCCCACGAATGGCCCGCCGCCGCGATGGCCCGTTACGGCCGCGTGGAACTGCTGAACCAACAACTTCGCAAATGGATCGGCGACGACATGCCGCGTGTTTCGAACGAGAAACTCGTCGTTCTCTCCTCCCTTTTCGACGTTTCGAACATGGAAGCGATGAGCGCGGCGCTCGGCAAGAAGGCAGCAGCCACGGTGGCTCGCGCCGCAATCGCGATCATCGAAGGCGACTAAAGCAGTCTGCGGAACCAACGCTGCGACACGACCGCAGCAAGGAACAAGAAGACGACCGACGCAAGCGCGAAAAGTCCCGAGGCTTCTTTCATCAGGGTCTTGCGAACGATGGCGCTGCCGAGCGACTCGTAGATCTTGGTGAGGGCGTCCTCGGTCGTCGCCGTGAAACTCTTGCCGCGGGCGATGTCGGCGATGTTCTGCAGGGCCTGCTCGTCGGGCGGCACGGGCACCGTTTGACCATCGGGAGTCACCACCGTTCCATCGGCAGTTCCGAAGGCGATGGTGTTCACCTTCACTCCCCTCGCCTGCGCTGCAGCCGCGGCCTCGTTGTCGGGACGGCCCGTCGTCGTGGTGCCGTCGGACAGCAGGATGATCGTGCCCACGCTCTTTTCGGCGTCCGTCACGTCGGCCGCCGAAGCGATCGTGTCGAGCGAGGCAAAGATCGCCTCGCCGATCGCGGTGCCCGTACCCGGCTCGAGACGCGAAATGACACGCCGTATTGCATCGCGGTTGTCGGTCGCGGAGATGATCTGCTGCGCGGTGCTGTCGAAGGCGACCACTCCGATCAACGTGTCTGCAGGTGCGTTGTCTACGAACCGAATCGCCGACTTCTTCGCCACCTCGATGCGCGACGGTGCGACATCGGTGGCGCTCATCGACAACGACACATCGATGGCGAGTGCGACGACCGCTTTATCGGTCTTATCGGTTTCCTCGTAGGCGGGACGAGCGGCCGCGACCACACCCGCGCACATCGCCAGCACGACGAGGCCCGTCGGCAGAATCTGCTTCAGCCGCGAAGGCGACACGACAAGATCGTCGAACAATTCGAGTGAACTGAAACGCACCCGCTGTTTCGGCTTGCGCCTCACATCGACGACGCTCAAGACGATCAGGGCCAATGGCAGGACGAGCAACGACAACCGCCACGGCGAGAGGAACGTGAGCCCGGTCACTAGCGACTCCCGACGGCCAGACGTCGTTTGCGCGACCGCAGAAAGCCCGCGAGAACCGGCACCCAGTCGGCATCGGTGCGCAGATCGACGACGTCTGCACGTGCCGCGCGCAACGACACCAACCTCGCTGCGAAGGTTCGCGCCGAGCTTTCGGCAAATCGCGTTCGCACATCGGCGCGGGACGTGTCGACAGTCGCGACACGTCCCGTCTCGACGTCCTCGAGGTCAATCACACCGACGTCGGGCAGGGTGAACTCGCGCGGGTCGGACACGACGACGGCGATCACGTCGTGCCGACGGCCGAGACGCGACAACTCCGCAGGCCATGCAGCATCGAGAAAATCGGAAACGACGACGACGAGACCGCGCCGGGTGCGCGGTGACATCGGCATCGCGAGTGCAGCCACGGGATCGGCGGTTGTCGAGCCTGGTTCCGCCGTCGAACGCTCGAGGGGTGCGAGGACGGCCGCGAGATGGTCGGTTCCCGACTTGGGCATGATGCGGCCTTTGCCGCCGGCCACGACGCAGCCGAGTCGGTTGCCCGACTGGACGATGAGCAGTCCGATCGCCCCCGCGGCATCGAGCGCGAGCCTGTACTTCGTCGAACGCGCGGTGCCGAACGACATACTCGCCGATGCATCGACGACGAGCCACACCTCGAGTTCATGGTCGGCGATCGTGTCGTGGACCTGCGTTTCGTTCGTGCGCGCGGTGGCTGGCCAGTCGATGAGCCGTACGTCATCGCCGTCGGTGTAGCGGCGAATGTCGCCCAACTCCGAACCCGCGCGGTGCAAAAGACCGGAGTAGTCACCGTGCAACAAACCCGAGATGCGACGTGTCACCGGGATCAGTGACTTCGGAAGTCGTGGAGGCGCGGCGCGGCGCATCGTCGTTTCCTCACCAACCGGAGGGCGCGAGAACGCGCTCGAGCAGCGCGACGATGAACTCGTCGACTGTCGCGCCGCGAGTGACGGCATCCCACGACAGAACGAGACGGTGGTTCAACACGTCGTAGGCAATGTCATAGATGTCCTGCACTCGCACGGTCGAGTGACCGCGCATCAGCGCAAGCGCGCGACCCGCGGCAAGCAGGCCGAGCGTCGCGCGCGGGCTGGCACCGAACGACAACCAGCCGTCGAGTGCATCGAAGCCGAACGAGCGGGGTTCACGCGTGGCGACCACGAGTCGTACCGCGTAGTCGGCAACCGCTTCGGGAACGGGCAGTTCGGCCGCGGCGCGCTGCAGTTCGAGCAGATCATCGAGTGACAAGACCTGTGTCGGCGGCGGTGCGGGGGTGGCACTTCGCCGAGCGATCTCGGCCTCCTGCGCGGGCGTCGGATAGTCGACGGGGACGCGCATGAGGAATCGGTCGCGTTGCGCCTCGGGCAACGCGTAGACCCCTTCTTGTTCGATGGGGTTCTGCGTCGCGAGCACCATGAACGGAGGCGTCAACTTGGTTGTCACGCCACCGATCGACACCTGACGTTCGGCCATCACTTCGAGGAGCGCCGACTGCACCTTTGCGGGGGCGCGGTTGATCTCATCCGTGAGAACGAAATTGGCGAACACCGGACCGAGTTCGATGTCGAAGGCCTCGCGTGATGCCCGGTAGATGCGCGTTCCCACGATGTCGGCCGGAAGCAGGTCGGGGGTGAAATGGATGCGCGCGAAGGTTCCACCAACCATCCGCGCAAGCGTCGATGTCATCATCGTCTTGCCGACGCCGGGCACACCCTCGAGCAGGCAATGGCCGTTGGCGACCATCGAGATGATGAGGCGTTCGACGACACGCTCTTGTCCGACGACGTGCCGCGAGAGTTCGACTTTCAGCGTTTCGAGCTGGGTCGTCATTGCGCTCTGCCTTTCCCGTTCACTTTTCGCGTACCACGTCGGCAATCGCCCCGAGATCGGACGACGACACACCCGGCGTGCCCTCGACGATCACGGTGAGGTCGTCGGCCAACCGCCGCACCTTTCCTTTGCCGTTGTAGGCCTCGGCGGCGTTCTTCGCCTCGGGCCCCCTTGTGGCTGTCACCGTCACGGTTCCATCGGGTCCCGTGAGGATGATCGTCTCGACACCCTGGTCACCGGAGCGGAACGACATGTTGTTCGATTTGGTCCACCCACGCGGCAATGGTTCAATTTCGACGATCCCCGTGTCGGCCGCCGGCGGCGCGCCGAAGCCGTCGTTCGGTGCGCTTTGACCCGGGTCGAGTTGGTCGAAGAGATCACCGAACAAATCGCCGAGCGAGTCGGGCAACTGGAAGTCGAAGCCGTTGCCGGGGTTGCCGAGCGCATTTTCGGTTGCGGGAAGAGTCGGCGCTTCGGCACCACCCGCTTCTTCGACCTCGTCCATCAAGTCCTGCGCGTCGGGAATTGGCACTGCAAAGCCGACGCCATTGCTGCCACCCGATGTGCTGGCGATCGCCGTGTTGATTCCGATGACGCGGTTCTTCGCGTCGACGAGTGGGCCGCCCGAATTACCCGGGTTGATCGCCGCATCCG
>SXZT01000153.1 GCA_005787785.1 Actinomycetota bacterium
CCGCCCGACAGTTTCGTGACGTCAGCATCGTTTGGCGGGCAACGCAAAGCATCCATCGCGATCTCGACGTTGCGGTCGAGGCTCCATGCGTCTGCGGCGGCGATCTTGTCCTCGAGTTCGGCCTGCAGGGCGCCGACCTTGTCGTAGTCGGCATCGGGGTCGCCCCACATCGCCATGACTTCTTCGTAGCGGGCCAGCAGGTCGCGCACCGGTGCGACGCCGTCCATCACGTTGCCGAGAACGTCCTTGGCGGGGTCGAGGTGGGGTTCTTGTTCGAGCAGTCCGACGCTGAAACCGGGGGTGAGGCGGGCTTCGCCCGAGTAGCCGTCGTCCTTGCCGGCCATGATCCGCAGGAGGCTCGACTTGCCACTGCCGTTCGACCCGATGACGCCGATCTTGGCCCCGGGGTAGAAGGAGAGGGAGATGTTCTCGAGAACCGTGCGGTCCGGGGGGTAAAAGCGGCCGAGTTTGTAGCACGTGTAGATGAATTCGTGGGCCATGACGGCTTTACCCTACTGGTCCCGCCCGAGAGCAGTCCGCCCCGTCCCCGCGGTGGGCTGGTACTTTTTGGATCAAATCATTCATGCCCAATCAAGGGAGCACATCCAATGCAAGCACTCGAACTCCTGACGCGTGACTACCTCGGAAACTTCGCGTTCCGCTGGTTGCATGTCGTCGCCGGCATCTGCTGGATCGGTCTTCTCTACTACTTCAACCTCGTCCAGGTTCCCGCATTTGCGGCCTTCGGTGACGAGGGCAGGGCCCGCAACATTGCGATCGACAAGGTTGCACGACGCGCACTCTGGTGGTTCCGCTGGGCGGCCATCGCCACCCTCGTGACGGGTCTGCTCATCACGGGTCTCATCGAGAACTACTTCAAGGACTTCATGTCCGGCTCGTCGGCCTTCGGTGTCGGCCACAACGTTGCCATCAGCGTCGGTATGGTGCTCGGCATCCTGATGGCCGCGAACGTGTGGATGGTCATCTGGAAAAACCAACGTGTCGTTCTCGCCAATGCGGTCAACGTGATCGGGGGCAAGGATGCCGATCCGGCCGCCGCGGGTGCAGGTCGCCGCGCGCTTCTCGCGTCACGCCAGAATTTCATCTTCTCGTTTTCGATGCTGTTCTTCATGGTCGGCGCGGCCCACTTCTACAGCGGTGCGTTCTCGGGTGCCACCAGTGGCAATGCGTGGACGTTCTTCATCATCGCCATCGCCATCACCGCGATCCTCCAACTCAACGCGCTTGGTCTGCTTGGTGGCACGGCGGCAACCAACAAGTTGCTGTGGCCCTACGAGAGCCACAAGAACGCGCTCATTTCGGGCGGCGTGCTGTGGCTGGTCCTCTGGCTGCTCTCCGAGATCCTGCTGGGCTGACACGTCGCAACCGTTCGCAGAAAAGCCCCGGCCCACGCCGGGGCTTTTCTGCGTTTTGGGGCTGGTGTAGTTTTCGGATACACGTCGAATCGGGGGACTCATGGGTATCGAGACAAAGCGCACGTTCTGTCGGTTCTGCCATGCGGGGTGTGCCATCGATGTCGACATCGACGTCGAGTCCAACGCCGTCCGGACCGTTCGCGGTGTTCTCGAGGACCCGGTGTATGAGGGTTACACGTGTGTGAAGGGTCGCCACCTCGGCGACCAACACGAGCATCCCGGCCGCCTGCGTCAGAGCATGAAGAAAGTCGGCGACTCACACCAGCCGATTGCCACCGATTCAGCCTTCGACGAGATTGCCGAGAAGGTGGCGGGGATTCTTGCGAAGCATGGGCCCCGATCAGTCGCGTCGTATTGCGGCACCGCTGCTTACCAGAACGCGACGGGCCTGCCGATCGCGATGGCATTCCACTCGTCAATCGGGTCGCCGAGTTTCTACACGTCGTCGTCGATTGATCAGCCCGGCAAGGCGATTGCACCGCTGCGGCACGGCGCGTGGGGTGCGGGTGTGCACGCGCTCGACACGGCCGATGTTGCCTGCATCGTCGGCTGCAACACGATCGTCAGCAGTTTTGGTTACCCGGGTGGGCTGCCGGGCTTCAACCCGCTGATGCGACTCAGGCGTTTGAAGGAACAGGGACTGTTCCTGATCGTGGTCGACCCGCGGTTCACCGAGGTGGCGCATTACGCCGATCTCTACCTGCCGGTGCGGGCGGGGGAGGACCCGACGCTTCTGTCAGCGTTCATCCGCGAGATCCTCGAACACGACATGTACGACCACGACTTCGTTGGGCAGTACGTGAACGGTCTCGACGACCTGCGTATCGCGGTCGACCCGTTCACGCTCGACTACGCGAGCCAGCGCACGGGCGTCGACAAGGGTCTCATCTCCGAAGCGGCGCGCCGCTTTGCCGGAGGCAAGCGCGGTGCGCTGACGACGGGAACGGGCCCCGACATGGCACCGCACTCGTCGCTCACCGAGCATCTCGTGCTTGCGATCAACACGCTGTGCGGCCGTTACAACCGAGCCGGTGAAACGATTCGCAACCCCGGGGGCCTGTTGACTCCGCCCGGAGCGCTGCGCGCGCAGGTGGTGCCACCCCGACCCGAGGCATTGACAAAGGGCCCGAAGTCCCGCATCCGCGACATCTACAACCAGCGTGGGCAAGCCGCGACGTCGACGCTCGCCGAGGAGATCCTCCTTGAAGGCGAGGGCCAGATCCGCGCTCTCTTCACTTTGGGCGGCAATCCGGTCGTGGCGTGGCCCGATCAGCGCACGACGGTCGAGGCGCTGTCCGCACTCGACATCCATGTGCTCATGGACGTGCACATGTCGCCGACGGCAAAACTTGCGCACTACGTGATTGCCAGCACGCTCAGCCTCGAGCGCCCCGATGTTCCGACGACCATCGACCGTTGGTTCGACGAGCCGTACCAGCACTACACGCCGGCGGTCCTCGAAATGCGCGGCGACATCCGCCAGGAGTGGCAGGTGTACGTCGAGGTTGCGGCACGACTCGGTGTCACCATCAAGATGCCTGGCGGTGACATCACGCCGGGAATGCCGGTGACGGCCGACGACGTTCTCGACCTGATCTACGCGAACACGAAGTTGCCTCTGTCCGAACTTCGCAAGCACGTGGGTGGGATGATCTTCCCCGAGTACGCGACGACAGTGTTGCCCGGCGAAGAAGGTCAAGGTGCGCGTTTCGAGATGGTACCCGACGGCATCACCGAGGAGTTGCGCGAAGTTGCATCGGAAGGCACGGCGGCGGTGGTCATCAAGGGTTTCGACCCCGAGGTGCACACATTCCGAATGAGCACGCGTCGTTTGAAGAGCGTTTTCAATTCGTCGGGTCGCGAGGTCGAGAAGTTGCGCGCGCGCGAGGGGATGAATTTCGCCCACATGAACCCCGACGACCTCGTCGAATTGGGAATCACCGATGGAGCGACGATCGAGGTGTCGTCGCCTCGTGGTTCGATCCGCACCATTGCAAAGGCGGCCAGCGACGTGCGTCGTGGCACGGTGTCGATGGCACATGCGTGGGGGGGTCTGCCCGACACGCCCTCGGACCTCGCCACGTTCGGTTCGACCACAGGTGCTCTGATCGACCTCCAGAGCGGCTACGACGAGATCACGGGCATACCCGTGATGAGCGCAATTCCGGTCGCGGTGCGCGCTGCTAGCTGACGGTCAGCGTCGCTTTCATGTTCTGGTGACCGGGGACGTCACAAATGAGGGTGTAAGTGCCGGCTTCGAGAGCGATGGTGCCGGAGTCAACGTCATCCTTCTTGCCGACATCGAGCTTGAAACCGGGGAGTTTCTTTCCGTCCTTGGCAATGATGAATGTGTGGCGAACCGAGTCTTCGTTGACGAGCCCCACGGTGACATCACCCGCCGATGCGGTGTAGTTGTCGGCATCCCAGCGAATCGAGGGAACTGCCGCGACGGTCAGGCCCACGCCCGCCGGCAACGTGTCGGCGGGTGCAGAGTCGCCCCCGCCGCAGGCGGCGAGCGCAACACCGGTGGTGAGAACAAAAATCGCGAGTCTGTGATGGAGCAACTTTCGGGGGACCATGCAAAAAGCGTACAAGCCGCGCCCGTCAGGCGTCGTTTTGTGACGTGATTAGGCGACCCGGAAGGAGACCGCGGAGTACGATTTTCGTTGATGACGACAACGCCCCCTTCCGCGTCGGACACCTTCGGTACGAACTCCTGGCTCGTCGACGAGATGTATGAGCAATACCGCATCGACCCGACCTCTGTTGCCGATACGTGGCGCGAATTTTTCAGCGATTACACACCCGGCCATGCCGGGTCGGTGCCGGGCATCGCGTCGGCTCTTGCAGCGACGGTGACCAATGACACGAACGCGAATGGCCCGAACGGTGGCGCGGTGCCGAAGAAGTCCGGGGAACCCACGGGAGCGCGCGGCGAGCCGATTCGCGGTGCCGGTGCGGCGATTGTGGCCAACATGGAGCGCAGCCTCACCGTGCCCACGGCGACGAGCTTCCGCAACGTGCCCGCACGTCTGCTCGAGGTGAACCGCAAGGCCATCAACGCGTACATGACGCGGGGCGGCATGGGCAAAGTGTCCTTCACGCACCTCATCGGCTACGCAATTGTGCGTGCCATCGCCGACTCGGTGCCGGCGATGAACAATTCCTTCACCGTCGACGACGCCGGCAACCCGCAGATCGTGCGCAACGGCGAATTGAACATGGGTCTTGCAGTCGACGTCGCCAAGGCCGACGGATCACGAACCCTCGTCGTTCCCGTTCTGCGCAACGCGGGTGCGCTCAGCTTTGCCGAGTTCCTGAATGCCTACGAAGAACTCATACGCAAGGTGAAGACGAACAAACTTGCCGTCACCGACTTCCAAGGCGCGACCATCACGCTCACCAACCCGGGAACGATCGGCACTGTGCAGTCGGTGCCGCGTCTCATGCCGGGGCAGGGTGTCATCGTCGGTGTCGGTTCGATCGACTATCCGGCCGAGTTCCAGGGTGCCGACGAAAAGGCGCTGTCGAAATTGGGCGTGTCGAAGGTCGTCACCGTGACGAGCACCTACGACCACCGCATCATTCAGGGTGCCGAAAGCGGCATGTTCCTGAAGCGCGTGCACGAGTTGTTGGTCGGCGAACATGGTTTCTACGACTCAATCTTCGTGAGTCTCGGAGTGCCCTACAAGGCCGAGCGGTGGCGTCATGACAGCAACGTGTCCGACGACGAAGAGCAGCGACTGCACAAACAACTACAGGTCGCGAATCTCATTCGAGCGCACCGTGTGCGCGGACACCTCATGGCCGACCTCGACCCGTTGCGCTGGAAGGAACCCACGCTGCCGGCCGAACTCGACCCCGAGACCTATGGCTTGTCGATCTGGGATCTCGAGCGCGAATTCCTCACCGGTGGACTCGGCGGCCGTGCAAAGCAGGAACTCGGCGACATCCTCGCGGTGCTCCGCGACGCCTACTGCGGCACGATCGGCGTCGAGTACATGCACATCCAGAACACGGCCGAGCAGCGTTGGTTCCAAGAGCGGCTGGAGAGCGTGGCATTCCGGCCCACGATGTCGCAGAAGAACCGTTTGATGGAGCGATTGAACGCCGCCGAGGCATTCGAGAAGTTCCTCGCGACCAAGTACGTCGGAACCAAGCGTTTCGGTCTCGACGGCTCGGAAGCTGCGATTCCGATCATCGACACGATTCTCTCCGCCGCAGCGGCCGACCATCTCGACGGCTCCGTGA
>SXZT01000154.1 GCA_005787785.1 Actinomycetota bacterium
CGCAGGGCTTCGGAACCCAAACCTCGCCCCGGTCCTCGACGAAGTACTACGGCGTTGAAGAAACCCCCGATGATGAAATCGAATACATCTTCCGCACGGGCGCGATGGCGTCCTTCTGGGGGATGCAGGCCGTGTTTCCCGTGATGAAGGCCAAAGGGTGGGGAAAGATCATCAACTTTTCCTCGACGTCTGGAATTCTCGGCACCACCGGAAACACCGCCTACAACATGACGAAAGAGGCGATTCGTTCGCTGTCGCGCACCGCCGCCAACGAGTGGGGGCAGTGGGGAATCAACGTCAACATCATCAGCCCGACGTTGCGCACCGACGCATTTGACGCTTGGGAGGCAGACCGGCCCGAGTTCGTGAAGGCACTGAGAGAGGCGCTTCCGATGCGTCGACTCGGTGACCCCGAACTTGATGGGGGCCCCCTCGCCGTGTTCCTCGCCGGACACGGCTCCGACTTCATCACGGGAATGACGTTCATGCTGAATGGCGGAAAGTTGATGCCCTGATGGGAGACACGATGCAGACGCCGGAACTTTTGCGCGACTTCGACCCGTTTTCGTACGCGTTCTACCAAGATCCGCATCCGTACTACGAGGTGATGAGGCAGACCTCGCCTGCGTGGTACTGCCCGACACGCGATTTTTACTTCGTCACGTCGTACGAGTGGGCGAACAAGGTGGTGAAGAACCCGACGCTCTTTTCATCGGCGTACGGGGCGGTTGCCAACCAGCCACCGCCGCTCCACCTGAAGGCGAAGATCGACGAGATCAAGAGCGCGGGCTGGGTGCGACCACCGACCCTGTTGACAGCCGATCCACCCGATCACACCCGCTACAGAAACACGGTCTCGAGAGCTTTCAACGCGCGCGTCATTGCGAACATGCGCGAGGCGATCGAATCAATCGTGAAAGAGGAGATCGATCGCTTCATCTCGCTTGGGCGAGTGAACATGCGCGAGGTGTTTTCTGACACGATTCCTGTACGCGTCATCATTCGGACGCTCGACCTTCCCGAAGATTCACAGGCCGACGTTCGGCGGTGGTCGGGTGACACCACCGCGGGCATCGGCTGCCTGCTGTCCGATGATCGGGCGATCGAAGCGGCGCATGGGGTTGTCGAGTTGCAGCGCTACATGAACAGCGAAATTCTCAAACGAATCGAGTGTCCACGCAGCGACATCATCAGCATGCTCGTCGACGCCGACCTTCCCCTTGCCGATGGTTCGGGGACCCGAAAACTCACGATGGAAGAGTCGATGGGCGTCCTTCAGTCGTTAATCGGAGCGGGAAACGAAACCACGACAAAACTCTTCAGCTCCATGATTCATCTGCTCGCCGAGAACAAGGACGAGTGGCGGAAGCTGAAGTCGGATCGTTCTCGTGCGGCACTCATCGTCGAAGAGTCGTTGCGTCTCGTGACGCCTTCCCAAGCGCTGCAGCGGGTTGCGACCGACGACACTGAGATCGGTGGGGTGCCCATCCCGGAGGGCAGCAAGATCTTCGTTTCGTACAGTGCGGCGAATCGTGACCCCGAGGTGTTTCCCGAGCCCGATCGGTTCGTGCCGGACCGCCCGAACGTCCGCGACCATCTCTCGTTCGGCGCAGGAGTCCACTTTTGCATCGGGGCACCCTTGTCCCGCCTCGAAAGTGTCGTGGCTCTCGAACACCTCGCTGATCGCTGGCTGGACTTCCGCTTGACCGATGAGAACACGTTCGAATATGAAGAGACGTTCCAATTGCGCGGCCTGAAGAATCTCTTCGTCGAATTCGATATCGCCTGAGCCCGACGTGCGGATAGGATCTGCGCGCAGGTTCGAAGAGAGGCTCGGTCACTCATGCCCGTCACGGTCGTCGTCGGTACACAGTGGGGTGACGAGGGCAAGGCAAAGGTCATCGACCTTCTCTCTCGCGACCACTCGCACGTCGTTCGCTACCAAGGCGGCCACAACGCCGGCCACACCGTCGTCGTCGGCGACGAGAAATATGCGCTGCAGCTCGTGCCGAGCGGGGTTCTCTACGGACACGTCACGCCGGTGATCGGCAACGGTGTCGTCGTCGACCTGCCGACGTTGTTCCGGGAAGTCGAGACCCTCGAGTCGCGCGGAGTGTCCTGTGCGCGACTTCGCGTGTCGAGTCGTGCGCACCTCATTTTTCCGTGGCACCAGGCCCACGACGCGTTGGCCGAGGGCAAGCGCGGTGCCGACAAGATCGGAACGACGCTGAAGGGAATCGGTCCGGCTTATGCCGACAAGGCCCGTCGCGTGGGAATACGCGCCGGCGAAGTTCTCGATGCCGCGGTTTTTGCCGACACCGTGCGCCGTCGCGCGAACGAAGAGAACGCGACGTTGGTGGCTCTTGGTGGCACTGCGCTCGATGTCGAAGCGATCGTTGCGCAGTTCACCGATCTTGCGCACCGCATCGCCCCGTATGTCGCCGACACGGTGAACGAACTGCACGACGCACTCGAAGGTGGTGCCGACATTCTCCTCGAGGGTGCGCAGGCGACATTTCTCGACATCGACCATGGCACGTACCCGTACGTGACATCGTCGAATCCTGTTGCGGGCGGTGCGTGCGCGGGATCGGGCCTCGGGCCGCGCGACATCACGAGGGTGGTCGGTATCGCCAAGGCCTACACGACACGCGTCGGGTCGGGTCCATTCCCGACCGAACTCGTCGGCGCCGACGGCGAACCCGACACGCTCGGCCAAGCACTCATCGATATTGGTCATGAGTACGGCACGGTCACAGGGCGCCGCCGTCGCACTGGGTGGCTCGATCTCGTCATGCTGCGCCATGCGGTGCGGGTGAACTCGCTGACCGAGATCGCGCTCACGAAACTCGACGTGCTTGACACGTTCGACGAAGTGAAGGTGTGTACCGATTACCGGCTCGAGGGTGGCATGTTGCGCGGATACCCCGACCGAAGTGAAGTTCTTGCCCAGGTCGAACCGGTCTACGCAACGTTGCCCGGATGGAAGACCAGCCTGCGCGGCGCGAGCGCGTTCAGCGACCTGCCGCCGAACGCACGTCAGCTCGTGGAACTCGTCGAGAAGAACGTCGGTGTGCCGGTGACGATGGTCGGAACCGGACCCGAACGCGACGACTGCGTGGTGCGCGGATGATCGACCGCTACGCGCTGCCCGAAATGGCGAACCTCTTCGCCGATGCCGCACGCATGCAGCGCTGGGTCGACATCGAACTTCTCGCCACCGACGCACAAGAGCGGCTCGGCGTGGTTCCCGCCGGCACGGCCGCCGCCTGCCGTGCAGGCGCCCCCGTGGTCGATTCGGGGTTCGTGGCAGCGGTGGCCGACCGCGAAACGGTCACCAACCACGATGTGGCCGCTTTCGTCGACGTGTTGCAACGGCACATCGGCATGCCGGCAGGCGCCTACATCCACCACGGCCTCACCAGCACCGACGTCGTCGACACCGCGTGGTGCTGGGCCCTGCGCGATGCAAGCAACCTCATCATCGACGAACTCGAGAAGTTGATCGACGTGGCGACCGACCTTGCGCGTGCGCACCGCACGACGCTGATGATCGGGCGCACTCACGGGATTCACGCCGAACCGACAACGTTCGGAGCAAAGGTCGCGTTGTGGGTTCTGCAGTTGCGCCGGGATCTCGCACGTTGGTTCGCTGCGCGCGACGCGGTGTCGGTGTGCAAGTTGTCGGGAGCAGTTGGCACCTATTCGAACATCGACCCCTCCGTCGAGCGTTTCGTCGGCGAATCTCTCGGTCTCGTACCCGTGCCCGCGACTCAGGTGATCAACCGCGACCGCCACGCCGAATTTCTGTGGGCGTGCGCGTCACTCGGGACGACCGCGGAGTCGATCGCGATCGAATTGCGGCACCTTCAGCGCACCGAAGTGAACGAGGTACGCGAGGGGTTTTCCCGGGGGCAAAAGGGAAGCAGCGCGATGCCACACAAGCGCAACCCGATCTCGGCGGAAACCATCACCGGCTTGTCTCGCGTCCTGCGCGGCAACTTGCAGGCTGGTTTGCAGGACGTCGCACTGTGGCACGAGCGTGACATCTCGCATTCGTCGACTGAACGCATCGTGTTGCCAGACTCGGCGATGCTCGCGTTCTACGTGACGCGACGCCTGCGAAACCTGTTGGCCAACCTGGAAGTTGACGCCGCGCAGATGCGTCGCAATCTTGACTTGTTGAACGGTGTCGTTTACTCGCAGTCGGCCTTGCTCGCCCTCGTGGAGAACGGAAAGTCGCGCGACGACGCCTATCGCATCGTTCAAGAGCTCTCGCGACGGTCGCTGGAGAGCGGCCAACATTTCCGTGACGTTCTCGTCTCGAGTCTCGACGTCGACCTGACGAAGGAATCGATCGTTTCAATCTTCGACGAAACGCGCGTCGTGGCGAACGCCGGGCGCGCCGTCGATGCCCTCGACGACTAGATGTCCGGCAAAATTCCCGCGCGCTTCAGCGTCTGTGTACTCACACCGATTTCGCGCCACGCGGTGTAGGTGATGCCGTGGCGCGTCGAATACGCACGGGCAACTTTGACGAATTGCGATTCGAGTTTCCCGATGTCGGCGTTCGCCTTTTTGATCTTCAGTTCGCGTTCGAGGTCCATGCGTTCTTGCGTGAGACGAAGCTTCGTCACGGTGTCAGCGACGAGGATTTCCTTGCGAATGGCGATCAGCCGACGCGTGATCGACTCGATCGTTCGCTTGCGACCACGCTTGGGGCGATTGGCCTCGAGCACGTCGAGATAGGTACGAATGACGCGACCTTCGACCCTGCCCTGAGCGAGAGCAGCCTTGTGGGCCTTTGACATTCCGGCCTTTTTTCTCGAAGTGGCTTTTCTCGCCACCTGTTTCGTGGGTTTACGGGGGATCCCCCGACCTTTTGTTGCGGTCACGTTACGAAATCTATCCGATTGGTACCGTGGGGAAGATGACTGATGTCGGTGCATTGCCTCCCCTCGACCCGGCACGAAC
>SXZT01000155.1 GCA_005787785.1 Actinomycetota bacterium
ACATGTTGCAGGCGATGAACACCGGTCACTCGGGTTCACTCGCGACGTGTCACGCGAACTCCGCCGTCGACACCCTCCACCGAATCGAATCAATGGTCTTGCGGGCGATCGCCAACTGGCCACTGACCGCCGTTCGGTCGTACGTCGCTTCGGCCATCGACATCGTCGTGTACGTCGAACGCACACCCGAAGGCACGCGCCGCATCGCCGACATCGTGCGGGTCGACGAAACGCTCGGATCCGACGGCGGCTACATCACGTCACCGCTTCTCGACGACTGACAACCATGGTCCTCGGTCGGGTTCCACTCCCCACTTTTGTCGTCCGTGTGGTTGCGCTGCGTCGCCTCGCGCACGGCACCACACCCGCTCGCACGTTCCCGACTCCCTTCCGCCACGCCAGCGCCGTCGAGCCCGCATTGATTGCGGCCGTGTTCCTGGATGTTGTCGATCGACACGTGCAACTCGGATCGTCGGTGCGCGGTGCGATCGTGTCGGCCTCCGGCGAGTGCGACCCCGCGTTGTCCGACACTTTGCGCGTGCTGCTTCTCCACTGTCGCACCGGCGCACCCCTCGACGACGACGAGGTATTGGCGGATGCCACCGGTCGCCCGACCAATGAAGCATTCCTCGTGCGTTCGCTCGTCGCCGCGGGCGCGGGTGGGTCGGGTGCTTCGTTCGCATTGCAGCGCGCCGCGTGGGCGCTGCGCGAGCGGCATGCCGTTTCATCCGAACGTCGCATGTACGCGGCACAAGCCGTCTTCGCCGCTCGAATCCTGTCGTGGCTGCCCGTGGTCTTCGGGATCTTGATGATCGCCACCAATGGTTCGGTGCGCTCCGCCTACTTCGGTGGCATGGCAGGGCTTGCGTGCGTCGTGATTGGCATCGCACTCAACTTTGCGGGTCGCAGATGGATGAGGAGGATCACGTGCTCGTTCGTCTGATCGAACGCCTACCGATGCAATTATTTCGACGCCGTGACGACAAGTCGGCTTCACTCGTCGAGTTCGTCGACCTGTTGGTCGTGTTGTTGAAAAGTGGTCGCACGACACACCAGTCGTTCGAGTGCATTGCACGGTGGAGCGAGGGTGACGTCCGCCGGGTCGCCGAACGCATGCTGCAGAGGTGCGAACAGGGCGAACGGCTCGCCGATGCGACAGGGGAACTCATCGCAATCTTTGGATCGGCGGCCGTCGGAATCGCGAACACGCTTGCGTCCGCCGAACGGGATGGTCTGCCGATCGCCCCGGTTCTCGACAGGCTCGTCGGGGAAGCGCACTCGGAACGACGGCGTCAGGCCCAAATCGATGCCGCCAAACTGCCGATCAAGCTCGCCTTTCCCCTTGTCGCGTGCGTACTCCCCTCGTTCGTCGCACTCACCGTCGTGCCCATTCTCATCGGGGCACTTTCATCGCTGACCCTCGGCCCCCCAACCGGTTGACAACGAAAGGATTCCCGACATGAAAGAAACAGCGATTCGTATTCGATCCCACGTTCGACGAGCCATCCACCGATTCGTCGGTCACGACGACGAGGGTCAGGCCACGACGGAGTACGCGCTCATTCTCCTCGCGGCCGCGGTCATCGCAGTCCTTGTCATCACGTGGGCGACGGCGGGCGGCGGAGCGGGCCGCATCGGTGATCTGTTCGACTCGGTCTTCGACGGTGTTCTCGACAAAACGACACAAACAACGGTTGCGTCGTAGCGACGGAGACGCCGCCGGCCAGGCGGCTGTCGAGCTCGCGCTGGTGCTTCCTCTTCTCGCCATCTTCACGGTGCTCATCGCACAGTTCAGCATCGTTGCGCGCGATCAGCTGGCGCTGTGGCAGTCGACCCGCGAGATCGCTCGTGATGTCGCACTGGCCATCGACCCCTACACCGAGGCCGAACATCGCCGAACCAAAGACACCGAAATCTCCCTTGCCGACGGTGTCGTCACCGTCATGGTCGGGCGGCAGACACGACTCACGCTCGCGGGCTTCGACTTTCTGCAGCGAACGATCACACTGCGTGCACGTGTGAGCATGGCTCTCGAGCCACCAGTAGCGTTCTTACCGGATGTTGTCGGTGGCGAGTTCCCTGCACAAGAGCCGTGACGGCAAGTTGATTCTCGTCGTTCGGGTCGAAGGGGACGTCACCCTTTCGACCTTGCCGCGCCTCACCGATGCGCTGAACCGCGAAAAGAACACGACGGAGGCGCCGTTCGTCCTCGTCGACCTCGAGGCCGTCGACGTCATCGACGATGCGGGCCTCGGTGCTCTCTTGGGGTTCGCCGCGGGTGTGCGCGCATCGCAACGTGGTGTCGCGGTCGTGGCATCGATGCCACGCGTGCGCGACCGACTCGCTGACACACGCTTCGACAAGGCCGTCGACATGGTCTCGTCGGTCGGTGATGCCGAACGGCTCCTGCGATGAAGACATCGCGCACGATCCTCGTCTTCGGCGATCAACTCAACCGTGTGATCGGTGCATTGTCTTCCGCACGACCCGGCATCGACCGTGTTCTCTTTGTGGAATCCTCGGAGAAGCTTGCGGCCCAGCCGTGGCATCCCCAACGACTGCACTTCTACGTCTCGTCGATGCGTCATTTCGCCGAGGATCTGCGGCATGAAGGATTCACCGTGGACTACGTGAAGTCGTCTTCGTTCCGCACCGCCATTTTCGAACATCGCCGGGTCCATCCGGACACCGAAATCGTTGCAACCGAGCCGAACAGCGTCGGCGCGCGGAAACTGCTTGCCGACCTCGACGTCGCGACGGTGTCCTCGAACCAGTTCCTCCTCCACCATGGCGGATTCGTCGACTGGGTCGATGCGCGGCGTGCGAAGGGCTACAAGACCTTCAAGTTGGAGGACTTCTACCGTCATCAACGCACCACGCTCGACGTGTTGATGGACGGCGACGAACCCGCGGGCGGGAGGTGGAACTTCGACGACGAGAACCGCGAGCCGCCGCCCCGCGACGGCCACGACCGCTGGTCCACACCGCTCATCGACAACTTCGACGAGATCGACCGACAGGTCATGCAAGACGTCGAGGCGCACGTCGGCACCGGATCATTGCCGGTTGGTTGGTGGGCCACGACCCGCGCAGGTGCAGTGCGACGTCTCGAGCACTTCATCGACAACCTGCTGCCGATGTTCGGCCCGCACGAAGACGCGATGCTGAACGACAACTGGCATCTCGCGCATTCGCTACTGTCTCCGTACCTGAACAACGGGCTGTTGATGCCCGAGGAAGTGGTGCGTGCGGCAGAGCGTGCGCACCGCGAGGGTCGCGCCGACATCGCGTCGGTCGAAGGTTTCGTGCGCCAGATCATCGGGTGGCGCGAGTACGTGTGGGGTCTCTATTGGATGTGGATGCCCTCCTACCGCGACGAGAATGCCCTCGGGGCCGACCTCGACCTGCCGCCGGCGTTTTCCACGGGAGAAACGTCGATGAATTGCGTCGGAAAGGTTGTCGAAGGCATCAACGAACGTTCGTGGGCGCATCACATCCAACGGCTCATGATCCTCGGCAACCTGGCACTGACCGCGGGTGTCGAGCCCCGACAATTCACCGACTGGATGTCGCGGGTCTTCGTCGACGCCGCCGAGTGGGTGATGGTCCCCAACGTCGTCGGGATGGCCCTTTTCGCTGACGGTGGGCGCATGGCGACGAAGCCCTACGCATCGGGCGGCGCCTACATCGACAAGATGAGCGATTACTGCAAGGGATGCCGCTACGACCGCAAGAAGCGCACCGGCGACGATGCCTGCCCCTTCACGACTCTGTACTGGGACTTTCTCGACAGGCACGCGACCACGTTCGTCCGCAACCCGCGGATCGCCACGCAGGTGCGTGCGGCGCAGAAACTGACCGACATCGCCGAGGTCCGCGTACGGGCACGCGAGGTCAAGGCTTTGTTGTCCGAGGGCCGTCTCTGAGCCCATGTCCGGTCGACCGGTGGCGACGAGTCGATAAGTAAGGAATCACGAAGAATCACACCGCTGCATTCCGATGGGCCCCTTCGCATCGGTACCGTTTGCAAGATGGCCTCCGCGACCAACACGGTCCCGACGAACAACGTGGATGCCCCCCGTGTTCTCGTGGCCGAGGATGACCCCGCCGTGCGCTCTGCGGTCCTGCGGGTGTTGGAACTCGAGGGCTATCGCGTCAGTGTGGTGAGCGACGGCGCGGCGGCGCTCGCAGCCATCACGTCGTCGCCCCCCGATGCCGTCGTGATGGACGTGATGATGCCTTTTGCCGACGGTCTCACCGTGTGCCGCGAGGCGCGACTGCGCGGGTCGCGTGTACCGATTCTTCTGCTCACCGCCAAGCACGAGGTCAACGACCGTGTCGCGGGTCTTGACGCGGGAGCCGACGACTATCTCGTCAAGCCCTTCTCCATCGACGAATTGCTCGCCCGCGTGCGTGCACTCCTCCGGCGCCGCGTCACCACCGAGGAAGCCACCGTTCTGCAGGTCGGTGATCTGATCCTCGACGCTGCACGTCGACAGGTCCACCGCAACGGCCGCGAGATCCATCTCACAAAAACCGAGTTCGACCTTCTCGAAGCGCTCATGCTGCGCGCCGGTCTCGTGGTCACACGTGACCAGTTGTACGAGGAAATCTGGGGATACGACTTCGAAACCGGGTCCAAGTCCCTCGACGTTTACATCGGCTATCTGCGGCGCAAGACCGAGGAGAACGGCAAACCGCGCATGGTGTTCACCGTGCGCGGGGTCGGTTACACGGTGAAGCCATGACGCTCCGCAAGAAACTGGCCCTCGTCAGCGGTCTCATCACGTTGGTCACCGTCGGAGTTCTGGCAATCAGCGCCTACCTCATCGCGAGTCACGAGCTGCGGTCACAGGTCGACGACTCGCTGAAGTCCCGGGCGGCAACGATCGTGCGC
>SXZT01000156.1 GCA_005787785.1 Actinomycetota bacterium
GACATACGCGTCGATCATCGCCAAACTGCGCGACCGCTACGTATGGAGTCGCAACGGCGAGCGTGCGTTGATTCCCACCGTGACCGCCTTCGCCGTGCACCGTGTGTTGATGCAGGGCTTTGCTCCGTTGGTCGACCTGCAGTTCACAACAGAGATGGAGGCCAAGCTCGACCAAGTCGCCGAGAACGGCGCAATGCGCGAAGAGTTGCTGCACGAGTTCTTTTTCGGTTCGGGCGCAGGAGACGGATTGGCTGCGCTTGTCGAGTACGCACTGGTGGGAATCGACGCGCGGGAGATGGTGGCATTCGATCTGGGTGTCGACCCGGCGTCGGGGGAGCGCGTGGTTGTTCGGCCGGGGACGATGTTCCGCGGGTCGTTCAGTCCGTACGTCGAAGTGGGTGGGCGTCGTCGTTCGGTTCCCGATGCGTTGGATCCGTCGGAGGTTTCGCTGGAATGGGCGCTGGCACGCCTGGACGCGCCTCGGGCGGACCGACGCTTGTTGGGTGTCGACCCTGCGTCGAGGGCTGAGGTGTGGGTGATCGACGGTCGCTACGGGCCGTACGTGTCGCGTGGTCGCGAGACCCGCAGCGTCGGTGAAGACATGACGTTCGAAGCGGTGACGCTGGAAACCGCTCTCGCACTGTTGGCCGTGCCGAAACCTGCGCGTCGCGGTCGCCGTCGCCCACCCCGTGATTAGGTTGATGCCAGACATCAAGAGCGGCCCGGGTGCGAACCCGGCTCCGGCAACCGAGCCAGTCCGGCCACGGTGCAAGTCCACCGCAACAGCGCGTTGCTGACTTCCGATTGATTGAAACACGGTTTATTCTGTGGCCATGGGTCGCAGCATCATTGGTCGGTTCGGATTGCTTCTGGTGGCTGGTCTCTTCGGATCGCTGGTCGTGTCGTGTGGGGACGCGCAAGACGCTGACCGCGACCGCAACACGCAGTCGATCGCAGGAACGCAATGTGCCAAGGCCGGCGAATCGAAGTCGTTCGCCAAGGTTCTTCATGTCTGCGGTCTGAACGGTCAGGACCTCGTCTGGTTCGCTGCCACGTCGCAAAAGCCGCAGGGTGCGGCCTGTCGAAAACTCGGCGCAGTCAAAAAGACGAACGCGACGACACGAGTGTGCGGCAGGGTCGGAAAGAAAAAACTGTGGGTGCCTGTGCAGTCGCTGCCGACCTCGATGATCTCTTCGGCGACCTCGCTGCCGACCGATGGTGCAGCAAGCAGTACAACCACCGCCGAGTCGTCCGTTGCCGAAGCTTCGTCACAAACCACTGCGACACCGCCGACTACTCTCTCACCTCCGACCACGATCGCAATTCCGAACAGCGAGGTGCAGAAGGCCGCGATCGAGTTGTCCGCACCCAGCAAGAGCGTGCTGTCGACCGACTTCAAAGTTGCGACCAGTGGTGCAATCGTTTCCCCAGCCCCCGCCATTCAGTTGGTTGACGAAGGTGGCAATCCACGGGGTCGTGCCGGCGTCGTTGTCAAAGTTCTCGTCGACCGTGAAGATGTCGTTGTAGAGGGCGGCCAAGCGACGACCAACGACGAAGGGCTTGCCACCTTTCGCAATCTCGTGCTGCGCGGATCTGTCGGGCCGGTCCAAGTCACCTTCGAACCCGAAGGTCTTGCCTCCGTAACCTCGACAATCGATCTGGTCCCGGGTGCGCCGGTGGCGATCGGTGTCTACAGTGAAACCCAAACTGTTGTAGCGGGTACCGAATGGGTTGCGTCCGTCTACTTCCTCGACTCGTCCGACAATTTCGCGGGCCCGACCGGCGTGGAGATCACGGCCCGGACAAGTGGCGGTGCAGTCCTTGGAGAGGCGACGACCAACGACGTCAGAGTCGCGAGGTTCTCATTGCCGGTGAGAAAGACCGCAGGCGATTGGGAAATTGAGTTCGTCGGACCAAACGGTATCGAACCCGCGAAGGTAAAGCTGAGAGTCATTCCGTCGACGGCCGACCGCCTGGTCGTTGACACCGTGTTACCCGATACGGCCACCAATGCGATGCCCGTTTCCGGTGAAATCAAGGTTCATGTCGCCGACCAATACGGGAACATGGTCGAATCGCAGGACCTGCAGATCAACCTCGCGGTGGCGCCTCACGAGTTGCCGGTTTCCGCAAGTGGTGCGACGGCCTCCATGCCGCAGGGGACCGTGGAAAACGAGAGTGCGACCATCGATGAGTCGGGCTACGCAACATTCAGCAACCCGACGATCGTCGCCGAAGCAGGCGTGTGGAGTCTCACCTTCTCCTCGAACGACAACGCTGACCTGCATGCGTCGCATGTCATCGAGGTTGTGGCAGGTGCAGCCGAGGAGTTGCGGTTCGTTCAGAATCCCGCAGGTGCGCGGAGCGGGGTTGCGATTGCTGTTCAGCCGTCGGTGATGCTTGTCGACGTGTCGGGGAACGTCATCACCGACGAGGGGACGGTGATCACCGCCAGCGCACCCGAACCCAACACCCTCACCAACGCCACGGCGACAACCGGCCGTGATGGTGTGGCCACATTCACTGATCTGGAGGTGAGTGGGAAGGCGGGCAAAATCACGATTTCGTTCAACAGCGCGCTGATGCCAACCCTTCAGAAGGAGATTTCGCTCGCGGCCGGACCGATCGAGCGGCTGAATGTTCTGGTGCACGAGGTGAGCGCCGTGGCCGGAGTGGCTTTCATCTCGAGTTCCCACATCGGAGCGGCTGATTCGCAGGGCAATGCCGTCACCGAGCCCATCACCGTGCTCGGCAAGTGCACGGGCTCCGACACGTGGACCGGAGTTCAGACAAATGCCGACGGAGTCGCGACGTTCTCACGTCAGGTCGTCACCCGCGCCGGGACGGCGGTTTGTGAATACAGGTACGAGAGTGGGTCTCGGGCCCTGTCGGCTTCAGCCAGTGTCACCGTGGTCGCTGCGACTGCTGCCACGGTCGAGTTCGTGGCACAGCCTCCGACGACCGCATCGATGGGTCGTGCCTTGTCGACCACGCCGTCGGTTCGTCTCGTTGATCAATTCGGCAACCGCGTCGAGCGAGCCGGTGTCACCGTCACCGCGTCGGTCAGCGATCGGTCGCTCGAGATCTCCAATTACTCGGTGACAACGGACGCGTCCGGCATCGCCACGTTCGGGGCGATGACGTTCGGTGGAACCATCGGTACGTACCGACTGTCGTTTGCGCCGAACGGCGGCGTTGCGCTGCAGGCTGCAGCGAACACGGTGATTTCGGCGGGTGCCGCAAGCAAAGCCGAGTTGCAACGCCAACTCGATGGTCTCGCCAGCGGCTCGCGTGCGACGACCCAACCATTACTGAAAATTGCCGATCGTTGGGGCAACGCGGTTGCCGAGTCGGGGTGGACCGCGAGCGTCACCCTTCTGCCAATGCTTCCCAATTCGGTGACGTCGTCGATGTTGGAGGTCACCGGCAACTCGGCCACATCGGGATCCAGTGGTCAAATCAGTTTTGCCGACGTCGTCGTCGCCGGACGGTCAGGGGTCACGTACATGCCGACGTATCGGGTGAGAAAGGGCCTTGCGGAACTCCCCATCGTGTCGGGTGCCGTGGTGACGTTGGCTCCCGGCCAGGCAAGTCAATTCACGTACGAGATTGCTACCAAGGACGATTCGTTCGTCGCAGTTGCATCCGGCGGCCCGATCGGCAGAATCCGCCAGTCCGATGCCAAGGGCAACCCCGTGAATGTGGCCGGTGCGCGCCAAGTGGTCGTGGCGTACCAGCGGGGCTCCTTCCCCGATTCGGGCATGAGTTGGGGTCGACAAATCGAACCAGATGTCACCTCGGACGGTGTGACGACGCTTGGCTATCGGATCTACGGAGGCTTCGCGGCCACAGGGGTCTTGTCGGTGACCGTCGACGGCCAAGCTGTGAAGCAGTACAACGTTTCTCTCACCTCGGCTGCAGTGGTCGGCGACCCGGGGCCGAGCGGAGGCCTGCTCCTGAGGTCGTCGCCATCGTCGCCCCGTTTCACCGAAACCGCGCCCGTGTCTGCCGCGACCATTTTGTATTACACGCAGATTTCAGGGTACGTAGCGAATCTGACGATCAACGGAGTTGCCAACTGGGCGTTGCCCACCGCCGCCCACACCACTCAGATGATGAATTGGTCGAACGCGGGGCGACTGAATCTCCCGACGAATTTCAATGGCGTCGCAATGGTGGATTCTTCCATGACCGTACCCCTCCAGCGTTACCTCTTTTGGTTGCCCGGCATCGCGACGAAGCAGAGCCTTCCCTATGGCACGGGTTACGACGGCGTGCTTCCGGTTCGGTCGTTCGGCTGACTCGATTGGTCAGATCTCGATCGAGGGCTCAGCGCGGGTAGGCGGCGCGCGGGGCGAAACGCGAGTAACACCCCTCGGTTAGGTTGATGCCAGACATCAAGAGCGGCCCGGGTGCGAACCCGGGTCCGGCAACCGAGCCAGTCCGGCCACGGTGCCAGTCCCTCGCAATAGCGCGGGACGATGTGGTGAGTGTCGGTTCGTCCACCGGGCGAGCTCGAGATTCGCAAACATCGGGCTCTTGTTGTCTTTCCGGTTCACGCATCAGCGTGATGACAGAAAGAGGACAACATGGCAGAACGAGAATTGCTTCATGACTTCGTCGTGATCAGTTGGGAAGTCAACGACTTTCTTCGGGGGATCGCGCAGTCGATTCACCGTGACACCCAGGTGGCCGAAGCCTGGCTTCCGGTCATCCGCGAGGCGCTGCAGCGCTGGGTGGTTGGCGACACGTCGACGTTGATCACGTTGCCCGCGGGCTTCACCTTCGAGGGCGGACCCGCAGCGCCGGTGTGGTGGCTGTGGGAAGAGAACTACCTCGCTCTCCTTGAAGCCGACGTGCGACTCGACAACGGCTTGTTCGACGACGACGGTGTCGACGAAGACGGTGCTGTGCTGTGACGACGAACCCGTATCCAGACCCGACGGCAGGCAAGAGCGGCTTCACGCACGAGATTCTCGAGGCGTTGACGACGGAAGAACTCGAGACGTACATCAAGCACCTCGGTTGGAACCAAGAGAACCGCACGTTCAGCGGGACGAACGTGTACCGCTCGCGGGGCTACTACGGGTTTCGCAGCGGCAACTGGATTGTCCAATGTCGGCAGATCATCGACCGACGCCGTGCCGAGGGCGCCGACACCTGACACGTGTGGGCTGGTTATTGTCAGTCGAGTGAGCGATTCACCCCAACGATTGATCAGCGACATGCGAGGTGTCCGCTACGGCGAAGTTCTTGCCGTGTTCGCCCGCGGGGAAAAACTGGAAGCCGAGGTGTACGGCACGCAGATGCTGAACGATTGCCCCCAAGAGTTGTGGTCGACTCTCGATCCCGGGGCGATTGCGGCCGATCTAGGAGCGGTCTTCGTCAAGTTGAACGGACCGCGGCACTGGATGCTCGATGGTCTCGGCACGAAGGTGGCACCTGTCGCGCCAGTACTGCGTGAGTTCAATGGTCTGCTGATGCGTCGCATTGCCGTCATCGAACTGGGGAACAACCCGCAGTCGGCGCCCTACACCGAACGATACGTGGACCGAGGAGCCGTGTTTTTCTGGGATGCGGGCAAGCAGGTGTACGAGTTGGTGAATCCCGAGGGTGCGGCCTACGTCATGCAGGCCCGGTGCATCGGCGTCGACCCGTCCATGACCGAGGAGTCGTTGGCGAACCTCGGGGGACGACTGGCCCTTCCCGAAGGATGGACTTACAGGGTGCGGGTCCTCGAGGCCGAGCTCGTTGTCGACACGACGGGGCATGTGGCAACTGTGTTGCAGGACGAGTTCGAAAACACCTACACCCTTCCGTGACCGAGGGCGTACACGCATGGTCAACCGACAGGCGTAATGTCAGGGCCATGGGGTTCGGACACAAATTCACCAATCGCCGGCGTGTGATTGCGGCAATCGCCCTTGTCATCAGCATTCCGATGGCCGGGCCGGTTGCCGCCTCCAAACCGGCGCCGAAGAAGTTCGCCAATTGCACCGCGTTGTTGAAGACCTACAAGAACGGTGTGGCGTCCACGAAGAAGGCAAAGGGAAAGACGAAAGCCGTGGTCAATGCGGCCATCTACAAGTTGAACAAGAAGCTCGATGTCGACACGAACGGCATCCTGTGTGACGCGGGTGACCTGCCCTCGAATTCCGGCTCGTCCAATGCGGCCAGCAAGAAGTTCACACCGAAGACTTTCTCGGGATCAGGTAGTGAGGTCGTCAGTCTCGGCCTGCCCGCGGGCATGGTTGCCATAGCGACCATCGAGTTCGATGGGGCCGACGGTGTGACCATCTCGACCGTCGACGCCGAAGAGTCGATGATCGACATGATCGTCTCGTCGTACGGGCCGTACACAGGCACTGTTCTGTTGGCCCGTGGTGGAGATGCCGAGACGCCATACGACGTTGCCGCGCTCGACATCAGCGGTGAAGGCAACTGGAAAGTGAAGATGTCGGCAGCGACGACCGTGCCGGTCTTCGACGGTGAAGTCGCGGGCGACAGCGATGCCGTCTATCGCTATGCGGGCAAAGACACCGAGTTGGCGGTCGTCCACGAGGGAGAGGACGCCTTCACGGTGCGTGTCTACGACAAGGATGGTTTCCTCGTCGAGAAGACCCTCGACGAGTACGGCGAGATCGACGACGTGTACCCGATGACTGCGGGTGCCTACATAGTTGTCTCGGCCACTGCCTCGTGGTTGATTTCGAAGGCCTGACGTACGCACACCAATGATCACGGGTATCAATCACGTCGCAATCTCCACGCGTGATGTCGATGCCATCGTTGCGTGGTATGCCGAGGCGTTCGGCTTCGAACTCGTCTCGCGCGGTGGTTGGCAAGCCGGCAACCCGATGATCGACGGCATCGTCGGCCTGCGCAATTCGGCTGCGAAGACCGCGATCATGAGGTGCGGCACTTTCAACATCGAGATCTTCGAATACACCTCGCCCGTCGGTGCGCCGAACCCTTCGGACCGCCCGGCGAGCGACCACGGCTACACGCACTTCTGCGTCGAGACGAACGACATCGATGCGGACTACGCCCGCCTGCGGGATCTCGGCATGACGTTTCACGCGCCGCCCACGCCGAAAGGTTCCGTTGGCTCGCTACGTGCCTGTTACGGCCGCGATCCCGAGGGCAACATCATCGAACTGATCGAGTTCGTAGGAGACGCTCACCCGCTGGCGCGGTGAGGCCAAGTTCATGATGGTCGGACGCGGATGCGCAGGTTGCCCGCCATGGTGAGGTACGCCACGGCTGAGTGCGGCTTCTTCGGCGACCACTGGGTCGCGAGAGTCGTCCAAGTGATGCCGTTACGGGAAACTTCGATGACGGCGGGTCGGCCGGACGTGCTCTGCGGTGTCGTGGCGGCATCCCAGATGAATTCGTAACGGCCGATGCCCGGGAACGATCGGTACTGCTCGTAGAACGAACATTCACCGCCCGAATAGCTCTGTTCCGCACTGTTCGGTTCGGGCGGGGGAACGACGACGGGATTCGACTGGTGGATCGCACCTAGCGGTGAACACTCGCCGCCGTCCGACGCAAGCGGCGGTAGCGAGGTCGAATC
>SXZT01000157.1 GCA_005787785.1 Actinomycetota bacterium
CCGCAGGGCATCGATGTCTGCCTGCTGAACCCCGGCCCCTACAACACGGGCTTCAACGACCGCATGGCCGACACCATGTGGGAATGGTTCGACGACAAGGCCATCAACGCCCCCAACCGCGACATGCACCTCATGATGAAAGACCTCGTCACCACCAACCAGATGGACCCGCAAGAGGTCGTTCAACGCATGGTCGAACTCGTCGAAGCCGAGACGACGACAGAGAACAACTTCGTGCCGGCAAACATCGTCGAGATGCTCACACAGCAAGTGGGTTGACCAGAGGCGACGCCGGGAATCGAACCCGGATAAACGGCTTTGCAGGCCGCTGCGTAAGCCATTCCGCCACGTCGCCAGCGACAGTCGCAAGCGACCGCGCGCAGGCGATGCTATCGGTCGCGGGAATGGTCTCCTCGCTCGGATGGCACATCGAAATTGGTCGAACCGCGGGGTGGTTTGGCTCGAAGGCCGACGTCGCGCAGCACCTGACCAGCGCCGTACTTCCATCCACGACGGCTCCGGGCCAAACGCGAGATCTGTCGCATGCGTTGCGTGATGTCACGGGAGTATTCGATCGCGCGGGTTTCACGCGCGGTCGTGACGAGCTTCAGTGGTTCGGTCGGGAATGTTTCACGCTCGAACCCGTAACGGTTGAAATCATCGGCGTAGATCTCTTCGATGATGACCGCAGTGTGGGCGTCCATCACATCGCGGTATTTGATCCCGAGGCCTTCGTTCAGACGCTTGGGACGGATGTCGCGTCCCGAACGTTCGCTCAGCTCCTTGGCGAAGCGGTCCATCTCGCCCGGCTTGTCGACACGGAAGAAGTGCGTGTACCGAACGTGGTCGTCGCGGACCGAACCCCATTGCGCGGTGAAGTGGTCGTCGACGAAGAAAAGATCGGGTTTGCCTCTCAACGTGTGGACGAAGCGCCGGAAGGTGGAGGCGATGTCGATGTTGCCGTCGACCCGGTCGTCGGTGCAGAACTGCCACACCTCATCGGACAACACGCTGGGGGACTGCATGAGAATGCGATTCTCGAAGGCCGAGTACGTGCGCGCATACGGGTGACGCAGCGCACCGACGCGCCACCAGTCGGACGACTCCCAGATTTCGTCCTGTTCCTTCGCGGGCAGATAGCGAAACAGCGTGAGTCCACTGACCTCTATTTGATGGATGGCCTGCGGAATCGAGATGTTCGGGCTGTGGAGATAGCGGGCGTTCTCGGGACGGTACGAGTCGTTCGCCTCGGCGAGCATCATCTTGATCGAGCTGCAGGCCGACTTCGTCGTCGGCATGTAGGCGACCTTCACGCGCGGCGCGACGAGAGTGTGACCCACGAAAAGGGCGCGCTCGGTGTAAACGTACGGCTTGCGGGTGAACATCAATTCGGCGTCTTCCACAGGTGGGACAGAGCCGAGACCAGTTCCCCGGCGCAGTCACTCACGCTGCGATTCGACGTTACCAAGACCAATTCGGGTGACTCGGGAGCCTCGTACGGCGCATCTACGCCGGTGAGGCCCGTGAGTTCGCCGCTCTTTTGCTTGGCGTAGAGACCCTTGGGATCTCGTTCGGCACACTCCCCGACCGGCGTCGCGACGAACACCTCGGCGAAGGCGACACCCACGTCGTGGTGACGCCGGCGCACGGCATTGCGCCCGGCCGCAAACGGACTGATGACCGGCGCAAGGACGATGACTCCGGCATCGGCCAGAGTGAGAGCCACTTCACCGAATCGACGGACGTTCTCTGCTCGGTCGTCGTCACTGAAACCGAGGTCGGCGTTCAGGCCGTGACGCAAGTTGTCGCCGTCGAGCACATAGACGTTCGCACCCGCGTCGAAGAGCATGCGGGCGGCTTCGTTTGCAACAGTCGACTTGCCCGACCCCGAAAGGCCCGTCATCCAGATGGTTGCACCGACATGACCCACTCGCTTGGCCCGTTCGTCGCGACCGACGGACTGCGGATGCCAGCGAATGTCGCTCACTCGCGGGGCGGCAGCAACATTCCGGCCGCGGCGGTGGCACCTGTGGACTCGTCGACGAGGATGAACGAGCCGGTGATGCGGTTGTGCTCGTAGTCGTCGCGCAGCAACGGCTCGGCCGTGTGCACCGTGACGCGGGCGATGTCGTTCATCGACAGCGGACCCTCGGGTGTCTTGCGGTGCAGATCGGAGATGTCGAGCACGTAGCGCACTTCCCCGATCTTCGCACGCGTCGAACGGGTGGTGTGCTTGAGGGTGTAGAGCTTGGCCGGGTTCAACTGTGCATTGGAGTCGAGCCAACACAGCATCGCATCATGGTCCTGAATGACCCGGGGCCGGTTGTTGGGCCGGCAGATCATGTCTCCGCGGGTGACCGACAGGTCATCGGCGAGAAGAATCGTGACCGCGGAACCGGGAACCGCCTCGTCGAGGGGGCCATCGGCCGAGTCGATGCCGGTGATCGTGGACGAGAGGCCGCTCGGCAACACCACGATCTCGTCACCGACACGCAGCACTCCACCTGCCACCGTTCCGGCGTAACCGCGGTAATCGTGGTGTTCGGCGGTGCGCGGACGAATCACGTATTGCACGGGGAATCGCACGTCGATCTTGTTGTCGTCGCTGGCGGTGTAGACGTTCTCCAGGTGATGGAGCAGGGTCGGTCCTTCGAACCACTTCAGGTCGTCGGAGCGCTCGACGACATTGTCGCCCTTGAGTGCGCTGATCGGCAGGAACGTGACGTCACGAAGCTGCAGCCGCGACGCGAAATCCTCGAAGTCGTCGCGGATCTCGTTGAAACGACCTTCGCTGTAACCGACGAGGTCCATCTTGTTCACACAGACGACCAGGTGCGGGACCCCAAGGAGAGACGTGAGGATGCTGTGACGTCGGGTTTGTTCGACCACGCCGTGGCGCGCGTCGATGAGGATGATGGCGAGATCGGCCGTCGACGTGCCGGTGACCATGTTGCGGGTGTACTGCACGTGCCCGGGGCAGTCCATGATGACGAACGAACGCTTGGGTGTGGCGACGTAGCGGTGGGC
>SXZT01000158.1 GCA_005787785.1 Actinomycetota bacterium
GGCATCCTCCGTGACAAGTCCGTCCACAACATGTCGCCCGACCTCATGAACCCGGTGTTCGACGTCCACCTGAAGGGCGCCTTCCACGTGACACAGCCGGCATGGGTCTTGATGCGCGAACAGGGTTACGGCCGCATCATCTCGACCTCTTCGGCCGCCGGCATTTTCGGAAACTTCGGCCAGACGAACTACGGCGCAGCAAAGCTCGGCCTCGTCGGATTCACGCGAGTGCTCGCCGTCGAAGGTGCGAAGTACAACATCAAGGCGAATGCGATCGCACCACTTGCACTCACGCGCATGACCGAAGATCTCATGGGTGCACTCGCCGACAAGCTCGATCCGGCACAGGTGTCGCCGATCGTCGCGTGGCTCGCCCACGAAGACTGCCCCGTCACGGGCCATGTGTACAGCGTCGGCGGCGGTCGCGTGGCGAACGTCTTCTTGGGCGAGACCCAGGGCTACACCAAGCCCGGTCACAGCCTCGAGGACGTGCGCGACAACTGGGACGCGATCATGAGCCAGAAGGACTACTTCGTTCCGCAGAACCTCGCCGAAGAAACGGCCGCGTTCTTCAACAAGTTGAAGTGACCCGATGACGGAGACCGTCGAAGCGTTCCGCTCCCGCGCCGAGGCGTGGCTGAACGACAGCGCCTCGACGGCGCCCCGCGACTACGGCGCAATCTGCCCTCCGGATCTCATCGACAAGGGCCGTGCCTGGCAGATCCGCCTGAACGAGGCGGGCTTCACCGGCATCCACTGGCCGGTTGAACACGGCGGCCAAGGACTCACGTCCGCCCACACGGCCTCGTGGATCGAACTCTGCGCACGACACGGCGTACCGCCCGTTCTCAACATGGTGGGCCTCGTCCTCGCGGGTGGGTCGATTCTCCGCTTCGGCACCCCGGAGCAACAGGCACTGCACCTGAATTCGACCCTCGCGGCCGACCACGTGTGGTGCCAACTGTTCAGTGAGCCGGGTGCGGGCAGCGACCTCGGCGGTCTGTCGACCAAGGCCATCCGTGACGGTGAGCGGTTCATCGTGAACGGCCAGAAGGTGTGGTGCAGCGGCGGCCGCTACAGCAACTGGGGCATCCTGATGGCGCGCACGAACACCGACGCGCCCAAGCACGAGGGCATCTCGTTCTTCCTCTGCCCGATGGACACGCCCGGTATCGAAATTCGCCCCCTGCGCCAGATGACCGGCGAAGCCGAATTCGACGAGGTCTTCTTCACCGACGTCGAACTGTCGTCTGAATGCCTGCTCGGGCCACTGCACGGTGGGTGGGGTGTCGGCATGGCGGTGCTCACGAGCGAGCGCGGACACATCGGTGCAAGCGTCATCGGCCTCGAGCGTCGCCTCGAGTCGATGGCCCAACTCGGCACCAGTCGTGAGCTCGACGCGATGTCCCGCGACCGACTTGCGCAATTGCTCTCACGCGGCCATGCGTTCAAGGCAATGGGGCAACGTCAGGGCCCCGAGGCATCGACAGCGGCATCACTCATGAAACTCGGCATCACCGAAATGATGTTCGATACCGCAATGTTGAAAGGCGACATTGCCGGCGCGATGTCGATTCTCGAGGGCGGGGACGCAACGGGCATGCTCGCCGCACCGGGCGGTCGCATCGCCGGGGGAACCAGCCAGGTGCAGCGCAACATCATCGGCGAACGCCTCCTCGGCCTGCCGCGAGAACCGAAATACAACGAATCGAAGGGCACTTCGTCGTGAACACCGTGCGGGTCGGATCCACCGACGGCATCTCACTCGCGCTCCACCATCTCTCCGATTGCGAACCCGGTTCGCTTCCCGTCCTTCTTCTCTCGCACGCGACGGGCTTCCATGGACGGTGTTGGATACCGGTCGCACGGCGCCTCGAGGGTCGCTTCGATGTTTGGGCCCACGACCACCGCGGATACGGCGACTCTGCGGTGCCCGACGACTGGAACGTACGGTGGACTGCCTTCGGCGACGACGCGCTCGCCGCGGCGCGCCACGTCGCAACCGAGGTGAACCACGGCCCCATCGTCGCTGCCGGCCACTCGATGGGTGGCGCGACGCTCGTGATGGCGGCACTGCGCGAGCCCGCGCTGTTCCGAGCAATCATCGCCTTCGAGCCGATCATTTTCCCCCAGTCGGGCTTCCGACCCGACGATCTGCCCCCGAATCCACTGGCCGCGCTCACACGCCGTCGTCGCGCAACATTTGCCTCGATGGACGAGGCGCGGGCGAACTTTTCCTCGAAACCTCCGATGTCTGCGTTCCGCAGTGATGCACTCGATGCCTACGTGGTCCATGGCTTCCGCCCCACAGACGATGGAGTCACGCTCAAGTGCAACCCGGAACACGAGGCGCGTACATACGAAACCGGTGGCAGTCACGAAACGTGGAACTTGCTCCCGTCGCTGGCGGTGCCACTGTGGGTCGTCGGCAGCCCCGAACAGCAGTACCAACCCTCGGCCATCGCGCCGCGTGTCGCCGAGCAGGTTCCCGGTGCGCATCACGAGGCGTGGAACGAAGTGTCACACTTCGGACCGATGGAAGATCCCGACCGGTTCGCGGACTTCATTGCAACGTGCGAGCAGACCGTTGCAGGACGATGAACATCGGGCGCATCGACGAGTGGGTCGACACCAGACTCGAACCCGCACGCCACAACACGGTGTCGCAAGGTCTGTTCTCACTTCTCGGTCGTGCCGGCGAGTTCAGCCTCGTGTGGCACGCCGTCATTTGGCTGCGCGCGATCGGCAGCGCGTCGCGGGCGGGCGAAGCGCTCGTCTTTTCGGTGTTGCTCGGCGCCGAGAGCCTAGTGGTGAACCAAGGTCTGAAGCGTCTGTTCAAACGCGGTCGACCCAACGCGAACGGTGACGACAGGTTCAGCGTGAGAACCCCGGTCACCTCGTCATTTCCGAGTGGACATTCTTCGTCGGCTTTCTTCGCCGCGACCGTTTTGTCGACTCTCGTTCCCGCCGCGTGGGTTGCGGTCTTCTTCGTGCTCGCCGTCGGCGTGGCGCTCAGCCGCATCATGGTGCGCCTCCACCACTTCTCCGACATTCTCGGCGGGGCCGTCGTGGGGGCAGCCCTTGGTCTTCTTGCGGCACCGCTTGTAGGTTGAGCGCGTGACGCGCTCATTCGCAGTGACCTGGGATTACAGATGCCCGTACGGGCGCATCGTGCACGACCATGTCGTCACCGGCCTGCTCGCCGGCGCCGACTGGAACGTGACCTTTCTTCCCTACTGCCTGGGCCAATCGAACCGCGATGCCGACCTGCCGCCCATTTGGGAAACGCCGCAGGCCGACTCGGGTCTCTTCGCCCTTCAGGTCGGTGTGGCCGCCCGTGACGCCGACCCCGAAAGGTTCCCGCGCTTTCATCACGCCGTCTACGAATACCGTCACACGCGCGCAGGCAACCTGAACGACCGCGGGAAGATCGCCGGCATGCTCTCCGACGCGGGATTCGACGCCGACGACATCTTCGGTCGAGTGGAAACGGGTGAACCGCTGCGCACCATCGCGCGTGAACACATGCAATACGTGAACAGCCACGAGGTGTGGGGCGTACCGACGTTCGTCGTCGACGACAAGGCTGTTTTCGTGCGTCTCCTGCGCACGTCCGAAGGCAATGACGATGTCGCCATCTCCACCATCGAGCGCGTCCTCGACGACATCGCCTGGCCGATCCTGAACGAGTTCAAGCACACGACCGTGCCCCAGTGATGGACCCACGATGACCGAGCGCATGACCGACGCAGAGGGCCTGATGTGGCGCCTCGAAAAGGATCCGTTCCTCTCGTCGACGTTCTCCAACATCTCGATTCTCGACCGGCCGATGAACGTCGCGGCGTTCATGCGCCGCATGCACCGCGCAACCGTCGCTTTCCCTCGGCTTCGGCAACGTGTGCAGCCCGCACCCGCCAATCTCGGTGCTCCGTTCTGGCAGCCCGATCCGTATTTCGACCTCGCCCATCACGTGCGACACATCGCCCTTCCCGGCGAGGGGTCGATGCGCCAGCTCCTCGACCTCGCGACCCTGTTCACCGCCGATCCATTCGACCGGGCGCGGCCGCCGTGGCAGTTCCTCATCGTCGACAACGTCGCAGGTGGACGCAGTGCGCTCATCAGCAAGATCCACCACACCATCACCGACGGCGAGGGTGGCGTTCTGCTCTCGATGCAGTTCATCGACCTCGAGCGCGATGCACCCGAACCCGCACCACTGTCCGAACCTGAAATCGACGACTCGCACCCTGATGACGACGCGGCCGACGTGCTGCGTGCCGCGATGGCCGATGCACTGCGCATCCCGCTGTCGTTCGTGAAGCAGGTGCGTGACGCCCTCAGCGACCCCGCCGGCCTTCCGACCACCGGCGCCGAAACAGCGGCCAGCGTCCGCGCCGTGATGAAACAACTCGGTGACACCGACCCCGCACGAAGCCCGCTGTGGACGAAGCGTTCCCTCGGCCGTCGCCTCGAGGCGTTGTCCGTGTCCTATCGCACGATGCACGAGGCATCGAAGGCGCTGGGTGGAAAGCTGAACACGGCCTTCGTGACGGCTGCCGCGGATGCCGCGGGCGAATACCACCGCCGTCTCGGCGCACCGGTCGAATCGTTGCGCACGTCGATGGCCGTCAGCACCCGCACCGACGAATCCGCCTCGAATGCGTTCACTCTTGTGCGACTGATCGTGCCGACGGGCGAGATGCCGATCGAGGAACGCTTCGCTGCGATCAACGAGATGGCCACCTCGATGCGAGCGGCATCCGGCGAGGCCAGTCTCGACACCCTGGCGGGCATCGCCCAGGCACTTCCGATTTCAGTTCTCACCCGTCTCGCCCGCGCCCAAAGCCAGACGGTCGACTTCGCAACCTCGAACGTGCGTGGTGCGGGTATTCCACTCTTCATCGGCGGGGCGCGCATTCTCGCCAATCACCCGGTCGGCCCGCTCGGTGGGGTGGCCTTCAACCTGACGCTCCTCAGCAACGACGGAAACCTCGACATGGGCCTGCATGTCGACACGGCCGCGGTGGCGGACCCGGAACTGTTGCGCACCTGCGTCGAGGAATCGTTCGCAAAAATCGCTTGCTTTGCGCCGACCCAGACGCCGACGGCACGGTCGAGTTCCGCACAAGTGGCTGATGGAGATTCCGCACCGCTGTCCGGCGCGACGGACGTCAGGAAGCCGCGCTGGTGGCGGCGACTGCGGGCTTCGACGCCGCAGTGAGAATCGACCGCAGGTCGAGGAGCAGGTCTGCGACTTCGCCGCTCGACACGAGTTCGCGACGCAGCATCTCCGCGAGAGCCTTGTCGACGATCGCCAGCGCTTCGGTGACCGACGCTGCGGTGCCGTTGACTTCGTGAGTTTCGAGGATTGTTCCGTTCACAGCATGCCTCCTGCCATTGGTCTAGCAGCAAGCGTGACGTGCCCCACTACCGACCCAACGTGACATTACCCACAGGTTCGGTGCGAATCGTGTCATTGCGACCGCGATCTACGATCGAGTCCTCATGGACATCTCCTCGGCTTCCCACGTTGTCGTCACCGGAGCAGCGGGCGGCATCGGCCGCTCACTCGCCCGTGCCTTTCATGCGGCCGGAGCCCGTGTCACGATCACCGATCTCGATGAGACACGCCTTTTTGCGGTGTGCAACGACTTGAACACCGCGCGACCCGACTCGGCCACCGCGATCGCCGCCGACATCGGGTCACGCGCCGGGAACGTCACGGTGATCGAACATGCACGCGCACGTTTCGGTGCGATCGATCTTTTCTTTGCGAATGCCGGTGTCGGCATGGGAACCGACCTCGAAAGTGCAAGTGACCGCGACTGGGACATCAGTTTTGCCGTCAACGTTCACGCGCACCGCTATGCAGCCGAGTTGTTGATGCCCGAATGGCTTGCACGCAAGAGCGGCTACTTCTGCTCGACTGCCTCGGCTGCCGGACTGCTCGCGCAAATCGGCTCTGCGCCGTACTCGGTCACCAAACACGCCGCCGTTGCATTCGCCGAATGGTTGTCGATCACCTACCACGACCGCGGCCTGCGCGTCAGTTGTCTCTGCCCACAGGGCGTGAACACGAACATGCTGAACCCCGACAAGTCCACAACCGGGCCGAACTTCGCATCGGCCGGTGATGTCGTCAGGGCGGCGGGTGCAGTTCTCGAGCCCGATGACGTTGCGCGCGTGGTGCTCGAGGCGATTCGCGACGAACGCTTTCTGATCCTGCCGCACCCCGAAGTCGAGACGTACATGACCACCCGTGCGTCGCAGCATGCCCGCTGGCTGGGCGGCATGCGCAAACTCCAGGCGCGCGTCTTCGGGGCCTGAAACGCGTTGTCGCACCCACCCCGTACGGTGGGCGCATGAGACTTCGTCTGATCGCCGCCGTTGGCGTCATCCTCGCCACGTCCATCCTCACGGTTGGTCTCGGTGCCTCGCCAGCCGGTGCCGCACCGTTCACCTACGTCTCGGTCTCTACCGGTTATCACCGCACGTGTGCAGTCACCACCGACGGCCGCGGGCTGTGCTGGGGGTGGAATCGCTACGGAAGCCTCGGAACGTCCGACAGCACGTCGACCGTCCTCGCGCCATCGCTCGTCAGCCTTCCCGCGGGTGAACGCTTCCACCACATCGAGGCAGGCTCCTACTTCTCCTCGTGCGGTCTCACCGAGTCAGGAAACGTGTATTGCTGGGGTGAATCCGGCCCGCCCGGTCGTCTCCTGCTTCCCGCGGGCAGTGTCGTCACGCAGCTCAGTGTCGGTGCATCACAGGTATGCGCGCTCACCGCGGAACGGCATCTCTACTGCCACGGCGATTGGAATTCGGGCGAACTCGGCGTCGGCAACATGGAATACACGCACCTGCCCGTTCGCGTGCAACTACCCGCCTCGGCCGTGCCCGCCGTCGTGTCCGCGGGCATCGGTTTCACGTGCGTAGTGGCAACGAACGGTGCTGCCTACTGCAGCGGCGTGAACGCGGCAGGACAACTCGGAAACGGAACCACGGGCACATCGAAGGTCTTCATGCGCGTTGCCATGCCGGAAGGAATCGTCTTGTCTTCCATCAGCGCGGGCCTCGAACGCGCCTGCGCCGTCGACACCGCCGGCGGCGGATGGTGCTGGGGCCAGAACTACAACGGCGCACTCGGCGACGACACCTATACGCACAGCCGCACGCCACGACCCGTGGCCTTACCACCCGGAACGATCCTCACCGACATCCAAACCGGTTGGTATCACACGTGCGCAATCACGAACGCCGGTGCAACACTCTGTTGGGGCAGCAACGACCAAGGCGCGCTCGGATGGGGCCAGTCCTACGGCGGCAAGACCATTCGCACCGCGGCCCTCCCCGATGACTTGCGGGCCGGGCGCCTCGAGGTCGGCCTCGCGGGCACCTGCATCACGTCCACCGCTGGCCGCATCTTCTGCTGGGGTTCGAACCTGCGCGGCAGTGTCGGCAACGGAACCGCCGCACCCGTCTACTCGCCCGCTGAAGTACTCCGCGTCGGCACCCCCGATGCGACACCACCCACGGTCGAGTCGGCGAGTACGCACTCGGCCACCATTGCGGGGTCGTTCGTGCCGAATGGGGCAACGGCGAGCATCACGGTTCTCATTTCAACCACACCGTCCTTCGACGGTGCGCGGACCGTGAATGTTCCGCTGCGCCGTACGCAGCAATCCACGCTGGCGCAGCTCTTCGCCCCGGTCACCTTCTCCGCCTCGGTAGCCGACCTTCGTCCCGCAACCGAATACCACGTGAAGACCCGCGCTACCAACACCTTCGGGGTGACCGAGTCCGTTTCTTCGTCGTTCGTCACGCTCGGTGCATCACCAACGATCTCCGCCACCTCTGCCGCCGACATCGGCGGTGACGTGGCGTCGATCAACGCCGCCGTCGATGCGAATCTGCTCGATACGCAGGTCACCGTCACCTACGCAACCGACGAAGCTTTCACCCGAAATGTCGCCACGGCGATCCTCGGCACCGTGCGCGGAGACGGCGAACATCAACTCAACGCGCGAATCGGCTCGCTTGCACCGCGCACCACCTACTTTGTGCGCGTCGACGCATCGAACGAGGTCGGCAACGCCACGGCCGACACCTTCTCGTTCACGACGCTCGGTGACGCTCCCACAATCAGAAGCGCGGCCGCGGAAGGCGGACGCAGGTCGGCAAACGTCTCCCTCTCCTTCGATCCGGGACTCTTGCGCACCTCAATCCTCGTCGAATACCGGCCGTCGGGGACGACACAGACGTGGAGCACCGAACAACGCGAGGTCGGCGCATCCAGCAGTAACGCGATCGTCTCCCTCTCGTCGCTGCAGCCCGCCACGAACTACGACGTCAAGATCACGGCCACCAATGCCATCGGCCATGACATCCTCGACGGACTGTCCTTCACCACCACCGGCGGGACACCGCTCGTGAGCATCCCCGAGTCTCGCGACGTTGCCGACACCTCCGTCACCCTGCTGACATCGGTCGACAGCAACGAGTTCGTCACCCGGGTCACGTTGCAGATCGACACCCGTGACGATTTCTCGAACTACGACGAGTGGTTCGCTGGCAGCATCGTCGCGGGTTCGACCTCGCGGATCTCTCTCGACATCAGCGAACTCGTCGACTCCACGGTGTACTACGCCCGTTTCGTGGCGGTTAACCCTCGGGGCACCACCACGAGCGATGTCGTCACCTTCACCACCACAACACCCGTCGGCAAGCTGTTGAAGCGCCGCCTCGATCCGACAGACCCCGAACCCGTCGTCGTACCGACCCCGCCGATGAGCGCGACGCCGCCTCGTGACGACGATCAGGTGGTCGTGCTCGCCGCGCCCGCAACCTCGCGTCGCGTTGCCGCGAAGGCAGCCCTCAGGGCCTCGGCAACCAAGGCAAGCGCAAAGAACCCGAAAAAGAAGGACTTGAAGTTGTCGGTGAAGAAGCGGTCGGTCGCGCGTTAAACGCCGAACGCCGCAACGAAGCCGTCGAGGGCGGCACGGTCACCGAACACCTCGGCGCCTGCGTCGAGCGCTTCATCCACCGTGATACGGCGCCACAGCGCCAACAACAGCAACTGAGCCGGGCCACGAAAGGCCACGTCTCCCTTTCCGTGTTCGCGAGCAACCGTGACTCCCCCCGCACCGGGGCCGAGCATCCACTCTCCATCGGTGTCACTGCAGTGCAGATGGACGGAGTGCGCCAATTGCACCTTGTCACCGAACCACGGCAGGAAGACCCCGAACTTCTCGTCGATGCCGTCGGCGCAAACGACCTCGTCGGTTTGCGACAACTCACCCGCGGCGATTTCGGCGTCGAACCTGTGGATCAGCACCTCGTGGGCCATGCGTCGCTTCACCCATGCCGCCGGCTGCGGACCGATGAAGGTCCACACGGGTTCGGTGTCGGGGGTGTTCTCGAGCACGTGTTCGAGTTGGGTGGCCCCGGCAATAAAGAGGTCGACCAGACCGTCGTCGGATTCCGGACGTTGCAGGCGTGGAAGGTCCTTCGGATTATCGGTGTCGGTGGTCAACATGCCGAGGAACATCGACTGCACCTTGCACATGTGAAACGCCAACTCCGCTGCATTCCAACCCGGACACGCAGCAACTTCGCTCGACCAACCCGCGGCACGTGCCGCCATGATGAACCGGTCGTTCTCTTCGGCCAGAACGTGGAGATGATTCCGCCCGCGCAGATCGAGATACGACGACGTCATGGTGATCTACTTCAGCAACGTCGAGAGTTCGCGCCACGCGGCCATCGGCAGCGCCTTGCCGTCGTGCATCAATACCTGCACGCACACATGGTCGGCACCCGCGTCGTGGTGCTCTTTGATGCGCGCAGCGATCTTGTCCAGCGTTCCCCAACACACGATTTCGTCGACCAGCCGGTCGGACTGTTCCTTGATCTCGTCGGCCGAGAAACCGAGGCGGATCAAGTTGTTCGCATAGTTCGGCAGTCGGGTATACACCGACATGTTCTTGCGTGCCGTCTCGCGGGCCTTGTCGGCGTTGGTCTCGAAAATCACCATCTGTTCGGGAGCGAGCAGCTTGTCGGGTCCCAGAATCGAACGGGCCTCGGCCGTGTGTTCCGGTGTCGTGAAGTAGGGATGCGCACCCGACGTGCGGTCACGTGACAACTCCAGCATCTTTGGCCCGAGCGCAGCGAGAACGCGATAGAGCGGTCCCGACGGCGCGACACCGAAATACGGAACGCTGTCCATGTTGTCGAGGTACTCGACCATCGTCGAATACGGCTTTTCGTAGGGCGACTTGTGCAGCTTCGTCACCATGTGTCCGTGGCTCACGCCCATACCCAACACGAAGCGCCCGGGGTATGCCTCGGACAGCGCCTTCCAACCGGCCTGCATGGCCATCGCGGTGCGCGCCGCGATGCTGGCGATACCCGTGGCGGCCTTCAATTTCGTCGATGACGACAGGATCATCGCCGCGTTCACGAAAGCCTCACGACCCACGGTCTCGGGGTACCAGTACGTGCCGAACCCCAGACCCTCGATCTCTTGCACGACATCGCGCACTTTCGAACCCGGCACACCATCGAGCGATCCACTCCACAGGCCGATACGACCGAGGTCGGGCTTCGGATGGTTCTGGGGGGCCTTGTCGTTGCTCATGAGCCGAAACTACCCGACACGATGGGCGGCCCAACCAAGGGTCACGGCCGAAGGTCGACTATTTATTGTCGGGGTCCTTCGAGAACTCTTGCGGATTCTGCTGCGACGACTCCTTGAGAGCTCCAGTTCCACCCCAGCAGTCGACGTCGTTCGATGCCTGCAGAACGCACGTGTGATAGGCGGACGACGAGATCGACTTCACACGCTTGTTGGCGGACGCCGCGTTGAGTCCGCGCGGGATGATCGGCGATGACGTCGTCCCGCCGACCCCGACCTGGCCCCACACCGAGTAACCCCAGCACTTCACGGAACCATCGGTCATCAAGGCACACGAGTGGTGTTGAGACGTCGTCAGAGACACGGCCCGCGAGGACGGCGTCGATCCGGTAATTCCCGGTACCTCGGTGGCCGTGAGGATGTCGCCGGACAGTTTCGAGTCGCCGAACGCACCGCTCGACGCCAATCCCCAACACGTGATCGCACCCGACTCCATCACCGCGCAGGCGTTGGTGTGACCTGCGGACACGACAATCGCCTTCTTCGAAGACGTCGACCCATCTATCGAGGACGAGGCCACCGGGGTCGTGCTTTGGATCGTCGTCCCGTCACCCAACTGCCCGTTGCTGTTTCGGCCCCAGCAATGCACCGCGCCGACTTCAGTGACAGCGCAACCGAACCAAATCCCAAGCGAGACGTTGATGACCCGTCTCTCCGGTGTCGAGCCGTCGAATCGCGACACCAGCCTCGGCGTGTTGAAGAAGTCGACTCGGAATAATGAAGTCAGGAGTCAGCCCCCGCCAACCAGAGGTCGATGAGACGTCGGGCGATCGAGATGCTCGGGGGAATCATCGGAATCTGATCTCGGCGGAACCACTGCGCGTCCGCGATCTCGACGGGATCGCACACAATCTCACCGTGAATCCAATCGGCGCGGAAACCGAGCATCAGCGAATGCGGAAACGGCCACGGTTGACTGCGGATGTAACGCACGTTGCCGACGGCCACACCAACTTCTTCCATCGTCTCGCGAACGACGGCCTCTTCGAGCGTCTCCCCCGGCTCGACGAAACCGGCGAGGCAGGA
>SXZT01000159.1 GCA_005787785.1 Actinomycetota bacterium
CGCAGGGCGTCGACGAAAACGAGGTTTCCGCGGCTCTTCGACATCTTGGAGCCGTCCATGAAAACCATGGCAACGTGCATCCAGTGGCGCACGAACGGCAGGCCCGTTGCGGCCTCGGATTGGGCTCGCTCGCATTCGTGGTGCGGAAAGATCAGGTCCGAGCCGCCGCCGTGCAGGTCGATCGTGGAACCCAGTTCTCGGAGCGCGAGGGCCGAGCATTCGATGTGCCATCCGGGGCGGCCGGGGCCCCACATGGTGTCCCATGAGGGCTCGTCGCCCGAGCTCGTCTGCCACAGCACGAAGTCGAGCGGATGACGCTTGTTGGGGTCGTCGACGTTGCCCCCACGTTCACGGGCGAAGGTCACCATCTCGTCGTGCGAGTAGTGCGACACCGACCCGAAGGCGGGGAACTTCGCGACGTCGAAGTACACGTTGCCACCCGCCTGGTACGCATAACCCCGGTCGAGCACCATGCCGATGAAACCCCGAATGTCGGCAATTGCTGACGACGCCCGCGGCGTGCTGTACATCGGAAGCATCTCGAGAGCCGCCATGTCGGCTTCAAAACGCGCCTCTTCCCCTGCCGCAAGGTCGAGATAGTGGACGCCGAGTTCACGCGCCTTGGCAAAGAGCGGGTCGTCGACATCGGTCACATTTCGGACGCATTTCACTTCGTGACCAAGGTCGATGAGTCGACGTTGCAGGACGTCGTAGGCGAGAAAGGTCGCGGCATGACCGAGATGCGTGGCGTCGTAAGGCGTGATGCCGCAGGTGTACATGAGCACCGTTGGGTCGGGCTCGAAAGGCACGACCGCCTGACGGGCCGTGTCATACAGACGCATCACTTGCGTGGGTCTCCCTTGATTCCATTCAGTCGCGGAGCAACCCGCGTCTTGTAGCGCACGTTCAACTGCAGGAGAACCGCAGTGAATGCCTCGATCGCGGTCGCATTCGACAATTCACCCGCATCGAGGGGCCGACAACCTGGAATCTTCTCCACAATTTCACTGACCGTGACGAGCGCAGACTTGTCGTCGGAGCAAATGAGAACGTCACTGTCGATCGGGTCGCCGAGGTGGCCGAGTTCCTTCGCCGGCAGGTGGTGCAACGCTGCGACGACACGACAACGCGGCACGGCAACCTGAACGTGCGCGGCCACACTGCCCCGCGGCGGCACGAGTGGCTGGAACTCGTTGCCCACCCGGACGAGGGCGTTTGCCATGCTGACGACGACTTTGCCCGCCAAATCGTTCTCGTGTTCCTTCGCCGTGGTTGCCGCGGAGTCCCAGGGCGTGGCGAGCACGATGACCTCGCATGCCGCCGCGTCGTGGTTCGACCCGCCACGCAGATCGAGCGGCAGCCCAGGCCATGCCTCGCGGATCTCGCGAGCCTTTTCTTCGGCGCGATCCGCCGAGCGCGAGCCGATGATCACCCGGTAGCCGACCGACGCGAGCCGCGCCGCGACCGCCGTTCCCGCGGGACCGGTTCCGCCGAGCACCCCAATCGTCATCGTTTCCCTGCTCACGGATTGAGCATTGCACAGACGCACCCGGTCAAGCGCACCCCGACGCCCACAGTGGGTCTGCACTACCGTCGGGCTCATGGGCATTCTGGAGGGCAAGCACATCGTGATCACGGGCGTTCTCACCGACGCATCGCTGGCATTTGGGGTTGCCACACTCGCCCAAAAGGAAGGGGCGAGCGTGGTCCTCACGGGGGCGGGTCGCGGACTCTCGCTGACGCGGCGAACCGCGCGGAAGCTTCCACAGCCCGCGCCCGTGTTCGACTTCGACGTCACCAACACCGACCATGTTGTTTCGGTGCGCAACGAGGTGCAACAGCATTTTGGAACCGTCGACGGTGTACTCCATGCAATCGGGTTCGCTCCGGCCGCTTGCCTTGGTGACGACCTCATGGCAGCAACGTGGGACGACGTTTCGGTCGCGATCCAAATCTCCGCGTACTCGCTCAAGACCCTTGCCGACGCTTTCGTGCCACTGATGCCGAATGGCGGAACGATCGTGGGTCTCGACTTCGACAACACCGTCGCGTGGCCGGCCTACAACTGGATGGGTGTTGCGAAATCCGCTTTCGAGTCGACCAACCGCTATCTGGCCCGTGAACTCGGCCCGAAAAACATCCGTTGCAACCTTGTTGCTGCCGGGCCCATCCGCACGATGGCCGCGAAGTCGATCCCCGGCTTCGCCAAATTCGAGGACGTCTGGGATGCCCGCTCCCCACTCGGATGGGACGTGAACGATGGCAGTGCGGTGGCAAAGACCTGTGTCGCGCTCATGTCGGACTTCTTCCCCTCGACGACGGGCGAGATGATCCACGTCGACGGCGGCTATCACGCGACGGGTGCATGACCCGCGATGAACCGCCTCGCGAACGAAGTCTCTCCATACCTTCGCCAGCACCGCGACAACCCCGTCGACTGGTACCCCTGGGGTGAAGAGGCGTTCGCTGCAGCGCACCGGCGTGGCGTGCCAATCCTGCTCTCCGTTGGGTACTCGGCATGCCATTGGTGCCACGTCATGGCCCACGAATGCTTCGAGGACGTGGGGGTTGCCGACGAGATGAACCATCGGTTCGTGAACGTGAAGGTCGATCGAGAGGAACGCCCCGATGTCGACGCGGTCTACATGGAGGCGGTGCAGGCGCTCACAGGTCGCGGTGGTTGGCCAATGACCGTCTTCATGACCCCCGAGGGCAAGCCATTCTACGGTGGCACGTACTTCCCGAAGCCGTCGTTTCTCCAGCTGATGACCGCGGTCACCGACGTGTGGGAGAACCGGCGCGACGATGTCGACACGAACGTGAATGCACTGATGGATGCGCTTTCGCGCAGCGAGATCAGCGCGCCCGCCGCGACAGTGCCGGGCGCCGATCTGCTGGACCACGCAGTGAGCAGCCTCGCGGCGAACTTCGACCGCGAGTGGGGCGGCTTCGGTGCGGCACCGAAATTTCCCTCGACGATGAACGTCGACCTGTTGCTACGCAGTTGGGCGACCAGCGGCAATTCATCTGCACGCGACATCGCAATCGACACTCTCGACGCGATGGCGGCCGGCGGCATGCACGACCATCTGGGTGGTGGCTTCGCGCGCTACTCGGTGGACCGCGAGTGGCTCGTGCCCCACTTCGAGAAGATGCTCTACGACCAGGCCCTGTTGGTGCGCGTCTACGCACACGCCGCCGTCACCACCGGAGAAGCTCGCTTCGAGCGCACCGCGCGCTCGACCATCGAATACGTGCTGCGTGATCTCACCCATCCGGACGGCGGCTTCTATTCGGCCGAGGATGCGGACTCTGCCGACCTTGATGGTCACCACCACGAGGGTTGGTTCTACACCTGGACGCCGCGCGAGATCAGGGACGTTCTCCCGTCGCGCGACGCCGACATCGTCACGCAGTGGTTCGGCATCACCGAAAGCGGCAACTTCGAGGGTCGTAACATCTTCACGCGCCACACCACCCGCAACGACTACGTCCCACCGGCCGATGTCGAGGCCGCGATGTTCACGCTCTTCGAAGCGCGCAAGTCGCGACCACGACCCCTCCTCGACAACAAGGTGCTCACCGAGTGGAACGGACTCATGCTGTCGGCACTTGCCGAGGCGGCCCTCTTGTTCGGCGATGACGAATGGCTGGCTGCCGCACTGCGCAACGGCGAATTCCTCGTGAGAGAACTGCGCCGGCCCGACGGTCGGTGGCACCGCAGCTGGCACGAAGATGGCGCCCCGCGAGCCCGTCACGCCGCTCTGGCAGCCGACCTCGCCGCCCTCGTCGACGCCTTCACGCGGCTAGGTGAAGCGTCGGGCCAGAGTCGTTGGACGGCGCTTGCCGTCGAGACGGCCGACCAGTTGCTCGACAACCACTGGGACCCCGAACTCGGCGGACTCTTCACCACCGCGAATGACGCGGAACGCTTGGTCGTGCGTCAAAAAGATCTGCTCGACAACGCCACACCCTCGGCCAATTCGATCGCCGCGATGGCCCTGTTGCGCCTCACCGGCCTCACCGGAGAGGCACGGTTCGCCAACCATGCCGATCGGATCCTGCAACTGCTTGATCCCGTGATGCGGCGCGCATCGAGCGCGGCCGGCAACGCCCTTGCTGCGCTGCACACACGACTCGTCGGCACGAGTGAATTGGTCATACCCGGCGTCCTCGGCGAATTCGCAGCGGTGGTGCGTCGTGCATGGCGACCGGCGCTTGTCCTTGCCTGGGGCGTCGGTGACGGGTCGGCACTCTGGCACGGTCGCTCCGAGGGCAATGCCTATCTCTGTCGGGGCCAGGTGTGCATGACTCCGGCGGGCGACCCGACGACCCTCGTCGCACAACTCAACGCAGACGCCTGAGGAACCGCACAGCCGATATTTTCACCACCGGTTCGGATGGATGATGTCCTTGGCGGACTGGCGTGGTCGCGCAGCACTCACCCCGCGTCGCACAGCGTGGGATGCGGAGGCCGGGTGGCCCAAGGCGACCGCTCCGAGTAGTTGCAGCGGATCGGGAACGCCGAAGTTCCGACGAATCGCATCGGCGCCGCTGAACACCGCGAAGAACAACGCGCCGAGACCCGCGTCGTGCGCGGCGAGCAACAACGACATCGTCGCCATCGACGCGTCGATCGTCCAGTACGGGGCACCCCACTTGTCGACACCGGAGCCGAGACCCGTGTGCGCCTTGTCAGGTTCCGAATAACGCGCAACGTAGGCATCGGGGTCGGCAAACGACAATGCGATGACCGGCGCGCGCAACAGACCCGGCCACGTAAAATCCCGGCGCTTGTCGGCGGGAAGCGACAAATCCCAGAACTGCAGACGCGCATCGCCGCGGAGAACGAGCAAGGACCAGCCTTGGGTCTTGCCGGCGCTCGGAGCGCGGGACGCAAGGTCGACGAGGTCGGCGACGAGATCGTCCGCGATCTCGGTTTCAGCGAAGTCACGCGTCATGCGCCGCGTTTCGATGGCGCGACGCAGTTCCATGCGGCCTGCTGGGCGCCGACTAGGCGCGCTTGCCGAGCTTGGCAAGGCTCTCGGTCATCGTCCAGCCGTGGACGATGAGCACGCCACCCTTGGCGGCGGGAACCCTGGAGAACATCTCTGTGATCGCTGCGTTCGTCTTCTCCGGCTTGGACGACTCGTGGTCGAGATAGCCGGACTGACCCGCGGCCTTGACGATGAAGGACTGCTCGTCATAGTTGGCGTCCACCCCGAAGCGCTTTGCCAGGCGGCGGCCCCACGCCCGCTCTTCACCGACCGCACGGTGCCCGGGACGCGGAATGATCTCTGTGAGCGACTTGAATGCCTCGAGGCCATCGAACGACGCGAAGCGCGATCCAACCACGACGTCTTCGTCGGGGAATGCCATGAGCGCACGGTGGTAGGCCTCGGTCATCAGGCCCTTCAAGACCGCGTCACGCTTCGTGGTGCGCTTCACGCTCATGAGGCCGAGCAGCACGCACGGGGTACCGCCGATGCGCTCGAGCGTCGAGAAACTAAAACCCTGCAACTTGGAATCGACACGCGCCGTGGTGTTGAGCACCCAGTCTTCTTTAGCCTTGGACAGCAGGCCGATGTCGAAGTTGCCCCCCATTGACGCCATCTCATCGAGATCAGCGTCGGTGAGCGCAGACGAGTCGCGGGTCTCGACCTCTAGTGCCATGACTCCATATTCTGCCAGCGAAAACGCCGACCCCCTACCCCCCGTCGAGAACGGTGCCCTAGCCCACGACCACGGCGTCGCCAAAGGCCACCCGAAGGTCACCGATGGCCTTGTCGATGTTGACGCTGAAGGAATCGGCCAGCTGCAGGACCTTGCCGGGACCCATGTCGAGAATGACGGGCGCATCGCCGGGGAACTCGATGAGGATTGCCTTCAGGCGATCGATCATGTCTTCATCTACTGCCGACGCGGAGAGTTTCATCCGAACGGTCCGCGGACCCGTCATCGCAAGGTTCTCGATGACCTCGAGTTTCTGCGCCATGAAACCGACACGCGAGTCGTCGCGGCGGTCGACGCGACCGCGCGCGGCGACGATGACATCGTCGGCGAGAATGTGGCCGTATTCCGTGAGTGTTTTTGGAAAGACGGTGACTTCGATGCTCGACTCGAGATCCTCGAGCACGAACACGGCCATCTGATCGCCCCGCTTCGTGTACTTCCGGGCAAAGTTGGTGATGACACCGCCAAGCACCAGAAACGTACCGTCGTCGCGCTCGCGCGCGTCGGCGATCGTGCTGTCGGTTCGTCGACGTAGCGCATACTCGGCGCCCATCAACGGGTGATCGGAAATGTAGAGGCCGAGCATTTCCTTCTCGTTTCGCAGCTGGTCTGCCTTCACGAATTCGAGCGTGGGGATCTCGATGCGATCGTTGAACCCGGCATCACCTCCCATCTCGTCACCAAAGAGGCTCATGATCCCCCTGTCGCGCTCGCGACGGCGGTCGACCGTTGTGTCGATGAGCTGCTCGAAGACCATGAGAAGGCCGCGCCGAGAGTGACCGAGCGAGTCGAAGCAACCGGCTTTGATAAGGGACTCGATGGTGCGCTTGTTCAGCACTTGCTCGGGCACGCGCTCGGCAAAGTCGTGGAACGATGCGTAGGGACCGCCAGCATCGCGCTCGGTGAGCAGTTGGTCGACGAGGCCCTCGCCCACGTTACGGATGGCGGACAGGCCGAAGGTCACGGCGCGAGGTGTCTCACCGTCGGGCCCCGGCGGAAGCCCCGCAAAATCGGAACGGGAGAGATTGATGTCGGGTGTGTACACGCGAATGCCACCGCTGCGCGCATCGGCGAGGTAGACCGCGCTCTTGTCGAAGTTGCCCTTGACGCTCGACAACAGGCACGCGGCGTACTGCACGGGAAAGTTCGCCTTCAGGTACGCGGTTTGATACGCGATGAGGCCGTAGCCATAGGCGTGGCTCTTGTTGAACGCGTAGTCGGCAAACTTTTCGATCACGTCGAAGAGCTGGCGACCGAGGTTCGGTCCGTAGCCCGCACCCTCGCACCCCGACTCGAACCGATCTCGTTCGTTCGCCATCAACTCGGGAATCTTCTTGCCGCAGGCTTTGCGCAGGTTGTCGGCCTCGGCCAGCGAGTAACCGGCGAACTTTTGCGCCACGCGCATCATGCTCTCCTGGTACACCATGAGCCCGTAGGTGTCGGACAACAAGTCACGGGCATCGGGGTGGAAGAACTGCGGTTGTTTGCGTGAGTTCTTGTAGTCGGCATAATCGTTGTGCATGTTCGCACCCATCGGACCGGGGCGATACAGCGCGACAGCGGCAGCGACATGTTCGAAGCTGCTGGGGGCAAGGGAACGTAAGAGCGCGCGCATCGGCGGGCTTTCGAGCTGGAACACACCGATTGTTTCGCCGCGCGACAGCAGGTCGTACGTCACCGGGTCGTCGAGAGGAATCGTGTCGATGTCGAAGTCCGGGTCGATCGATCCGCGCACCATCTTGATGGTGTCGGTGATGACATCGAGGTTGCGCAGACCGAGGAAGTCCATCTTCAGGAGACCAAGCGCCTCAACGCCGTGCATTTCGTACTGGGTGACGACCGGCGAACTTTCGGGGTCTTGGCCGGGCTCGGGTTTGCGTTGAATCGGGAGGTACTCGGTGAGTGTGTCACGCGTGATCACCACGGCCGCGGCGTGGATGCCGTCGGAGCGCTTCAGGCCCTCGAGCCCCATCGCCACCTCGACGATGCGCTTCACGTCGGGGTCGGCATCGACCATCGCGCGCAGGTCGACTGCGGCGCGATATCCGTCGCGGTGCTTCGGCACTTCTTCGAAGCAGTGCTTGAGCGGGGTGTCACGGCCCATCACGAGGGGCGGCATTGCCTTGGCAATTTTGTCGCCCATGCTGTACGGGTAGCCGAGCACACGCGCAGCGTCACGCACCGCGTTGCGAGCCTTGATGGTGCCGAAAGTGATGATCTGCTCGACGTGGTCGCGGCCGTACTTTTCCGCTGCGTAGCGGATCATTTCATCGCGGTAGCGCGAGTCGAAGTCCATGTCGATGTCAGGCATCGACACGCGACTGGGATTGAGGAAGCGTTCGAATAGCAGGTCGTACCGAATGGGGTCGAGGTCGGTGATGCGCAGGCAATACGCAACGGCGCAACCGGCGGCCGAGCCACGCCCTGGACCCACGCGGATGCCGCTCTCACGGGCGTGGCGGATGAGGTCCCAGACGATGAGGAAGTAGGAGGCGAACCCCATGTCGGCGATGACCTTCAACTCGTACGAGAGTCGCTCGACCGCTTCCTTCGGAATCTTGTCCCCCCAGCGATCGCGCGCACCCGCGGTGGTGAGATGTTTCAGGTACTCGACGTCGCTGGCAAAACCGACGGGCACGGGGAACTCGGGCAGATGCACCTGGTCGAATTCGATGTTGACGTTCGCGCGCTCGGCCACCCACAGCGTGCTGTCGCAGGCCTGTGGCACTTCACGGAAGAGGTAGCGCATTTCCGCGGCCGACTTCAAATAGTGCTCTTCGCCCTCGAAACGGAATCTGTTCGGGTCCGACAGCATCGAGCCGGTCTGCACGCACAAGAGCGCGTCGTGAGCGGTGTGGTCGTCGCGGTGCGTGTAGTGCGAGTCGTTGGTCGCAATCAGCGGCGCACCGATTTTCTTTGCGATCTCGAACAGCTTCGGGTTGGTTTCGATCTGTGCAGGGATGCCGTGGTCCTGAATTTCGACGAAAAGATTCTCTTTGCCGAAGATGTCCTGGAGCCGCGACGCGCGTTCGATCGCGCCCTTCTCGTCGCCGCGCAACAACGCCTGCAGAACGTGGCCGCCGAGGCAGCCCGTGGTGCAGATGAGACCCTCGCTGTAGCGCGCGAGCAGGTCCCAGTCGAGCCGGGGCTTGTAGTAGTAACCCTCGAGGTAAGCGAGGCTGGAGAGTTGAATGAGATTTCGGTAGCCGATGTCGTTCTCGGCCAACAGCGTGAGGTGGTAGTAGAGCTTGCTGCCGGCATCGGTGTCACCGCCCGTGTCGTCGATTCGGCCACGGCGCGTGGGACGTTCGTGACGCGACTCGTGCGCCATGTAGGCCTCGGTACCGATGACGGGCTTGATTCCCTGCGCCTTGCATTCGCGGTAGAAGTCGAGGACCCCGTACATGTTGCCGTGGTCGGTGATTCCGAGCGCGGGTTGGCCGTCGGCAACCGCCGCGGCGACCAGTTCGTCGAGGCGTGACGCACCGTCGAGCATCGAAAACTCGGTGTGGACGTGGAGGTGCGTGAAGGAACTGGTCATGACGGGTCAGGGACCTGAAATTACCAAATGGGTGTCGCCCTGCAGGTGCGAAACGCACCGCTGAAACGGGATCTCAGGGATATTTCAGAGATACAGACCGTTCGGCTCAACGGGCGGGCCTTGGGGCGTCCCGCCGGGAAGCTGACGCATCTGTTCGAGTTGCTGACGCGCCGCGATTTGTTGTGCGAACAGTGTCGCCTGAATGCCATGAAAGAGACCCTCGAGCCATCCGACAAGTTGCGCCTTTGCAACCCGCAGTTCTGCTTCGGACGGAACCGTCCCCTCGTGAAACGGCAAAGCGAGAATGCGCAGTTCTTCGCGTAGATCAGGCGACAACGCCTCGGACAGTTCGACGATCGATCGTTCGTAGATCTCCGCCAGTCGTTCACGACTCGGTTCGTCGAGCGTCGTCGCATGTGCTTCGTCGAGCAGTTGCTTCACCATCGACCCGATGCGCATCACCTTTGCGGGCGCGGTGATCGTTTCGGTTTCGGGTGGACTGCCACCAGGTATGAGAACTTCGGGAGTTTCGCTCATTGTGGTGGACACTTTAGGTTGACGTCACGTCACGTGCACCAGCAGGGGTACCTCGACCTCGGCCGCCGTCATGCTGCCGTGACGGCATTGCAGGACGAAATGGCCACCGTCGGCCGGGTCGTCGAAGGAAACATCGGTGAACGGGACCAGTGCCACATCACCGAGACGCCGCAGGGCGGGCGCCCGCACGACGGGGCCGAACCAGCCCTCGTCGACCACCTGATCGCGTGACACCACCCATGCGACGTCGCCGAACAGGTCGGTCGCCGCGGCGAGGAGTTCGCGGTCTGCACCTTCGCGCGCGTGGAGCCAACGGAAACGGCCCTCTCCTGATTGCCTGCGAACGAGACGCATCAAATCGGCTGGCAGCTTCACGATGTTGTCGCCGACTTGTACCTGACCGTGGTCGGCGGTGACGTACAGCGCGGTGCCCACCGGCAGGGCGTCGATGAGGTCTGCAACGAGGTTGTCGCACGCACGAAGTTCCGCGTCGTAGTACGGCCCGAAGCCCCGCTCGTGGGCGACCTTGTCGAGTCCGTCGTAGTACGCGTACACGAGGGGCTCGCCCTGGGCCAGCAGTTCGCCGACGATGACTGGAATGCTGGATGCGGCGCGCCACCCCGCCGGACGCGAGCCGCGGAGGTGTGCCTCGGTGAAGCCGGTGTCCTCGAGCTCGGCCTTCGACACGACCGGAACGCGCACCCCCATGAATGGCTGACACGGCTGCACGTCGGCCGGTGCGTGCACCCGCCGCAGGTCGCCACGTTCATCGCCCCAGCGCAACGTATTCATGACGCTCGCCCCCATATCCATCCGGTAACCGACCACACCGTGTTCCCCGGGGCACGTTCCCGTTGACAGTGACGTGAGCGCGGTTGCTGTCGTCGTCGGGGCCACCGACGTGATCGTCGAACCTGCGAGACCCGCAAGGGTCGGCGCCAAGTGCTCACGGGCACGCAACTGGTTCCAGCCCATCCCGTCGACGAGCAGCACGACCCGACGCGCCACGGTCGTGTCGTGGTCGACCATCCAAGCGGGAATCTCGTGTGCCGTGCCGGCCGGGGCGAGTGCGGCACGCAGCATCCACGGCATCACGTCGACC
>SXZT01000020.1 GCA_005787785.1 Actinomycetota bacterium
GATGTTGGTGAACCTGCCGTCAGTGGCGGACCCGACGATGTCGAACGGTGTCGACGAGGTTTTCAGTCTCGAGGCCCTCTTTACTCCTTATTCGTTCCGTGGCGGCTGGGACTCGGATGTCGAGCCACGGCGCTGGCTCGAACTGTACGCCGACCTTGTCGAACCCGGATTCCTCGACACGATCGCCGAATGGCGCTGCATGACGCCGGCGAAGTACGAGAGTGAGTTCTTCCTGCCCCAGGGGCATGCCACCAGCTTCGCGGGTGGGCCGCTCGCGGCGCTCCTGAACACGAATCCGGAGCTCACCCGCTACGCGACACCGGTGAAGGGCCTCTATCTCACGGGCGCGGCGACGTTCCCCGGTGCGGGCGTGTGGGGTGCGAGCGGCAAGAACGCCGCGCTCACGATCTTGCAGCGATAACGGCGATCTCCATTTTCCATTCAGGTCGCGCAAGCGCCGGGACAGTGACGAGTGTGCTCGCGGCAAGGTGGCCCCGGAGAGCGGCATCGCGAGCGGCCATGACGTCGCGCAGATCATCGGCAAGTTTCTCCGTCGCCACCACGTACGTCGTGATGGAGACGATGTCGCCGACTCCCATGTTCGCTTCTGCGAGTACCTTCGCGATGTTGTCCCACACCAAAGCGGCCTGATCTCCGATCGCGTCGGGTGTGGACCCATCGGCGGCATTGGGCACGACCCCCGACGTGAAGACGAGTCGCGAGCCGGCGGGTACCTCGACACCGTGGGCGTAGGCGGCGGCCGGTGGAGCCATCGATCCGGGTCGCAGTTCGCGGTTCATCTCGGAATGCTCGCAGTACGACGTGTCCCGGTCAAGGGTGGCACGCACTCGTGCCCGTCGCGGGCTCAAGTAGTTTGGAGTCGTGCGCGACTACACGGTGGGTGGCCCCGAGGCGAGGAACGCCGAGGTGAACAATCTCGTCGAGGCCGACTGGTACAAACCGCATGTCGACCGCGAAATGATGAAGACGTTGATGGCGCGCAGCAATGGCATCGCCGCGCGCGACACGGTCATCTGGCTGGTGCTCCTCGTCGGTTCCGGAGTGCTCGCCTACATGTCGTGGGGAAGCTGGTGGGCCATTCCTGCATTCGCTCTCTACGGTGTGATGTACGGATCGGCGAGTGACGCCCGTTGGCACGAATGCGGCCACAGAACCGCATTTCGCTCGCGGCGCGCGAACGATGTCATCTACCACGTCGCCGCGTTCATGGACTTTCGTGAGCCGATCAGTTGGCGCTGGAGTCACGCCCGCCACCACAGCGACACCATCATCGTCGGGCGTGACCCCGAGATCGCCTTCCAGCGCGGCGCACCGCTGCTCAACACGTTTCTCGAACTCTTTGCCATCCGGACCATCATCGCTGAGTCGAAAAAGTTGTTCCTGAACGCCGTCGGTCGTCCGACTCCCGAGCAGGCCGACTTTCAGCCCGCGGATGAAATGCGCGGCAGCATCCTGTGGTCGCGCATTTATCTCGTTGCGTTCGCCGGCGTGATCGCTTGGTGTGTCGCGGTCGGGTCGGTGTTGCCCGCGATGTTGATAGGACTACCCACGATCTATGGACGCTGGCTCATGGTCGTGTACGGCATCACGCAACACGCGGGGTTGGCCGAAGACGTCCTCGACCATCGTCTCAACACACGCACCGTCATGATGAACCCGATCAACAGGTTCATGTACCTCAACATGAACTATCACCTCGAACATCACATCTTTCCGACCGTGCCCTATCACGCACTGCCGAAGTTGCACGCGGCCGTTGCCGACCAACTCCCGACGCCCCATCGCGGCATTTGGTACGCGGTGCGGGAGATCCTTCCGACGCTCGCCCGCCAGCGCAAGGACCAGACGGTTTCCCTTGCGCGGGTGCTGCCGTGACCGAACCCAACTGGCACGTGGTCGGCGCGATCGACGACGTGTCACGAGAGGATGTCATCGGGGTCACGGTGGGGGAGAGCCAGCTCGCGATCGTGCGCACATCCGACGACAGGTTCTTTGCCGTCGATGGCCTGTGCACACACGGCCGCGCCTCTCTGGCCGAGGGTTTCGTCGACGGCACCGAAATCGAATGCCCGAAGCACAACGGACGCTTCGATGTCACCACGGGTGAAGCCGTGGCGAGTCCCGCCCGAGTGGCGCTGCGCACCCATCCGTGCCGTGTCAACGACGGCTGCATCCAAGTGCAGTTGTGATGACGGTGGCGTGACGACCAAGTGCGTGCGGTCCTCGTTCACTGTCACCCTGTCGAAGGCAGCTTTTCTTCAGCGCTGAGGGACGCGGCACGGCGCGGCCTGCAGGCTGCTGGCCACGACGTCACCGTTCTCGATCTCTCGGCCGAGTCGTTTCGCTGCGTCATGACGCGCAGCGAATGGGAGGCCTACATGGCCGGTGGCGACGAGACTCCCGGCGACATCGTTCGACACGTCGACGCCATTCGCGCAGCCGAGATGCTGGTCTTCACCTACCCCACGTGGTGGTCGGGTCTGCCCGCGCAGTTGAAGGGCTGGCTGGAGCGGGTGATGCTGCCGGGTGTGGCCTTCACGCTGGCGAACGACCGTATTCGGCCGGCGCTCGGGCATGTTCGGCACATCATCGTCATCAGTACCTATGGCTCGCCGTGGCTGTACGTGAAAGCCGTGAACGACAACGGCCGACGCACGCTCACGCGCGCATTGCGTGCCGCTACCGGCTGGCGGGCACGATGTCGGCACCTCGGGCTCTACTCGATGGACACGTCGACAGATGATCAACGCCGGCGGTTCATTGCGCGTGTCGAACGGGCTGTCGCGCGATGAGGGTCCTCGTTGTCCATGCCCACCCCTCGTCGGATTCATTCGTCTCGCATCTGCGCGATGTCGTAGTCGATGAACTTGCGACCGGGGGCCACGAGGTCCGACACCACGACCTGTGGGCGGAGAACTTCGATCCCGTGTTCACTGCCGACGAGAAAAACACCCATCTCGGTGACATCACCGAGAAACTCGAGAGGCACCCTTTGCTGGCGAGCCATGTCGCAGATCTGCGCTGGTGCGAGGTCCTCATCCTGACCCACCCGACCTGGTGGTGCGGCCAGCCCGCGATGTTGAAGGGTTGGTTCGACCGCGTACTCGTGAACGGCGTCGCATGGCGACTACCCGATGGCGCGAACCGCATCGAACCGCTGTTGCGCAACGTGCGCAGGTTCATCACCATCACCACCTACGGCTCGCCCCGCTGGGTCAATGCCGTTCAAGGTGAACCCGGCAAGCGCACCGCGCTGCGGTCGGTGCGTCTTATGTTCGGCGTGCGTTGCCGTGCCGCACGACTTGCGATGTACGGCCTCGACGGCGCATCTCCCCGCCGTCGCAAAGCTTTCGAACGGCGCGTCCGCCGGTGGGTCACACTTTTGCGGCAATGAGGGAAAAGAGGGCGATGAATGCGCCCGAAAAGATTCCGACTGCTGCCCACATGCCGTGGACGAGCGAGTCGATCCGTTTGTCGACGGCTGCGAACCGCGTGTTCATTTCACCTCTCAGATGATCAATGTCGGATTTGAGGGCGACCGCAGACCAGCCGCTGGGAGGCAGGTGTTCCATCAACGTGTCAGCCACGGGTTCCCCCAATCGGTTGCGCAGTTCCTTGTGCATTTCGTATCGAGCAGACTCACTGATGGCCATGGTAGTTCCCTTCGAACTCTGCTGTGTTGCCGTGCTGATGTGTGCGGTCGCGCACTCGAGTCGGCAAGCCACGGGGTCGTGATGTGCGACGATTGGGCGGGGGAACAATGACGGCACACAGTTTCGAAAAGGACGGGAAAGCAACCGTCGTTGCACCCAACGGTGCGCGTGTGCATCACGACCATCTCGCACAGAACGATGTGATTCACCGGAACCTGTACGAGGTTCGTCCCGGTGTGTGGTGCTTGGTCGGAAACGGATTGTCGAACCAAACCTTCGTTGATGCCCCCGAGGGCATTGTTGCCTTCGACACGGGTGACTCCGTGCAGGAAATGGCGGCGGCCCTCGCCGAACTTCGCCGTCACACCAGCCGCCCGATTGCGGCCGTTGTGTACACCCACTTCCATTACGTCGATGGAACAACCGCCGTTCTCGATGAGGCAAACCACACGAAGCCCCTGCCGATTCACGGTCACCGACGCATCGCGCTCAACAAGGTGCGTGCATCAGGTGAGGTCGGTCCCGCATACTCGCGGGGGCTCGTCGAGCAATTCGGCATCGTGATGCCAAACGAAGGTCCCGACGCATTGGTGAACGTGGGTCTTGGATTCCACTACCGCAATCCGGCCCACAGTCCTGCGACGCCAGGTCACATACCGGTCACACATGAGCTCCCAACTGAGGGCGAGATGTCGATCGCCGGCGCGCGAGTGATCGTGAAACATTCCCCGAGCGACAGCGACGACTCGGTCAACTTCTTCTTTCCCGACCTTGGTGTGTGTGTTCACAACACCGTCTGGCCCGCGCTGTTCAACGTCTTTCCGATCCGCGGAGAGGAATACCGCGACCCTCGCGTGCTCATCCCGGGCATCGAGCAGATCATCGAATGGGCGCCCGAGTACCTGGTGGGAACGCACGGCCCCCCGCTGTCGGGCCGCGACAACATTCGGGCGATCTCCGAGCGCTACCGCGACTCGATCCAATTTCTCTGGGACCAAACCGTTCGCGCCGTGAACAAAGGGTGGACGGCCGACGAGACAGCCAGTCGGGTCACCCTGCCTTCGTTGTTCGACGTCGACTATCTCACGAGCGAGCGTTACGGCGTCGCCGAGCATCACGTTCGCCAGATTCTCGTCGGCTTGCGCGGTTGGTTCGACGGCGAGGAGTCGAAACTGTTCCCCGCTCCACCCGAGGAGAGATTCGAGAAGTTGATTGCAGGATTCGGCGGACGCGACGTCGTCGCGAGCAAGGCAAGCGAAGCCTTCGACAATGACGACGTACGGTGGGGAATCGAACTTGCGACGTGGCTCGCCCGTTCGGCTGCTGCAACCGACGCAGACAGGAATTTGCTCGCGCGCGGTCTGCGTCTCGTCGCCGAACGTACGCCTGCAGCGAACATTCGCAACTGGGCGATCACGCGGGCACGACATCTCGACGGCCGAACACCGATGGATCGCTACATGCGCCACGGCTTCGGCTCGAAGTCGGTTGCGCATGTCGACTCTGCCGAACTGATTCACACCATCCGTGTCCTGCTCGACCCCGCTTCGGCGGGGGGTGTCCGTGCGCATGTGTGCTTTGTCGTCGACGGCGAGTCGGCAGGACTGTTGATTCGCAACTGTGTGGCCGTCCCCACAGATGGTCGCGGTGCCGATGCGAGCGTCTCGATGACCCGCGCGACCTTGATCGCCGTCTTGTCGGGCAAGCAGCCGTGGTCTACGGCAGACATCGAGGTCGCTGGCGATCGCGGGGTCGTCGATTCCGTGCGTCGATGCTTCGATCACGAAGGCCTGAGAGGATGACGACACAGTGACGATGCCCACGGGCGCCGATCTGCCGTTTCCAACGCCGCCGTTCGGCGGAACCCTCGGTCGCCTCATCGACGAGTCCGAGCCGTCGCGTCCCGAGGTGCCGTTGCCGGTATCCGACGCGCCGAACATCGTCATCGTGTTGCTCGACGACGTCGGCTTCGGCACGTGCGGAACCTTCGGCGGCCCCGTACCGACGCCGGCACTCGACCGTGTCGCGGCAAACGGCCTTCGGTTCAACCAGTTCCACACGACGGCGTTGTGTTCACCAACGCGTGCGGCACTGCTGACCGGGCGCAACCATCACGCCGTGCACATGGGAAACATTCCCGAAGGGGCGAGCGGCTTTCCCGGATACGACTGCATCATTCCGAAAGAAGCGGCGACGATTGCCGAAATCCTCAAGCAATACGGCTACTCGACCGGCGCATTCGGAAAGTGGCATCTGACCCCGGCACATGAACAGTCGCTGTCGGGACCGTTCGACCGATGGCCGATGGGCCTCGGGTTCGAACGCTTCTACGGCATTCTCAGTGCGGAGGCGAGCCAATACGAGCCACCCATGTTCGACCAAAGCACGCCGGTCATGCCGTACGAGGGTCGCGACGACTACCACATGAGCGAGGACATCACGCAGCGTGCAATCGATTGGATTCGTCTGCAACGCGGCACGAACCCGCACCGGCCGTTCTTCGCATACCTTGCGACGGGAGCGATGCACTGCCCGCACCACGTGTGGCCGTCGTACATCGAGCGCTTCAAGGGTCAGTTCGACGATGGTTGGGACGCATTGCGCGAACGCATCCACGCACGACAACTCGAACTCGGCGTGATCCCACCCGGCACCACCCTGACGCCCCGTCCGGCTGAAGTTCCCTCGTGGGACGAGTACCCCGACCGCTACAAACCCGTTGCTGCGCGTTTGATGGAGGTCTTCGCGGGGTTCATGGCGCACACCGACGAACAAGTCGGGAAGTTGCTCGGCGCCATCGACGAGATGGGCGAAACCGACAACACGCTCTTCATCTACATCACGGGCGACAACGGTGCCTCGGCGGAGGGAACCGTCAACGGTGCGTGGAGTGCGCCGTCCTTCCAGAACGGTCTGCCGGAAGACCCCGAGTGGTTGCTCGAACACATCGACGACTTCGGGTCGGCCAAATGCGAGAACCACTTCAACCTTGCTTGGGCCTGGGCGCTCGATTCGCCGTTCCAATGGATGAAGCAGATCGCATCCCACTTCGGGGGTACCCGCAATGCGGTTGCGGTGCAGTGGCCGCGTCGCATCACCGACGCCGGTGCACTTCGGTCGAACTTCCATCACGTCACGGACATCTTTCCCACGTTGCTCGATGCCGCGGGAATCACCGCACCCGCACACGTGAACGGTCTGCCACAGATGAACATCGATGGCGTGTCGATGCTGCCGACGATGATCTCGCCGTCGGCGCCGGAGAACCACCTCACTCAGTACTTCGAGATGTTCGGCAACCGCGCGATCTATCACGACGGTTGGATCGCCTCGTGTTTCCACGGGCGGGTTCCCTGGAGACGTTTCGACTCTGTTCCCTTCGACGGGCCACAGGAGAAGTGGGAGCTCTACGACATTCGCAACGATTTCTCACAGGGCAACGACCTTGCCGCGGTGCACCCCGAGAAACTCGCCGAACTTCTCGATCTTTTCGACCGCGAAGCGCGCCGCAACAACGTTTATCCGTTGAAGGAACCTGGCCAGAGCTTCGGTCCGAAGTTCGCCGTTCATGACGCCCTGCGCGGTCTCACCAAGATGACCTACACAACGGTGCACTACCGCATGCCCGAACGTTCCGTGGTCAACCTGAAGAACTGCTCGTTCCGCATCACCGCCGACATCTCGGTGACACAAGACGAGTATGAAGGTGTCATCGTCGCTCAGGGCGGCAACATGGCGGGGTGGTCACTCTTTGTCGGAGCGGACGGGCGCCCGCGGTACCACTACAACTGGTTCGGTCATCAGCACTTCATCGCCGTTGCAAATGAACCATTGACTCCGGGGAGACACATCGTTCGACTCGACCACGCGTACGACGGCGGCTTCGGTGGCGGGGGAGAGTCGGTCCTCAGCATCGATGACAGGCCCGTCGGTCACGTACGCATCGAGCGATCTGTACCCGTGATCTTCTCCATCAGCGGCGAAACGTTCGACGTTGGCCTCGACACAGGGGCCCCCGTTGGTGATTACCCACACGTGTATCGATTCGCCGGCGACATCCACGGGGTGACGCTCGAACGACTGAGCGAGCCCCCCGCACACATCAAGGAACTGATCGCAGACGCCGAGTTCCGGGCCAGCCTCGCGGTGCAGTAGTTCCGTCGTCCGAACTGTGAGCCGAGAGCCTGCAGGCTGTCGGTATGTCCAGAGACCATGACATGCCCGAGGTACTCACCGAGGTCGTCGCGCGTTGGGATCTCCCGCGTGAGTGACTCGGGGGAGGGCACCGCCAGCGGCGACTCTTCAGGATCCTGCGATGGGGGTCAATTCGTCGATTTCGGACTGCTGAGCAGCAATGATTTCCTCGGCAAGTTTCTTCGTCGCGGGGTTCACACCACCGGCCAGCACGTCGTTTGCCATGGCGACCGCACCTTTGTGGTGAGCGATCATCGCCTCTGCCCACCAGGAATCGAATGCGGGTCCCGTGAGTCCCGCAAGCTCGTCGAGTTCCTCGACGCTCAGCATTCCCTCCATCATCGACCCGTGATCCATGCCGTCATCCGGCGTGAGTGGTGCTCCCCAGTTGGCGAGGAAACCCTTCATCGTCGCGATCTCGGGGTCTTGCGCGGCCTTGATTCGGGTCGCAAGGTCCTTGATCGCCTCACTCGCGCCAATCGCCGGATCGAGTGCGATGTCGGCCATCTCGATCGCCTGCTCGTGGTGCGGAATCATCATTTGGGCGAACATCACATCGTCGTCGTTGAAATCGCCCGTGGCTTCTGTCGTGCCTGCCGCCGCGCTGTCGACGGTTTGGGGCTGGGAGTTGGAGGCTGAATCAGATGATCCACCGCAGGCTGAGAGCAGTGACGCCACGGCAAGGGCGCCGAGTGTGATTCGCGTCTTCATGTCGTCTCCTTGATAGGTAACGAGAGAACTATAACGAGTCGACGCGCGGGCTGCGTCAAGATCAGCCCGGAGTTACAGCGACGAGGATCGCGGTGATTGCGAGAACACCGAATCCAAAGACAACTTCGGTGGTTGTTGCACGCAACAAAAGGTCACGGGGCCTTTCGCTGTTGGTCACGCCGGCAGTGCGGTGGCGGCGCAACGTCTCTCTATTGCGGGCAGCAAGACGAATCATCACGGCAACGGCCGCGATTTTTGCGATCAGCAAAAGTCCATGTGCATTCGACAGAAGGTTGACGGGATTTCCGTGGAGCCTCACCGTTTGAATCACGCCGGTCAATGCAATGACAGCAACTGCGCGTTGAGCGACGAAGCTGAAGCGAGAAAAGGCATTGACTGCACTTGTCGCATCCACGGATGGAACGACAATCAGAATGAGTGCGACAAGACCACCCAACCAGATTGCAATTGCCGCAGTGTGTGCGACGTCCACGGGAACTCCCAGCAACGGAGCCGCCTGAGATCGCGAGTGGCCGCCATACGCGAGCGAGACAAGATAAGCAACCGAGACGATGCAAATCGGAGTCGTCAGTGATCGCACCGCAAGAGCCATGCGCAGCGACATCGTGACAAGCCACGCAAGCGCCAAACCCGCGACGACGCGGAGCAAGAGCATCCCGCCTGCCGTCATCGACAGTGCATCCACCGCAGCGGACGAGAAACTCTCTCCTCCCGTACTGATGTCATTCGCGAAGATCAAAAACTGTGCGGCCGGAGCCGCCGCAAGGATGCCCGCAGCCCACAATGCCAGCTTCCGGCCCCGGCGGGTCATCAGCGCTCCGGATGCAATGTCGAACTCGGCGAACAACAGGCCGCCGAGGAGAACGATTGCCGCGAAGTTGGCGAAGCGGAGTGCGACACGGACTGCATCAGGTGCGCCAGCGGTGTCGTCGGTTGCGGCGTCAGCATTGGGTGTGGTGGGTACCGGAGCCACCCCCATTGCGTCTTGAACAGTGAACGAGACGCGTCCGGAGATCACATGGCTATCGGTACTGACCAGACGCCATCGGGCGGAAATCGCACCGTTCAGTCCGGATGGCATCGGAAAGACGATCACACGATCAGTCGCACCATGTTGTGGGCTGGCCAAGGCAATCCGACTGCCATCACCGTTGATGATCGACCCTGATGCGGATTCGAGTGGCACTGACTTTTCGAACGTGACCGACCAATTTGCCGGGGCCGACGTCAGAAGTTCGCCGTCACGAGGCGAACTGTCGATGAACGTGTTGTGAGCCGAAGCGGGGGATGCGCCAAACAGGCCGCCAACCAGGACTGCGACGATTCCCGCAACGATGAACACGATTTTCCGTCGCACGCCGCACCTCCCCGAATCGTCGAACTTGTGCGAACCCTAGTCACGCGGCTCTTTGCACCCGCCCGCTGGAAAAATGAACTTTCGAACTAGCTTTCACAACTGGTCGGTTCGGCACCTTGGGCGAGTTTCGCTCCGGGTTCGGCTCCGCCCCGCCCCTTTAGAAGGCAGAGCGAAAGTCCCCGGCCCTTGGTGGGCTTGCGTGGGACGGTGTCAAGGGCTTCCGTCAGTTACGTGTATTGACGAATTTGGTCACGCATGTAGGTCACTCCGCCCCAAGCAAATGATCGTCGTCGGTGACCGCTAGGACGCCACGGAATCCAGCGCAATGCGCCGTGCCTCGGAACTGTCGATACCAAGGGTCATCAAGAGGCGTTCCAATAGTGTCGAGACGTACTGGTCATTGGTCTCGCCTTCCACTGCGCGGCGCAGTGCCATCAGCAGTGCCCCGAGGACCACGTCGATTGTGGCGTCGTCGATCTCCGAGCCGAATCTTCCCGCTTTGCGCCCGGCAACGAGGTTCGCATGCAAATAGGCGAGCGGTCCATCGACGAGCTGTTCGCGTCGTTGTGACTCGAGCCGCAGCACTGCCCTCATGGTGTCCGGAGCGACGGCGGACTCACGCAGAGCGCGGGCCGTGATCACCGCGAACCTGACTGCGTGGTCTGAGGTCTGGACCTCGGTTTGCAACCTCGCGGCAAGGGTCTTTGCCGTGTGCATGACGATGGCGTCCATCAACTCGTCCCTGTCGCGGAAGTAGTTGTAGAGAGTCCCGTGGGACACACCTGCCGCGGCCGAGACTTCCCCGAGGCTGAACCCCTCACCCGACTCGGCCACAACTTGGAGAGCGGCATCAAGCAGACGTTGCCGCGTGCGCGACCGCTTCTTGTGGCCACGTGAGACGGGAACGGAGGAAGTCATGGAGCCAGCGGACATGTAATTGACATTTTCGTCAGAAATGAGAAAGATGTCAACTATGAGCACTCCAGCCTTCCGACTCCGGCTCGGGCACGCCACGATCGCGGCTCGCGACCTCGACTCCATGGTGACCTTCTATACAGAGGTGCTCGGCTTCCTCGTGACCAACCGCGGCGAACCGATCCCTGGCATGGGAGAGATGGTGTTCATCTCGCAGACGTCGGACGAACACCACCAGATCGTCCTCGTCCACTCGGCGGACCCTGCGCCGCGGTCGTTCATGCTTGCCGACCATCTCGCATTCCATGTCGATTCTCTCGACAACCTGCGCGAACTCTCCGTACGGCTCGTCGACGCCGGCAACACGAGCGCCATCCCGATCAACCATGGCAACGCGTGGTCCGTGTACTTCACGGACCCTGAGGGGAATGGCCTTGAGTGCTATGTCGACACGCCGTTCCACGTGGCCCAACCATTCGGTGACGGGCTCGATCTGTCGAAGTCAGACGCGGAGATCGAGGAGATCACCCGTGCGAGGCTGGCGTCAGAGCCCGAGTTCCAACCCTTCCCGCAGTGGCGCGTGGCCATGGACGAGCGACTGGCGCAGAGGAACTGAACGATGGACCTCGGAATCAGGGGGCGGAGCGCGATCGTTTGCGCGTCAAGCAGGGGTCTCGGTTTCGCCAGCGCGAACGCGCTTGCACGCGAGGGAGTGAACGTCGTCATCAACGGCCGTGACGCGGGAACGCTGGGCGAGGTACGCAATCGCATCGCTCGCGAGCACAACGTGCAGGTCGCCGCCGTGGTCGGTGACATCACCAGTGCCGCGACCCAGCAGGCTCTGCTGGAAGCGTGCCCCGCTCCGGACATCCTCGTGAACAACAACGGCGGGCCCACACCAGGGAAGTTTGCGGACTGGGACCGTGACGCGTGGATAGCGGCACTCGACGCGAACATGCTCGCGCCCATCGCGATGATCAGGGCCGTCATCGACGGGATGGTCGAGCGCCGCTTCGGGCGCATCATCAACATCACCTCCGCGATGGTGAAGACGCCGATGTCGCCGATGGGTCTTTCGACCGGCGCACGGACGGGACTCACATCCGTCGCAAAAGCACTCTCAAAAGATGTCGCACACGCGAACGTCACCATCAACAACTTGTTGCCGGAGCGGATCGATACGGAACGTCAGAACCAGATGGCGAACCTGCATGCACAGAGGGCGAAGATCACCGTCGAGGAGGCATACGCGCAGATGGCCAAGTCCATCGCCGCCGGGCGACTGGGCCGGCCCGAGGAGTTCGGTGACGCGTGCGCGTTCCTCTGCAGCGCACAGGCCGGGTACATCAGCGGTCAGAACATCCAGTTGGACGGTGGCTCGTACGCGGGATTGATGTGACGGCGCCACCCGGAGTCGACGTCCCGTTTCTCGTGGTGGGGGCGGGACCCACCGGGTTGACCGCCGCGCGACTCGTCGCGCAGGCAGGCGTGGCCGTCATGGTGGTGGAGCGCCGCGACGGGCCGCAACGGTCACCGGCCGCGCACGTGATCAACGCCCGAACGCTGGAGATACTTCGCCAGGCGGGTTTCGACATGGGGGCCATCGGCGCACTCGCGAAGCCCCCCGCCGATGCCGGCCACGTGAACTTCGTGACCCGGCTGAACGGGCGACTGATCGGCAGGCTCCCGTTCGAGCAGCAAGGTGACGACATGCGCGCGGTCACGCCTCATCCCCTGAGGAACATCTCCCAACACAAGCTGGAGCCCGAGATGGCGGCGCAGGTGCAGAGGTCGCCGTTCGTTGACCTGCGCTACGACACCGAGTGGATTTCCTCCACGCAGGAGGGCGATACGGTCGTCTCGTTGCTGCGGGACACGGTGACCGGCGCAGAGGTGTCTGTGCGCAGTTCTTGGTTGGTCGCGGCCGACGGTGCGGGCAGTCCGGTGCGCAAGTCGTGCGGCATCGAGATGGTCGGCCCCGCCGCGATCCAGAGTTTTGTCGCTGTCCACTTCCGTGGTGATCTGCGCCGTTACACCGGCGACAGACCGGGGGCGCTCCACTTCGTCATGGACCCCGCCGTGAACGGCACGTTCATCGCACACGACATCGACCGTGAGTCGGTGTTCATGTTCGCCTTCGACCCGGCGAGCGAAAGCCTGCAGGACTACGACAACCTGCGATGCAGAGCCATGGTCCGCGCAGCCATCGGTGACGAGGAAGCAGAAGTGGAAGTTGTCGGCACGGGAACGTGGCACATGACAGCCCAGGTTGCGGACAGTTTCCGGCACGGCCGTGTGTTCCTGGCAGGTGATGCTGCGCACCGATTCCCCCCGACGGGCGGGATGGGGCTGAACACCGGGTTGGCCGATGTCCACAATCTCGTCTGGAAGATTCTCTTTGTGGAGAACGGAAGTGCACCGCTCTCATTTCTCGACACCTACGAAGGTGAGCGGAAACCGGTTGCCGAAGTCAACAGCCAGCAGAGCCTGACCAATGCGTTCAAGATGGTGATACTTGCCGGTGCCCTCGACCTGCACCCTGGTGCGACAGGGGCTGATCTCGATGCGGTGCTCGATGACCCGTCGCGCGCCTCCGGGATTGCCACGGCGGTGGAGGAACAACGGACACACTTCGACATGCTCAACCTGCAACTTGGGTATGTGTATGAGACGCCGCTCAACAGGGGAATGGTGTGTGCGCCGAGCGAGATTGACCCGACGGTGTTTCGACCCGACGGTTCGGTGGGAACACGTCTTCCGCATGCGTGGGTGGGTGATGGTCGGTCCACACTCGATTCCGTCGGAAGTTCGGCCATGACCCTGTTCTCCTTTGGCAACCACGATGCATGGGCGGACGCTGCTGCGTCGTGCACGGTTCCTGTGAACCACGTGAGGGTGGGTATCGATATCGATCCCGGTGCGCAGTGGGGTGCGCTCTGCTCCGTCGGCGCCGACGGGGCGTTGCTCGTTCGACCGGACCAGCATGTTGCGTGGTCCGTCGAACTGATGCCGCGCGACACACCGCGAGCTCTCCGCGAGGCGTTGACGGCGGCACTGGGATCGTGAGGAGGACCGGATGAGAATCGTCATTGCGGGGGCCGGGATCGGCGGGCTGACCGCGGCACTGGCACTTGCGCGCACGGGTCACGATGTGATCGTCCTCGAGCGAGCTTCGGCAGTGTCGCCTCTCGGTGCTGGTCTGCAGATCAGCGCGAATGCTCGCCGTGTGCTGGTGGACCTCGGTCTCGGTGACGAATTCGCGTCGGTTGCCACCGAACCGTCGCGCATCGTCGTGCGGCGTTGGCAGGACGACGCTGTGCTCGGTGAGTCACCGCTGACGGGGGTGCACGATGCCCTGTTCGGCCACGCGTACGCGAGTGTGGCCCGCAATGACCTGGCGCGCGTTCTCGTCGATGCCGCATCACGAATGAAGAACGTGGACCTACGGTTCGGTGCGGGGGTCGACAATGTGACCGTCGAGGGCCCCCATGTCACCGTGCTGAGTAGCGGTGCAATCATCGACACCGATGCCGTTGTCGGCGCGGACGGTATCCACTCCGTCGTGCGGGCCGTGGTGAACGGGAAGGACAGCCCACGGTTCTCCGGTTGGGCTGCGTACCGCGCGCAGGTCCCGCGTGAACGAGTGGATCACCTGCCGGCGGAAACGACCAACAGGGTTGGTCCCGGTGCGCACGTGGTGTCGTATTTCATCGGTAGGGACCGGAGCCATCTGAATCTTGTGTTCATCGCGCCCGAATCGGAGTGGACGGGGGAGTCGTGGACGGAGCAGACGAGTCTCGAGTCTCTGCGCGTGGCGTTCGATGGGTGGTCGGGGCAACTGCAGCAACTGATCGATGCGGTGGAGGAGCCCGTCTACAAATGGGCTCTCTATGACAGGGAACCACTGGCCACGTGGTGCAACGGGTCGGTGGCACTGCTCGGTGACGCGGCTCACCCGATGTTGCCGTTCATGGCACAGGGCGCGTGCCAGGCAATCGAGGACGCGGCAGTGCTTGCGCGTTGTCTTGCGGGTCCCCCAATGAACCCTGGGGAGACTGCACGCGCGCTGAAGCAGTACGAGGCAACCCGGATGGAACGAGCCACGAAAATACAGTCCATCTCCTACTTCAATCGTGTTGTGTTCCACTATCCGGACGGTGACGAGCAACGGGCCCGGGACGAGATGTTCGGTTCGGACACTTGGTCACGCGCAACGGACTGGGTGTACGACCACGATCCACTGACTGTCCCGCTCGTTTCCGGCCGGACCGAACTAGCCTGAGAAACCGGTCGGTTCGGTCTTCCGGGCGAGTTTCGCTCCGGGTTCGGCTCCGCCCCCGCCCCTTTAGGAGGCGGAGCGAAAGTCTCCAGCCCTTGTGGGGTAGTGCCAAGGATTTCCTCTAGTTACGCGTTCTGGCGTTTTCAGTGACGGGAACTTGAGAGTGATTTGTTCAGCCGACAATGAGTGGGAGTGGTTCCATCC
>SXZT01000160.1 GCA_005787785.1 Actinomycetota bacterium
AACCAGATGGCTGTCGGCAAAGGTGCCACGTTCTACGATGAGTCTGTGCGTGTTTCAACGAGAGGCGACTACGCGTGTCGCGCGCTGCTGTCGCTGGCGTTGCATGCCGACACGGCCGGCCCCACGTCGGTGCGCGACATCGCAGAGCGCACGGGCCTCCCCCAGCCCTATCTCGAACAGATTCTCCTCGCATTGAAGGGCGCCGGTCTCGTGCGCTCTAAGCGCGGCGTCGGAGGCGGGTACGTGCTCGCCAAAAATCCGGATGAAATCAAACTCGCCGAGATCATTTCCGCCGTCGACGGTCCGATCACCGTCGGCGACTTCGGCCAGCCGCATCAGGATGGAGCGTGCAGCCACGAAGGTCAATGCGTCCTTCTCGCGATCTGGGACGGAGCCGGCCAACACATGCGGCACCATCTCGAGCAGTACACGCTTGCAGGTATCGCCGCAGCGGCGAAGGGTGCCGCGCCGTGGCCGGAGATCAATCACCCGCACTGAGGCGGGAAATCAATCCTTCGATGTCGGCGGGTAGCGCCGCCTCGAACGACATCTCTGTGCCGTTCGTCGGATGGGCGAACGTGAGCCGCACCGCATGCAATGCAGGACGTGCGAACGGAACCGTTGAGCGCACTCCACCGTACGTTGCGTCGCCGAGCACCGGATGTCCGACAGCAGCGAGATGCACACGAATCTGGTGTGTACGACCGGTTTCGAGCTCACAACGAACGAGACTCGCGACGATCGGTGTGTGGAACTCGCGCAACACCGCGTAGCGAGTTCGGGCGACCTTGCCGTCGACGCGTATCGCCATCTTGGTCAGCTCACGAGCGTCACGGCCGAGCGCGGCATCGATGACACCGGACTTCGCGTCGAAAGCCCCGACGGCCACCGCCACGTACTCGCGGTGCACGAGACGCTGGGACAACTGGTCGACGAGCGATTCGTGGGCGCCGGTCGAACGTGCGACCACCATGAGCCCCGTCGTTCCCGCATCGAGGCGGTGGACGATTCCCGGTCTGAACGGGTCACCCACCAAGGCAATCTCGGGATACACAGCAAGAAGGCCGTTGACGAGGGTTCCGGTCGGATTGCCCGCTCCGGGATGAACGACGAGACCCTGCTGTTTGTCGATCACGATGACGTCGTCGTCGGCATGCACGACGTGCACCTGCACTGATGCGTCACCGCGCGGTCGTTCCTTTTCGGGCAATAGTCCGGTATCGATGGTGATCGTCTGGCCTTCTTCCAGCTTTACCTTGCCTACCGAGGCAGTGACACCGTCGATCGTGACGCCCCCGCCGGCGATGAGTGCCGCCGACTGGGCACGACTGAGGTCCGCGAGCAACGCCACGACTCGATCAAGCCTGTCGCCGGCAAGCGCCGAAGGAATCTCTTCCTCGATCATTCCGCTTCCTTTGTCATTCCACTTCCTCGTTCAATCCGGGACTCGGCTTTCGCCACGGGCCTCGCCGGCACAAGGGATGCGACGACGAGCGCGCCGGCCCCGAGAACGATCGCCGCATCGGCGATGTTGAAGATAGGCCACCATTGCAGATCGATGAAGTCGACGACCGCACCCCGCAGCCATGCGTCGCCGCGAAACAGACGATCAATGATGTTGCCCGCCGCACCACCCGCGACCATCCCTACGAGTACCGCACCCGGCTTCGTGTCACGGCGCAAGCCGATCAGAAGATACGCCACGACGATCAAGCCGACCACGGCGATGATGGGGCCGATGCCCTGACCTTTGGCGAACGCCATGCCCTTGTTGAACGCAAGGTTGAAGCGCAACGACCCCACGATGTCGATGGTACGACCGTTGCCGAGCGCATTCAGCGCCAAGTGTTTCGTGGCTTGGTCGGCCACGACGATCGTGACAGCAGTCAGTGCCGTCGACGCACGCAGTGACTTCACCGGCGGCCGAGGCCCCCGACGCGTTCTTCGACGAGTTCGGTAGTCCACGGGATCGCCTTCAAACGCTCGCGCGGAATTGGTTTGCCGGAGTGCTGCGAGTAACCGTACTCACCGACTCCGATGCGGACCAGCGCGGCGTCGATTTCATCGACCGTCTGACGGGCCGACGCCGACAACGTGAGATCACGCTCGCGCTCGACGACCATGGTGTCGCCCTCGCCGCCTTCGTCGTCGAACTGCACGTCACCCATCTCGGCGTCCTCGATCAACTGGTTTGCCTCGTCTTCGAGACGTGTTGCCTGACCGACCAACTTGATGCGCTCTCCCAAGAGAAGATCGCGCTGGGCAAAGAGGAACTTCAGATCGAATTCGCGGGTCGAGGTGACGCCGTCACGCGACTCACCCTTCACGATCGGCGGCTTCTGCATCGCCTTCTTGCGACGCTCGGCCTCTTTACGCTCGGCTTCTGCACGACGTTCGGCCTCCTTGGCCAAATGCGCAGCCCCACGCTCGGCGGCCTTGCGCGCGGCTTCCGCACGACGTTCGGCCTCCTTGGCCAAACGCGCAGCCTCGCGCTCGGCGGCCTTGCGCTTGGCTTCGACCTCTTGCACTTTTTTCCTCAGGGCAAGTTCGCGCTCCTTCGCCTTTTTCGCGGCGAGGATCTCGCGTTCCTTCACCTTTTTCGCGGCGAGGATCTCGCGTTCCTTCGCCTTTTTCGCGGCGAGGATCTCGCGTTCCTTCGCCTTCTTGGCAGTAGCGGCCTCGTGCTGACGGGCCTTTTTTTCTGCTTCGGCCCGCTTCTTCGCAGCGGCGCGCTGCTTGGCAAGGGCCTCGCGTGCCGGCGCAGCCTTTTTCTTGGTCGGCGCAGCCTTCTTCTTGGTCGGCGCAGCCTTCTTCTTGGTCGGCGCAG
>SXZT01000021.1 GCA_005787785.1 Actinomycetota bacterium
TCCTCTTCGACGACGAGCGCGCAATGGTGCGCATCGACATGGCCGAATACATGGAGAAGTTCTCGGTGAGTCGCCTCATCGGCGCCCCTCCCGGCTACGTGGGTTACGACGAAGGTGGTCAATTGACCGAAGCCGTTCGGCGACGGCCGTACAGCGTGGTGCTGCCCGACGAAATCGAAAAGGCCCACCCCGAGGTGTTCAACGTCTTGCTGCAAGGGCTCGATGACGGCCGACTGACCGACGGCCAGGGTCGCACGGTCGACTTCTCGAACGTGGTGCTCATCATGACGAGCAACCTTCCAGTCGACCCCGTCGAGTATTTCCGACCCGAGTTCGTGAACCGCATCGATGAAATCGTGCGCTTCCGCACCCTTGGTCGCGAGGATCTCGGCGCGATCGTCGACATCCAGTTGAAGCACCTTGTCGTGCGCATGGCTGACCGACGCATCACTCTCGACGTCTCGGCCGAAGCGAAGGATCTGCTCGCCGATCGCGGCTTCGACCCCGACTTCGGTGCGCGACCGCTGAAGCGCCTGATTCAACGAGAGATCGCCGATCGCGCCGCCGTGCTCATACTCGAGGGCAAGGCAGGCGAGGATTCGACGATCCACGTCACCGCACGCGACGGTGAGCTGCTCGTTTCCGTCTGAGCGTCAGCGGCGCTGAGCCCGATGGTTCAACCCAGCGCGGCCTTGACTGCCGCCGCGATGCGCGAACCGTCGGCTCCGCTGCCTGCTCGCTCGCGTACGGCCTTCACCACCGCGCCCATCGCCTTGCCGCCTTCGGCACCCGCCGCCTTTGCCGTGGCGACTTCTTCGGCGATGATCGCATTCAGTTCGTCGTCGCTCATCGCTGCCGGCAGGTAGCGCTCGATCACCCCGAGCTCGGCCTTTTCCTTTGCTGCGGCCTCGGCCCGACCCGCGTCCGCATAGATCTGAGCGGCCTCGGCGCGCTTTTTCGCCTCGCTCTGCAACACCGCGATCGTTTGGTCGTCGTCGAGAGTCACGGCCTGGTCGCCGGCAACCTCCGCGTTGGTGATGGCCGACAGCACCATTCGCAGAGTCGACGTCGTCATCTCGTCGCGCGCCTTCATTGCGGTTGTCAGATCTGCCTTGATCGTTTCTTTCAGCGTCATGACTTGCCCTTCGTATCGAATCGGTTGGTGATGGCGTTGGCGTGGGCGGGAAAGCCTTCGTGACGGGCAAGCGCGACGATGGACGTCGCCATGTTGCGCAGTGCCGCCTCGTTTGCCCTGGCCCACGCGGTGCGCTTCAAGAACGCGGCAGCGGTGATGCCCGACGACACGTGTGCAAAGCCGCTTGTCGGTAACGACGCCGGACATCCGATGAGGAAGTTCCCGGCGCTGAACGGGGTGTCCTGGCCGATGAGGATTTCGCCCGCGTTGACGAGCATGTCGACGAGTCGGTCGGTATCGCTGTTGGCGACGGCTACCTGCAGGTGTTCGGGCGCATATCGGTTGGCCACCGCGGCTGCTTCCTCGAGTGAGCGAACGATGACGGCACCACCGTTCGGTCCGAGAGATGCACGTGCCGCAGTTGCGCGAACGTCGGGCAACGCGGCCAACTGTCGTTCAAGTTCCGCATCGACGCGACCGACCAACTCGGCGGATGTGGTGACGAGAACTACCGACGAGTCGGTTCCATGTTCGGCCTCGATCAAGAGATCCGCGGCCAGTCGCACCGGGTCGGCCGTGTCGTCTGCGATGACGAGGCTTTCGGTTGGCCCGAGCAGCATCATGGTTGCAACACCGTGCCGTTGCATCTCGACCTGTGCGCAGGTGACCGCCGGACTGCCCGGGCCGACGATCTTGCGCACCGGCGAAATGGACTCGGTGCCAAAGCCGAGCGCTGCGATTCCTGCGGGACCGTTTGCGCGGTACACCCGCGTGATGCCGAGCATGCGGCACACGACGAGTATCGCGGGGTCCACTTCGCCGCTCGTGCCGGGTTGGGGTGGCACGAGAAGTGCGATGTCGGGAACACCTGCGACGACGGCGGGAACGCCGAGTTGATAGGCAACCGACGGATACGAGGCCTTGCCACTCGGGACGAAGAGCCCGGCTGACGAGATCGGCGAGACATGTTCCCCGGCGGAGAGGCCAGGTTCGATCTGGGTCGTCCAGTTCGCAGCCTGCTCCATGACGACATCGTTGAAGGTGCGCAGGTTGGTGATGGCGTGGGCAAGAGCAGCCTCGAGTTCGGGGGAGACCTTGGCGTCGGCGATGGCCCCGGGCGAGATCGCGAGTTGGTCGGCGCGCAGGTTGACTCCGTCGAACTTCGCAAGTGCCCGGCACACGGCGTCGTCGCCGTTCAGGCGGACGTCTTCGACCAGTTCGGTAATGGATGCGCGCAGGCCGGTGTCGAAAATGTCGGCAAGGCCCCGGGCGCAGAGGTGTACACGATCATCCTCGGACATCGATGCCCAGGTCATGGTGCGCAGCGCGGTCACAGAGTGAAAACCTAGCGGTGCGGGAGAGCCGGACCGCTAGGCTTTCTTCACGTTCCCAACATGCACGCGGTCAGGAGCGTTGAATGCCCGTCTCGGTTGTCGTAGGTACCCAGTGGGGTGACGAGGGCAAGGCAAAGGTCATCGACCTTCTCTCTCGCGACCACTCGCACGTCGTTCGCTACCAAGGAGGCCACAACGCCGGCCACACCGTCGTCGTCGGCGACGAGAA
>SXZT01000161.1 GCA_005787785.1 Actinomycetota bacterium
CGGCGGGGTCGATGACCTCGTCGATCTCGGCGTGTGCGGCAATGTTCAACGCGCCACCCCGCTCGTAGGCCGCGGCGATCAGCTTGTCCTCCAGCGCCTGTCGCTCCGTCGGGTCGGCGATTGCATCAAGCTCGCGCCGGTAACCAAGGCGCACCGCACCTTCCAGTCCCATGCCGCCGAATTCGCCCGTCGGCCACGACAAGGTGGGGTAGCGACCATGCAGCGTGCCGCCGGCCATCGCTTGGGCGCCGAGGCCGTAGCACTTGCGCAGAACGACCGTGATCCACGGGACGGTGATGCTGCCGGCAACAACGAACATTCGACCGAAGTGGCGCACCTGCGCCGACTTCTCAGCCTCGGGCCCGCCCATGAAACCGGGGGTGTCGCACGGCGAGACGATCGGTAGGTCGTGGGCGTCGCAAAGTTGCACGAAACGCGATGCCTTGTCGGACGCGTCGCTGTCGATGGCGCCTCCGAGGTGTGCCGGGTTGTTGGCGATGATGCCGACCGAGTGCCCACCGATCCGTGCGAGTGCGGTGACGATGCCGACGCCGAAGTTCGGTCGCAGTTCCAGCCAGTCGGCGCCGTCGACGAGGTGGGTGATCGCGTCGCGCACGGGGTACACGCGGGTGCGCTGTTCGGGCACCACGTCGCGCAGGGCTTCGTCGTTGCCCGGCCTCGTCTCGATGCGGCGGTGCAGGAAATAGCCGAGGTATTTCTTTGCGGCGGCCACAGCTGCGGCCTCGTCGGCGACGCGGATGTCGACGACACCGTTGTGGGTTTGTGTTTCGATGTCGCCGATCGCCGTTGGTTCGACGCGGCCCAGGCCGCCACCTTCGATCATCGCGGGGCCGGCCATTCCGATGTTCGAGTTTTCCGTTGCGATGATGACGTCGCAGCATCCCAGCAATGCCGCATTGCCGGCGAAGCAGTAACCCGACGCAATACCGACGAGGGGAACGAGTCCGGACAACGCACCGAAGAGCGAGAAGGCCATGCAGTCCATGCCGGTGACACCGTGCGAGTCGGTGTCTCCCGGGCGGCCGCCGCCACCTTCGGCGAAGAGGACGAAGGGCAATTTCATCTCTTCGGTGAAGGCGAAGAGCCGGTCTTTCTTGATGTGGTTGATGAGGCCCTGGGTGCCGGCAAGCACCGTGTAGTCGTACGAGGCGACGGCGATTGGTTTACCGTCGAGGGTGGCGGTGCCACCGACGAGGCCGTCTGCAGGCGTGTTGACGATGAGGTCGTCGGCACTGCGACGTTGGCGTTGGGCGGCGACACCAAAGGCGCCGACCTCGTGGAAGGAACCTGCGTCGACGAGGTCGGTGATGTTCTCGCGGGCGGTCCGTTGGCCTTTTGCGCGACGTTTTTCGACTGCGGCGGGTCGTGTCGCGTCGGTGGTCAGTCGCCGACGCTCGTTGTAGCGGGTGAGGTCCGCGCGTTCGGCCTTCGTCGTTGCCGTGTCGACGGTGGTTTCGGCCGCGACGCTGCCGGGGGTGAGAGTGAAGAGTACCTGGCCTTCATCAACGGTGTCGCCGACGGCCACGGTGATGCCGGTGATGGTCCCGTCGGCTTCGGCCGTGACGGGGTGTTCCATCTTCATCGACTCGAGGACGATGACCTCACGACCTGCGCGCACGGCATCGCCCACGGCCACGTTGACCGCGATGACGGTGCCGATCAGCGGTGAACGGTTCTTCATCGTCAACGTCCCCATGGGACCAGTCTTGCCGATCGTCGTTGGGTGGTAGAAAGACATCGGGGGTGTGGAGATGCCGAGACTTCGTCAGGTTCCGAGAAGCGAGGCCGACCCGTCGGTGCTGCCGATGTACGACCTGTTGTTCGGCGATCGCGACCCCGTTGAGCAGCCGGGAACGGCAACGGGCACGCCGGGGGACTGGTGGACGGTGTTCGCCCTCGTTCCCGAGATCTTCGATCATGCCGTGCGTGGGTTCGTTCTGTACCGCAACCCGGCACGTCGTCTCGACCCGCAGTTGCGTGAACTTGGCCAGACACGGGTCGGTTGGGCGCGAGCCAGCCAGTTCGTCTTCTCACAGCACTGCAAATCGTGTCGTGAGGTGGGCATCGACGAGGAAAAGATCGAGGCGATCCCGCACTGGCAAACCGCCACGTGTTTCTCGCCGATCGAACGGGCCGTGCTGGCCTACACCGATGCGTTGGTCTACGACGGCGGGCGCGTCGCCGACGGCGTGTTCGCCGCGCTTCGGTCCGAACTGTCGGACGAGCAGGTTCTCGAGCTCACCTACATCACCGCGATGTACGACATGCACGCCGTGATGAGTCGCGCCTTGCGCACCGAGTTCGACGACCGCGACGACCCGATCGTCGAAGTTGACGGCCCCGACGGCCCCAGAATGAAATTGAGGGTGAGATGACACGACCCAACGGCTTCCATCACGTCGCTTTCGCCTGCCGTGACACAGAGGCGACTCGGCACTTCTACGAAGACCTGCTCGGGTTTCCCCTCGTGCATACCGAGGTGCAAAAGGTTCCGGGTACGGACTCATTCTTCCGACATCTGTTCTTCGACACCGGTGACGGCAAGTGCATCGCGTTCTTCGAACTGCACAACGTCGGCGAACAAGACGGCTGGCGCGCCGACGTCTCGACGGGCAATGGGCTGCCGGTGTGGGTGAACCACGTGGCGTTCGCCGCCGACGAAGCGCGTCAGGCGCAGGCGAAGGCCTCGCTCGCGGCCGGTGGCATCGAGCCGATCATGGATGTCGACCACGGCTGGTGTCATTCGCAGTACTACCTCGACCCGAACGGAATCATGGTCGAGTTCTGCCGCGACACGCCGGGCTTCGAAGCCGACCCCGCGGCTGCGCGGGCTGCGCTCGCCGACTAGGCGATGTGCAGGTTGCGGCGGTCGTATTCGCTCAGGCGGCCGCGGCGAACCCACACGTCTGCGATGTCGACCTCCTGGTCGTAGGCCATCACGACGCTCGGCTTCTTCAAGCCAGCCTGCTTCCAGTCGCGAATAGCGGTGTTGCCGAGGCGTTGCGCGTAGGAACTCTCGCCATCGGTGATGCCGCGCAGCAGCACGAACGTGCCGCGTTTGGCGATGAAGATGGCGGGTCGTGTCTTTCCTTCGCGCCCGGCATCGTCGGCACCAGGCGCTCCGTCGAACGACAGCCACGCGTCGACGATGTCACCTGCCTCGAGGTTGTACATGGCGTCGAGGGCGAGCTCTCCAAGTTTCGGTCGCGCGGGTTGCTGCTCGCGCACCTGCAGCGTATGCGCGACGAAGTCGACGAACTCGAAGACACCGTTGCGTTCCTGCAGGACGACGTTGATGTCCTGGCCGGCAGACAATTCCGCCGCGCGCGGCGAGTCCGATGTCGCCGACTCGTCGCCTTGTTCGGTCCGCCAGGTGACGCGGTTGCCATCGATCATGGTGACGACGCCACGTATGACGCGACGCATCCCGGGAGGTGGGGCAGCATCGAGGTGAGTGAGTTTTTTCTCGGGTTTCGGGCGGTTCAACCGCTTGATCTCACGGATCCGCTCGCGACGCTGCTTGTCGTCGAGCGTGCGGTGCGTGTTGGGCACGACCTGAATGATGCTGAATTCACTGCGCCCGACTGCGACCTGGATGCGCAGCGTGTCGCACTCGCGCAGTTCTCCGAGTGTCTCGAGATGTTCGGCATCGAGAACACCACTCAATGGGCCGTCGTGTTCCACCCAATGCCAACCGCCGTCGGCGGCATGGCCACGTAGTTCAACCGTGGCGAATCGCCGACGGGGTTTGTCGGGCGTGTTGACGGGCTGTCTCGGCGTGCCGGAAGCCGGCAACGAGTCACGCAGCGCACGCAGCGCATCATCGTTCGACTGTCGTAGTTTGCCGCCCACCTGCAGTGACTACTCGGGAAGCGGGTAGTGCACGCCGGGGATGCCGGGGAGCAAAGGAGTCGCCCACTCGGGCCGCGGCAGAAGGCCGGGGTAGGCACCCGGGGCCATCGGTGCGGTGTCGGCATTCCACGCGTGGTGGATCGGCTGCAGCTGGTAGTAGCCGTTCGCTGCGTTGGTGCCGCCGTCGACGAGAAGGTCGTGGCCGGTGATGTAGCCCGCCATGTCGGAGGAGAGGAACATGACCGGGGCGACGATCTCGGCCACTTCGCCGAGACGGCGCATCGGCGTGCGCGACGCGATCCACTTGTCCATGCCCATGCCCTCGAGTGCGACGCGGGTCATTTCGGTGATGATGAATCCGGGGCTGACGGCGTTGACGCGAACGCCGCGGTCGGCCCATTCACAGCCCAACTGCTGTGTGATGTTGCGCAGGGCGCCCTTTGCCGCGGTGTAGGCGATGATGTTCATTTCATTCGCGCCGCTGCCCATGATCGAACAGATGTTGACGATGTTGCCGCTCTTCTTCATGAGCATGTGGAGGCCGACCTCGCGCATGTAGAGGAATGCGCCACGTAGGTCGACGGCCATGATCTTGTCGAAGGTGTCGGTGGGGAAGCGCTCGGCACCGATGCCAAGCACGTCGGAGATGCCGGCGTTGTTGACGAGTGTGTCGATACCGCCGAATTCCTTGATTGCGGCGGCAACGGTCTTCTTCACGTCGTCTTCGATCGAGACGTCACCGGTCACGCACAGAACCTTGGCGCCCGCCTTCTTGCAGACTTCACCGGTCTGCTCGAGGAGTTCCTTCGTGCGTGCCGTGAGGACGAGGTTTGCCCCGGCCTGTGCGAAGCCCTCGGCGAAACTGGCACCCAGGCCGTACGAGGCACCCGTGATGAGAACGGTTTTGCCCTTGAAATCGAACATGTCTGACCCCCTGCTTCGGATGCCCCTTGCGGGCTCGCGCCCCGAAAATAGTGGGTCTCCCGACCCTCATGCGAACGGGGCCCGTCGTGCCAGACCCCATGTGACACCCCCCGGTCACACTTGTCGTCTTCTTGGCGGAAAGGGGCCCACTTTGTCAACGACCAACCCGGCAACCAGCAACCCGAGCGGCGCTCCCGGGGACGCGTCACCGGCCGTCTACCGCCGCCTCATGCGCGCCCTCGGCGACCTCGGCATCGTGCCGCAACCCGTCGGCGACGAGCCCCAGCGTTGGGCCAATCTCGACGTTCGCGACGGCGAGCCGGTTGTTGCGTTCGGGGCGCTGTCGCTCGACACGGCCGCACGTCTTGCGAACCTCCTCGAAGATCTCGCATCAGCAGCACCCGCGTCGGGAATCTCGCACACCGACGACGACATGCACGACCCTGACGGCGCCGCCGAATACACGCTGGCGCCGTTCGAGCCGGTCGCATCGCCACTCGAACCGTTCCACTCGACGTCGCGTCACCATCCCCGGACGGCGTGGTGAGCCGACGATGAGCCCGTTCAATCGCACCGGCCTCGGCGCCAACCCACAGTCGATTTCCTTCGACGAGTGGTGGCGGATGTGGCATTTCGTCAACGCCTTCGAGGCCAAGGACTCGCAGTTCTTCCGCGTGTGGATCGAGGTCGCGGGCGGTCGTCGTGTCTGGCACATTTCGTCGCCGCGGTTCCATTTCGAGTTCTGCGCCGTCGCCGAGGGCGCGTCGGGAACGTTCACTGTCCCGTTGCCCGTTCGGGTCATTCATGCGATGACCGACATCGCAACGACCGGATTCGAGTCGACGTTGGCTCTGGCAGACAACGATTCGCTGACCGTCACGTCGGGTGATGCGAGTCTTGTGTTCGACATCCCCGCGCACCACCCGGGAACGTCGGTTGTTCTCGACTCCGTCGATTGCACTGCGGTCGTCTCGGCAAAGCGCCTTGCCGACGTTCTCGATGCCGCGCGCACACCACCGGTCGGCATCGACATCATCGGTTACGGGCCGCCCCTTTGGTGTGTCATCGGTGACGGAAGGATCACCTTTCACTCCGACTGGTCATCGTACGATCACGGACGGGCGACGGTGTCGGTCGAGGCCGAGACGCGGGGTGAGTCACAGTTCCACAGCGCGGTCAGTCTCGTTGCCAAGGTGCTGCGCGACTTCACGATCGTCGACGAGGGTGATGAAACCGTGACGTTCGAAGTCGACGGACCGACGGGTTCGGGGTGTCGTGTGGTTGCATCCGACTGGATTCTCACATGCCCATTCATCGACCCGGTCGCCCAGGAATGGGGCGGGATGATGCGTCGCGAACTCATCTCGGCCGGCCACGAATACCAACGCGACGGTGAACGTGCCGTCGAGTTCCTGGTCGACGGGGTTCAGGTGCGTGCCCAATTGCACGGCGGCCGCCACCCGGTGTGTCGTCTCTCGGCCATCGTCGCCCGCAACGTCGCGAGCAGCGAATTTCTGCTCAGCGAACTGAACGACTGGAACATGTCGCATGCGGGCATGAAGTTCTGGTGGGAGGCCGGCAAAGTGGTCGCGGTGGTCGACCTCGACTCGAACCACATGTCAGACATCTCCGACGAGTCGATTCGATTGGCCGCGGTTGTCTCAAATCTTGCAGCGCCGACCTCGTGCCTCTGATGCGGAGCTAGGGACGTTCGAGGATGGTGATGGCGCAGGCTGCCTCTTCGAGGCCGATCACACCACCACCGTTTTCCGCCAAGGCAAGGCGTGCGTTGGGTACCTGACGTGGCCCTGCTTCTCCGCGTAGCTGGACGACCAGCTCGTAAACCATCGACAGGCCGGTCGCGCCAACTGGGTGGCCCTTTGATACGAGACCGCCGGAGGTATTGATGGGAATGGAGCCGCCGGGGCCGGTTTCTCCTGCCTCGACAAATGCTCCGCCCGAGCCGATGGGGCAAAAGCCCAGCATTTCGGTTTGGTAGATCTCACAGAAAGCCGTCGCGTCGTGAACCTCGGCGACGTCGATGTCGGCGGGCTTGATTCCCGCACGCTCGTATGCGCGGCGCGCCGCATGGTGCGACAGGGAGGGTTCGTCGTAGGCGCGGTACTTGCCGCCCGTCAATGCCGTGGCTGCGATGCGGATCGCGCGAGATCGCACTGACTCGGGGAGTGACTTCAAGTAGTCGTCCGAGCACACGATCGCAGCTGCACCGCCATCGCCGATTGGTGCACACATCGAACGCGTGAGCGGAAACGAAATCGGTCGATCATTCAACACTTCGTCAGTCGTCATCGGGAAGCGATACTGCGCCTTGGGATTGTCGACCGCGTAGGTGTGATTCTTGGCAGCAGCGTGGGCGATCTGTCGTTGGGTCGTACCGAACAACTTCATGTGGAGGGCGGCCTGGATGCCGTACGTCTCCATGAAAATGGTGTGGCCTTCACCCTTGTCGAAACTGCACCCTGCGAACTGTGCGGCACGGTCGTACTCATCGAACAGTCGGTCGAGGTCGAAGTTGTCGACGCCGGAGTAGTAGGAATCGAACATCACCTGTCGCACAGCAGGGTCCTTGTCGGCGCCTGGTCGATAGATCTTCTCGACGCCGACGGCGAGAGACACCTTGGTCTCGCCGCTGAGAACGTCTTTCACGGCACCTTGGAGCGCCATCGAGGCCGTTGCGCATGCGCCTTCGACATTGGTCATGGGGACGCGTTCGGGAAACAGTCCTTCATCGACCATTTCGATGAAGCAGGTTTGCCCCCGCACGCCGCCCTGACCCCACGTGTGCATGAGGCAATTGCCGAACCAGGCTGATCCGATGTCGGCTCCGTCGGTCATCCCGACGTCGGCGAGGACGCCCGTGTAGGTCTCGCGGGCGAGCGCCTTGAGGGAGTCCTCCGGACGGCGAGCAAAGGCGGTGCTGTGGGCTCCGATGATCCAGACATTCGTCATGTCGTCGTCTCAGGCGGTCTTGCGCGCTGTGGCGCGGGGTTTGGATGGTTTCGCGGCGACAGCCGAACTTGTCCGGTTGATGAGTCCGGCAAGGAACATGTCGCAGAACTGGTCGGCGATCGCATCGGCACGCAGGGGACCGTCGGGGCGGTACCAGTGCGTGAGCCAGTTGAGTGACCCAATGATACCCAGTGTCGCGATACGGGGGTTCGTCAGCGGGGCGAATTCGCCCTCTGCAATGCCGTCGCGGATGATGGATTCAAGAAGTTCGAGATACTCGCGGTCCATTGCGGACCACTCCTTCATTCTGCGTCGACCTGCGATTTCCTGCAGGTAGACCGAGGCGTAAACAAAGTTCGTCTCGAGCACCTTCAAGTGTGAGCGGGTGGCACGACGGATCTTTTCGGTGGGGGGAAGATCCATTTGCGACAGTTCACGCAGTCCAACCAAGATCTCTTCTGCCGGTTCACGCACGACCGCGAACAAAAGATCTTCTTTGGTATCGATGTAGTGGTAGAGGCTGCCCTTCCAAATGCCCACAGCCGAGGCGATGTCCTCGAGAGAGGTGGCCGCAAAACCTTTCGTGCGGAATGCTTCGGCTGCGGCTTCGACGATGTCATTCCAGCGACTTGGACGTGGCATTTTCCCCCCGCAATTATCCGACCGCCGGTCGCGACGCCGAGTTAAATGAAACGACCGTTTGGTTATTATACGCATGGGGGATCAATGGGCGTCACGAGGGTCAATCACACGGGAATCAGCGTCACCGACATGGAGCGCTCCCTCGGCTTCTACCGCGACGTGCTCGGGCTCGAACTCGTGATGGACATGGACGTCGACAGGCATGCAGGCCTCGACACCGTCGTCGGTATGACCGACACGATCGGCCGGGTCGTCATGTTGGCGGCCGGGGACAGCCTTGTGGAGTTGTGGTGCTACGCGAATCCCACTGGTCGGCCCCTTCCCGCCGACTACAAGCCCGCTGATCGGGGCGTCACGCACGTCGCGCTCGAGGTCGACAATGTCGATGCGATGCACGCGCGCGTGGTCGCCGCGGGCTTCCGGGCGAAGTCGGCACCCGTTGACCTCGGGATTCACAAGACCTGCTACGTCCACGGTCCGGACGATGAAATCGTCGAAATACTCGAAGACAGGTCCAATCGGGAGATGCTTGCGAGGGTGACCCGCCGCACAATCGAGCGGCGTCTCGCCGCAAAAGGAAATTCGTGACCCCGTGGGGCGCGTGAACAGGAAGGATTCGCAGATGCCAAACCAACCGACAAAGGGTCTGACGGTCACGGGTCTCATGCGCCAAGCAGCGCGTTACAACTCGAAGCGCCTCGCGGTGAAGCATGGTGACCGCATTCTCACTTTCGCCGAAGCGTGGAAACGCGGGACGCAAATGGCGAACGGACTCCTTTCGCTTGGGTTGAAGCCTGGTGATCGCGTGGGTGTACTCGAAGACAACTCGATCGACGCCCAAGACTTCTTTCTCGGTGCGGCGATCGCGGGTTTGGTGCGAGTACCTCTCTATGCGCGTAACTCGATCGAGAGTCACGAGCACATGCTCGGCCACACGGGTTGTCGGGCCATCGTCGTTGCAGACAAATACCGCAGCGACATGGATGGCATGACCTCAAAGCTTGTCAACCTGCAGCATGTCGTGGTGCGCGACGAGGGCTACGAGCAGTGGTTGGCTTCTTTTTCGACCGACGATCCAATGGTCGAGATCCAACCCGATGATTGGTACATCATTCGCCATACGGGTGGTACGACCGGCAAACCGAAGGGCGTTGCCTACAGCCACCGTTCGTGGTTGGCGGCCGGACGCGACTGGTTCTACAACTTCCCGCCGATGGATGCGGGCGAGGTGTGCATGCACGTCGGACCTATTTCGCACGGAAGTGGCTATCTCTACACGCCCACGTGGCTGTCGGGCGGAACCAATCTGCTGCTCGACCACTTCGATGCCAAAGAGACATTGCAACTGATGGCAAGTGAACGAGTGTCATTCATGTTCATGGTTCCCGCCATGCTGAACGCCGTGGCTCGTGATCCGCTTGCACGTGAGCTCGACTTTTCTGCGCTGAAGGTCATCCAAATCGGCGGTGCGCCGATTGCCGACGACACGGCGCTGCTGGCGCGCGAGGTATTCGGTGACGTGCTCTACCAGGGCTACGGCCAGACAGAAGCGTTGCCGGTTTGCATGATGGGTCCAAAGGAATGGTTTTCCGACGTGGCCGGCTCGAATCCTCTGCGTTCAGCAGGGCGTGCACTGCCCTTCGCGTATCTCGAAATCAGGGACCCCGAGAACTCTTCGCTTGCACTACCCATCGGCGAAGAAGGCGAGATCGCCATTCGTTGCGATGGACAGATGCTCGGTTTCTGGGAAAATGATGCCGCCACGAAGGAACGCATGTCGGGCGACGGTTTTGTACTCACGGGTGATATTGGCAAACTCGACGAAAACGGGTACCTCTACGTCCTCGATCGCAAAGATGACATGATCATCTCCGGCGGCTTCAAC
>SXZT01000022.1 GCA_005787785.1 Actinomycetota bacterium
CTCGCCACGACGATGCGGTACACGTCTGTTCGCGTGAGAGTCACGCGCACCGCGGTCGCAAGGTCACCCAGGCGTCCGGTCTGCTGCGTGCCGACCAATGCCACGGCATCGGCGGGGTGCGACAGCACGAAAGCGATCGCAATCGCAGCACGTGACGTTCCCTCGCGCACGGCAAGTTCGTCGAGCACCGAAACCAGCTCGGGACGCACGCCCTCGCCCGTCGCGAGGCGACCCCCGGCGAGCGGGCTCCACGCGAGGGGAGTGATGCCTTCCTCCATGCACAGGTCGAACGTGCCATCGCGCAGTGGTGCGAGCGTGGCACACGAGAACTCGGGCTGCGTCGAAACAAGTGGTTCCTCCACGTACGTCGACAGCGCGATCGTCTGTGACAGTGTGTAGTTCGACACTCCGAACATGGAGACCAGTCCACGGTCGCGCAGCGAAGCGAATGCGACTGCGATTTCCTCGGGGTGTGTGAACATGTCGGGACGGTGGATTTGGTAGAGGTCGACGTGGTCGACGCCCATTCGACGCAGTGATGCCTCGCACGCGGAGATCAGGTACGCCCCCGACGAGTCGTACGGAACACCCGGAATGATGCCCCCCTTCGTCGCCAACACCATGCGGTCGCGCAACGAGGGATCGGCGGCCAGCATGCGACCCAAAGCCTCTTCGCATGCACCGAAACCCGAACCGCCCCAGTCGAGGCCGTACACGTCGGCGTTGTCGACGAGGTTCATGCCCAGGTCGAGAGCGGTTGAAATCAGTCGTGCGTTGTCAGCATCGGATGCGCCGGTGAGTCGCCAGCAACCGAAGCCGATCGGGCCGACCTCGACTTCGTCCCCGAGCCGGCGGGTGCCATCGGACACGAGGTTCTCTTCCATGGACTCAGGTTAGTCATGTGCGGAAAACGCAACTTATGGTGAGTTCGTGAACGAGTCGTGTCCGAATCCCGTGCGCCGCGCCGTGATGGTGCAGCAGTGGCGTGACCTTGCCTACATCCACTGGCGTTATGACCCGGCGACGGTGCAGGCGCTCTTGCCACCGGGCCTGGAAGTCGACATCTTCGACGGTTCTGCGTGGGTCGGTCTCATTCCTTTCTCCATGCGCGGCATCACAGTGCCCCACATGCCGGCCGTGCCCTACTTCGGGTCGTTCCCCGAAATCAACGTGCGAACCTACGTGCGTCACAACGGGATCCCGGGTGTGTGGTTCTTCTCCCTCGACATCAACCGCCTGATCCCCGCCGTCGTGGCCCGCACCACCTACCTCTTGCCCTACTGCTGGGGCCGAGCCTCGAACCGCATCGAGGCCGACGTCCTGCGGTCGAGTGTCGATAGACGTTGGCCGTCACGCGCACACTCAACGACGACGGTCGAGATCGGACAGGCCATTGCGAAATCCGATGAACTGTCGGTGTTCCTCTCGGCACGCTGGGGTCTTTACTCGCGCGGCCTCTTCGGTGGTCTCATGTACGCCCCCGTCGACCACGAACCCTGGCCCCTGCACACGGCACGTCTGCGGGAGATCGACCAGAACATCGTCGAATCGGCCGGGCTGCCCGCGCCGTCGGGTGACGCCCACGTGATGTTCTCGCCCGGCGTGTCGGTGCGTATCGGTCGTCCGCGCCGCGTCAAGCGCCGCGCCTAGTCTCGGCGACATGGAGAAACTGCGCTTCGGTGTCATCGGCACCGGGATGATGGGCTGCGAGCACTTGCGCAATCTCCTCCCGATGGACGATGCCGTCGTCACCGCGGTGTCCGACCCGAACGACGAACCACTCGATTGGGCACAAGTCACCATGGGCGACAGGTGGTCGACCGTCACGGCGTTCCGCGACCACCGTGACCTTCTCGCCTCGGGCCTCGTCGACGCGGTTCTCATCGCATCACCGAACCACACGCACAAGACGATCCTCGACGACGTTCTTGCCACCGAGATACCCGTTCTCGTCGAGAAACCGATGTGCACCACGGTCGACGACTGTCGCACCATCGTTACTGCGGCGAAAAGCAGAGACGCCGTCACATGGGTGGGCCTCGAATACCGGTACATGCCGCCCATTGCCCGATTTCTCGAAACCGTCCGCGCCGGCGACATCGGCACATTGCGTATGTTGGCCATCCGCGAACACCGTTTCCCGTTCCTCGTGAAGGTGGACAACTGGAACCGCTTTTCCCGCAACACGGGCGGAACACTCGTCGAGAAGTGCTGCCACTTCTTCGACCTCATGAACCTCACCGTCGGGGCGTGGCCGACGCGTGTCTATGCCAGTGGTGGACAAGATGTGAATCATCTCGACGAGGTGTACGGCGGCGAGCGCCCGGACATCCTCGACAACGCATATGTCATCGTCGACTACGACAACGGTGTGCGCGCGATGCTCGACCTCAGCATGTTCGCCGAAGGTGGCCGCAACGAACAAGAGATCGTTGCCGTCGGCGACAAGGGAAAACTCGAAGCGGCAGTTCCCGGCGACGGCTACCTCTATCTCGGCCGCCGCGCTGACCGCTCGGTCACAGCCCTCGAAATTGCGAGCGGTCCTGTGGGCCACGTCGGCTTTCATCACGGTGCCAGTTACGTGGAACTGCGCAGGTTCTGCGACGCGATCCGCGGCATCGGCCCCGTCGAGGTCGACACCACGGCGGGGTTGTGGTCGGTCGTTGTTGGTGCCGCCGCCCACAAGTCGATCGACGAACGCCGTCCCGTCGACATCGCCGAGTACGACCTGTAGGCGAAAACCGACAAGAAAAGGCCGAGATACAGCCGACGTAGTGTTGCGGGCATGCTGCACCCCTTCGACGACTTTCCGGTTCATCAAAGTTCCGCGCCGCTCATGCACGTCTTCAGCGACGCACCCGGGGTCTACGACAGGTACTTCTACAACGGTCACGACTCGACGGGCGGCATCTTCTTCGCGGTTGCTTTCGGTGTGTATCCGAACAAGCAGGTGATGGACGCAGCCTTCTGTGTGTCGATCGACGGTGTGCAACACAGCGTGCGTGCGTCGCGCCATTGCGATCGCGACCGCACCAACCTCGAGGTCGGCGCGATCAGAATCGAGGTTGCTCGACCGATGCTCGAGCACCGGATCATCGTCGACAATCGTTTCGGGGTGTCGGCCGACATCACGTGGCGCGCGACGTCGGCTCTCCTCGAAGAGCCGTCCTTCAAGCATCTCGAAAATGGTCGTCCGCAAATGGACTACACACGAATGACGCAATTCGGCGAATGGTCGGGATGGGTCGAGGTCGACGGAAAGCGAACCAACCTCGCCGACGCCGGACCAATCACCGGTTGTCGCGACCGCTCATGGGGCGTGCGCAACTCGGCCCGCAGTGCAAACGGCCCGAAGAAAGCCCCACAGTTTTTCTGGTTGTGGGCACCCACCACGTTCGACGATGAACACACCCACGCCGCCATCAACGACTACGCGAACGGCAGGTCATGGCATCGCAGCGGTGCGGTCACCGCACGCGTCGCCCACTCGTCGACGTCGACCGAGTCCGTGCTCGACGACACAAAGGTCGACCGCTGCACGGCTGTGCGCATCGAGCCGAAGTGGACCACGGGAACGCGATGGCTCGAGTCGGCGACGGTGACCCTCGAGCGGTGGCGGGCCGAGCCCATCGTCGTCACCCACACACCACTACTGCGCTTCTTCATGCGTGGAATCGGTTACACACACCCCGAATGGGGTCACGGCGAGTGGAAGGGCGAGTTCTCCGAAGTCCGTGACGAATTCGTGGTCGCGGATGCGAACCCCGCCGACCCGTCGATGCTTCACCTGCAGAACCTGTGCCGCGTCGAATCGAACGGCAAGGTTGGCACGAGCGTGTTCGAGCACCTCGTCATCGGTCCCCATGAACCGAGTGGATTCAACTCGATCCTCGACGGCGCCCACTGACGAGTCCCGCGATCGCGCATACTTGAGGCATGCCCAATGCTTCGCGTCTCCAACCACTGAATGTCATCGCAACCGTTCTGCACCTCGCGCAGGGAGTCGCGATTCTCGTTCTTGCAAACGACTTCGCACTTCCCGTGACGACTTTTTTCTGGAACGACGCTCCGAACAATCGACTCGACATCACCCGGCTCGAGCGTGGCTTCGACGTCTCGATCGCATGGTCGGCGGCACTGTTCCTTTTTCTCTCGGCGCTGTTCCACTTCATCGTGTCGACGGTGGGTCAAAAGACCTACGAATCCGAGATCGCAGCCGGACAGAACCGTTTCCGTTGGGTCGAGTACTCCCTGTCGTCGACGCTCATGATCATCGCAATTTGCCTGGTGTTTGGTATCGGTGACATCGCGGGGCTGCTCGGCATCGCCGGGGCGAACGTGGCGATGATCCTCTTCGGATGGATCATGGAGGTCGTGAACAAGCCGGGCCAGAAGGTGTGGTGGACGCCGTTCTGGTTTGGTTGCATCGTCGGCATCGTGCCGTGGGTTGGCCTCTTTATTTATCTGCTCGGCCCGGGCAGTGAAATGCCGAAGTTTGTCTACGGCATTTTCGTCAGCATCTTCATCTTTTTCAATCTTTTTGCACTGAACCAGTACCTGCAGTACCGCAAGGTGGGGAAATGGGCCGACTACGTGTACGGCGAAAAGGTCTACTTGTGGCTCAGTCTCACCGCGAAGAGCGCCCTTGCCTGGCAGCTCTTCGGCAACACGTTGTCGGCGTGAGTAGTCACGAGAGGCCGCGGTCAGCGATGGTCGGGGCGTGGCTCGTCATGCTCACGCAGACCACGGGTTGACGCCCTCGAAACACCTGCGAAACGAAATGTAAAGAGCCGGCCCGCCTTGGAGTGGCACCCGAGGGGTTGCACTACTCTTTGCCCATGAGAGTCGACGCAAACTTCTTCTGCACGGTTCCAATGGACGACGCGGGCAAGGTCGAGCCCACAAAGCGTCGTTACGACAACAACGCCGTCATCGAGTGTTACAAGAACCTCGTCGCATGGGCGAAGACGGCCGATGAAGTCGGCATTGACACGATGTGGCTGACCGAACACCACTTCCAGTACGAGGGTTACGAGGTTCTCCCCAATCTCATCCTCTTCGGGCAACACCTTGCGGGTCAGACGAAAGAGCTGCGCCTCGGCCAGATGTTCAATGTGGTGCCCCAGTGGCACCCACTGCGGCTCGCCGAAGACTTTGCGATCGCCGACATCGTGACCGGAGGCCGCATGGAATTCGGCGTCGGCCGTGGCACCGTGCCGCGAGAGGCATGGAGCCTCGGAACCGTCGTCGCCTCGGGTGACAATGCCATGTCCGCCGAGCACGATCGCATCAACCGCGAGGTGTTCGAAGAGTCGATGGAAGTCATCAAGACCGCATGGACGAACGAGCGCTTTTCGTACCGTGGCAAGCACTTCGTTTTCCCGCCCGACGACATTCCGGACCGCGGCAAGTACGTCGACGACCTCACGTTGATCCCGCGCCCTTTGCGCCCGATCGACGTGTACCAACCCGTGACGTCTCCCGAGACCGTCGAGTACGTGCCCCGCGAGGGACACAAGGCGGTCTATTGGTTGCAGAACGCCGATTCGCAATTGCAGAAGTGGAATCGCTACGCGGAGATCCGCGAGGAGATGGGCAAGCCGGTTGCACCGGGCGAGGACCGTTGTCTTGTCATGAACATTCACGTTGCAAAGACGCGCGAAAAGGCGATGGTGAAGGGCAAGCCCGGCCACGACGAGTTCGCAAACTTCCTCTCTCCGTACGGTCGCTTCTCGTCGTACCGCAATCCCGACGGCAGCAAGGTCGCATTCAACCATTGTCCGACCGTCGAGGAGTCGAACGACCAGAAGATCCAGATCGTCGGGTCGATCGATGACGCGGTCGACACTCTCGGCTTCTGGCGGGATCTCCTCGACCTGAAGCACATCTGCTTCTTCTTCGACTTCCCGGGCGTTTCGCGCGAAGAGATGATCGAGCAGATGCACCTCGTCACCGAAGAGGTCTTCCCGAAGCTCGGCGAAAAGGTCGAGCGTCGGCCACTGCCGAACTTGGAACCGCTCGTCTGATCGGAAGAGTCGACCTCACGTGCTGATCACGAACGTCATCACACCGTCGTCGAACGGCGATGTGGTGTCGGTGCGTGTCGAAGGTGAAACCGTCATCGAAGTCGGGCCGGTGCTCGTGGCCGCAGCCGGTGAGGCCGTTGTCGACGGTGAGGGCGGACTGTTGACGGAGTCACTTGTCGAGACGCATGCGCATCTCGACAAGGCCTATCTCGCCGAGTTCATTGCGAACCCGACCGGCGATCTGATGGGCGCCATCACGGCGATGATCGCGAACCGGCACGTCATGACAGTGGAGAACACCATCGAGCGGGCGGAACGAGCGGTGCGCACAATGGTGCGCAACGGTGTCACGACCATTCGTACGCACGCGGATGTGACCGAGGAAAACGGTCTCACGTCGGTGGAAGCCCTGCTGGAGGTGCGGCGTCGCACGTCCGACGTCGTCGACCTGCAAATCGTGGCGCTGCTCGGCTGGCCGGTGACCGGATCACAGGGAGAGGCGCACCGGCGTCTTGCGCGTGAAGCCGTCGGCATGGGTGTCGACATCATCGGTGGTTGCCCGCATCTCGACGAGGATGCATTGCTCGCCAACGTGGAGTTGATCGAACTTGCCGGCGAACTGAAAGTTCCCCTCGACCTGCACACCGACGAGCACACCGACCCCGATCGCACGTCGCTTCTCCACCTGGCGGAGCAAGTATTGAAAACCGGTTTCGCGCACGGTGTCATTGCAAGCCACTGCGTGAGTCTGGGCATGCAGAACGTCGATGTGCAGCGAGCCACCGCTGAGAAACTTTCCGAGGCCGGGGTTGGAGTGGTGGCTCTGCCGCAGACGAACCTCTTCCTGCAGGGTCGCGACATGCAGTCTGCGATGCCGCGTGGTCTCACCGCGGTGAAACATCTTCGCGAGGCGGGCGTGCGCGTCGCCGCCGGTAGCGACAACCTGCAGGACCCGTTCAACCCGATCGGCAGGGGCGACCCGCTCGACGCTGCCGGTTTGATGATTCTTGTCGCCCACTTGTTGCCCGACGACGCTCTGGCCAGTGTCACGTCGGTGGCACGCGCGGTTGTCGGTGCACCCGTTGCGGGGCCGGTCGTCGGTGCCGTCGCAGATCTCATGGTGACGCCGGTGTCGGGCCCGCGTCAATTGGTCGCGGCCTCTCCGCCACGGTCGCTGGTGGTGCGTCGCGGACGGGTTGTCCACAAGGCAGGTCGCGGTTAACAAAGATTTAAAGGTTGGGAAACAGCTTTCTTTTCGTGTTGCTTCGCACGCGGATTACCCTGCGTAGATGGCCGGGGCATTGTCGTTCGACAACGTGGGAATGACTTTCCCGGACGGCACGCGTGCACTGGACGGGTCCACTTTTGACGTCAATCCAGGCGAGTTCGTCACGGTGGTCGGACCCAGCGGCTGCGGAAAGTCGACACTGCTACGCATCGCGTCGAACCTCGAAACCGCGACGGAAGGCACGTGCAACGTCGACCGCGACAGCATTGGCTACGTCTTCCAGGATGCGACCTTGCTGCCGTGGCGAACGGTTGCGAAGAACATCGAACTCTTGGCCGAACTGCACGGCGTCGACAAGGCCGAGCGCGTAGATCGGGTGCGCAGTGTCATCGACCTCGTCGGTCTGAGTGGTTTCGGGGACAAGTATCCGAAACAGCTGTCCGGCGGCATGAAGATGCGTGCATCGCTTGCGCGATCGCTCGTCATGAAGCCCCGAGTGTTCCTCTTCGACGAACCTTTCGGCGCGCTCGATGAGATCACCCGCGAGCGCCTGAACGACGAGCTGTTGCGACTCTTCCAACTCGAAGGCTTCGCCGGATTGTTCATCACGCACTCGATCTCCGAGGCCGTCTACATGTCGACGAAGGTCTTGGTGATGTCGTCGCGACCCGGTCGGATCGTCGCCTCGTTCGACGTGCCGTTCGAGTATCCACGCGCGCACACGCTGCGTTACGAACCGAGGTTTGCCGAACTCTGTGGCGAAGTATCCGCTGCTCTGCGTGGAGCGCTCGTATGACCGACATCAACCCGCAGGTGACGGTGATGCCACCGTCGACGCGGCGCCCCGATGATGCTCCGGTCGAAACCACGAGTCGGGTGCGGGCGAGCGACATCATCGGTCCAGCCGTCGTGTTCGTGCTGTTCATCGGTCTCTGGTACGCACTGTCGACGACGATTCTTCCCGAACAAAAGCGATTCCTCTTGCCCACGCCGCACAAGGTGCTGAAAGAGGGTTTCTTCACGTGGCAGGTCGGTGAACAGCGCGGATTGTTCCCGATTCTCAAGTCGATGTGGAGTTCCATCCAGGTCGCGATCATCGGTCTCCTCATAACCATCGTCATCGGTACGGCGCTCGCGACTGCCATGGCGACGCGACGCTGGGTCGAACGTGCGACATGGCCATATCTGGTAGCGTTGCAGTCGGCCCCGATCCTCGCGATGACACCTCTCATTCGTGCACTGATCGACGGTGTGCAAACCCAGCGTGTGCTCGTCGTCGTGCTGATCGCCTTCTTCCCGATCGTCAACAACACGTTGTTCGGTCTGCTGTCCGTGGAGAAGAGCCAACACGAACTTTTCACGCTGCACGGTGCGAACAAGTGGACCCGTCTCACGAAACTGCAGTTTCCGGCGGCGATGCCCAACATCTTCGTGGGTCTGCGCATCTCGGCGGGCCTCAGTGTCATCGGTGCCGTCGTCGGTGACTTCTACTTCCGCCAGGGCGGTGTGGTTGGCATCGGAGCCCAGATTGACATCTACCGCGGTCGCCTGTGGGGTTCGGAGCTCGTCGCGGCCATCATCCTGGCGAGCGTTTTTGGTCTTGTCGTGTTCGTTGTGTTCGGCTTTCTCTCGAAGAAGGCGATCGGCAAATGGCACACGACAACACGGGGCCAGTGATGTCCCCATCCGCAATACAGCAAGCACCATCCAACAAAAGGGAGAGCAAATGAAAAGGAAAGCAGCAGCCCTCATCGGCGTGCTGAGTCTGGTCAGTCTTGCCGCGTGCGGTGGAGACGACGGCGAAACCACAGACACGGCTGCGACCGAAGAGACAACGGCGGCAACCGAGGACACCACTGCAGCGACCGAGGAGACCACGGCGCCCGCCGCGGAACCCGTGTCGCTTGCCGGCGTGTGCCCCGAGACCGTCACCTTCCAGACCGACTGGAACCCCGAGTCCGAGCACGGATTCCTCTATCAGCTCGTCGGCGACAACTACGAAGTCGATGCTGCGGGCGTTCGCGTCACGGGTCCGCTCGTGGCCTCTGGCGGCGCCGACACCGGTGTCAAGGTTCAGGTGCGCGCAGGTGGCCCGGCAGTGGGCTTCAACTCGCCGACGTCGCTCATGTACCAGGATCCGGACATCTTCCTCGGCTTCGTCAGCACAGACGGTGCGGTTCAGGACTCGGGTGAGTTCCCGACGATGACCGTCGTCGCGCCGTTCAACATCAACCCGCAGATCATCATGTGGGACCCGGCGACGTATCCCGACGCGAAGACGATTGCCGACCTGAAGGCAACCGGTGCGAAGGTCCGCTACTTCGGCGGTGCCGCGTACATGGAGTACTTCACGGCAAATGGCATTCTCGACAAGGACCAGGTTGACGGCACCTACGACGGCACCCCGGCGAACTTCGTCGCCGACGGTGGCAAGGCCGCACAGCAGGGCTTTGCGACTTCCGAGCCTTACTACTACGAGAAGGTTCTCACCGACTGGGCCAAGCCCGTTGCGTACCAGACGGTGCACGACGCAGGCTGGACTGCCTATGCACAGTCGCTTGGCGGCAAGCCCGAGACCATCGAGCAGTACAAGGACTGCCTGAAGCTCCTCGTGCCGATCATCCAGCAGGCCCAGGTCGACTACGTCGCTGATCCGGCCGAGACCAACACGCTGATCCTCGACCTCGTCAAGCAGTACAACAATGGTTGGCTCTATGACGAAGGCCAGGCTGCAGCAGCAGTCGAACTGGCGGTCCAGAACAAGCTGATCGCGAACAGCCCCGACGGCACGCTCGGCAGCTTCGACCTCGACCGCGTCGAAGAGTTCATCAAGATTGCGGTTCCGACGTACGAAAAGATCGGCGCCAAGATGAAGGAAGGCATCACTGCCGCCGACATCGTGACGAACGAGTTCATCGATCCGTCGATCAAGTTGCCCTGATCGGTTGATCAGAAAATGAAGTTGATGGCCCGGGGGAAACCCCGGGCCATCACTCTTTGGGGGAGGTTTCGATGTCGCAGGTGATCGAGATGCTGCGCTTCGAGGTGAGCGCGTCGGACCGCAAGGAATGGCTCGCAGTCGAGCACCGTGTGTGGACGGGCTTTTTGAAGACGATCCCCGGCTTCCAACACAAGGAAACCTGGGTGGACGACGACGATCCGGATGCCATCACCGTGGTGATCTGGTGGGAGTCACGAGAGCACTGGGGTGCCGTGACGCCAGAGCAGTGCGCGTCGGTCGACCGTGAAATGGGAGAGTGGCTGCGTCCGTGCACGATGCGCTCGTGGCGCGTTGTGCAGGTCGACTGAGTCGGCTCAGCGACCGAAGTTGAAGACGGCGATTTCGCCGAGTGCCGCCACGAAATTCGCCACGGCTGATTCGAACATCGCCTTGCCCATCTCGGCAGTGGCGTGTGTGGGGTCTCCGATGTGACCCTCGGAAAAAAAATCGTTCGACAGCCAGCCGAAGCTGACGGTGCCGCCGAACCTCACGTAGCGGTTGTCGGCCATCTTTTCGGGAATTCTGCGTACGGCCTTCGACATGTCGACGAGGTCGGGTCGCAGGTGGAGCATCACCGCGGTTTCGTCGGTTCCGCCGTGAACACCCATGCCCAATTCGCTGGCCGCCGAGGCCCCGCCCTGGTCGGGCGGAATAGATGGATGTGTCGTGAATGTCTGCAATCCATGGTGCAGACGTAGTTCACGGTTCGCGACGTTGAGAAGGGCGGAGTTGCCGCCGTGACCGTTGAGAAAGACCAGTTTGCGTGCCTGGGTGCGCGCGATGCTGCGGCCGATGTCGTCGAGCACGGCGAGCAGGGTGGTGGGTGAGAGCCACACGGTGCCGGGGGCCCAGGCGTGTTCGTTCGACTTCGTGTACGAAAGGGTGGGAAGCAGCCACACATTCAAGCTCGCGGGTGCGGCCTCAATCGCAGCCTCGGCGACCGCGGTTGCGATCACCTCGTCGGTGTTCAGCGGCAGGTGGGGACCGTGCTGTTCGATTGCTCCGAGGGGTTGGATGAAGATCGACTCGGCGGTGATGCGCCGTTCGACATCGGGACCACGCAGTTCCCCGAGACGTCGTACTTCAGCCATCGAGCCGAGCCTATCCCTGTGGGATACTGCTCTTCATGCCCACGCCATCGCTTGACGTGCGTTTCGATGCCCTCGTCGTGGGCGGCGGGCACAACGGTCTGGTGTGCGCGGCATATCTCGCACAGTCGGGCATGAAGGTTCTCGTCATCGAGGCACGCAGCGAGGTGGGCGGAACTGCGGCCTCCGAATCATTCGCCGGGGTCACCGTCAACATCTGCAATTGCGACCACCTCACGTTCCGCACGGCGGGAATCACCGACGACCTCGGCCTCGACCGTCATGGTCTGCGATACATCGACATCGACCCCACGCAACTTGCCACCTCGTGGTCGGACAGGCGCGTGTGGCCGATGTTCCACGATCTCAATCGACAGCTCGAGGTCATCCGACGTTTCTTCCCGAACGAAGTCGAGGGGTACCGGAACTTCGCCAGGGCAGCCATGCCCGTGGTGGAACTGATTCTCGAAGCCGGAAGTCAACCTCCCACGCGACGTTCGCTCGTCGGCAAGGTGCTGGCCAAGCGTGGTCGCGGGGTAACGACGATGCTGAAGTGGAGCAGGATGTCGTCGTCGCAAGTACTGCGGCAATTCTTCTCGAGCGAGTTGCTCATCGCACCATCGCTCGTCACCGGGCCCACGGTCTGGGGTGTCTCACCGCACACACCCGGTACGGGTCTCGGGGCACTCGTCTACGCGATGCGCCACGTCGCCAAAGTCGGCCGACCCGTCGGGGGCAGTGGCATGGTGCCGATCTCGCTGCGCCGCAGCATCGAATCGAACGGTGGCGTCGTTGCGACATCCACGATGGTGTCGGGCATCCTTTGCGAAGGCGATGCCGTACGCGGAGTCGAACTCACCGACGGCCGCACCATCGAGGCACCGATCGTGGTCTCGGCATGCAATCCACACGACACTTTCCTCAAGTGGCTGCGCAACCCACCCGCATCCTCGCGACCGTTGGTCGAGAAGTGGCGGAACACGCCGCACTACGAGGGCTACGAATCGAAGATCGACGCTCGCATCACGCGCAAACCGGTTCTGCGCGACATCGACGCCGACACGCTGCGCGATCTCGGTGCGGACCCATTGGCTGCGACGATGGTCGTGGCGCCGACGACCGAGGAATTGCACGAGGGATTCGGCAGGATCGCGACGGGCGAGATTCTCGAACGCCCCGCGATGTTGGTGAACCTGCCGTCAGTGGCGGACCCGACGATGTCGAACGGTGTCGACGAGGTTTTCAGTCTCGAGGCCCTCTTTACTCCTTATTCGTTCCGTGGCGGCTGGGACTCGGATGTCGAGCCACGGCGCTGGCTCGA
>SXZT01000162.1 GCA_005787785.1 Actinomycetota bacterium
GTCGACGACTCGCTGAAGTCCCGGGCGGCAACGATCGTGCGCGAAATCGACCGTGCGCTCGAGCGCACCGACTTCTTCGGACGTCAGCGCGAGCCGCTCGGGCCCACTTTGCTGCAGCCCGAGTTCGATGCCGTCACACAGGTCATCGACGTCAACGGTGCGATCCTCGCCAGTCTGGGCCCGTCCGAGTTGGCGGTCACCGGTGCGGACCTCGAACTAGCCGCTTCGAACGTCGGCTTTGCGGGGCGCTTCGCCAATGCTGAGGTTAGTGACAAAGCCTACCGCATCTACACGCTGTCACTGCCGGCCGGTGGTGCGATCCAACTCGGCAAGGACATCACGGACATCGAAGATGCGCGTGGTGGCATGCGCACGTGGCTGATCATCATCGGCCTGATCGGCATCGCCGTCGCCGCCACCGTTGGCTGGCTCGTTGCGCGGCGCACGACGAGGCCGATCGAAGAGCTCGCCAGTTCCGCCGATGAAATCGCCCGAACACAGAACACGAGCGATCCGATCGATATCCAAGCGGGTGGTGAGATCGGAAATCTCGTGACGAGTTTCAACACGATGCTCGTTGCGCTCGGCCGCAGCCTCGCACAGCAGAAGCAGCTCGTTCAGGACGCCAGCCACGAGCTGCGGACACCCCTCACCAGCCTGCGTGCCAACGCCGAACTTCTCGAACGACCCGACCTGCCTGCCGACACACGTCGCGACGTCGTCAACGACATCCGCGCCGAAGTCGACGAACTCACCGCGTTGTCGAGCGAACTGTCTGCCCTCGCGAGTGATCAAAGCAGCAGCGAAAATGCCTCTGCCGTGCAACTCGATGATGCGCTAAACGACCTCGTCGAACGCGCACAACGACGGTCGGGCCGCGACATTCGTCTGCACGTCGACAACGCCGCGACGGTCGAGGTTCGACCGAACCAATTCGATCGCGCGATCTCGAATCTCATCGACAACGCACTGAAGTTCAGCCCGCAATCCACGCCCGTCGAGGTCTTCGTTCGCGGCACCCGCGTCGAGGTGCACGATTCGGGCCCGGGCATCTCGCCCGAGGATCGACCGTTCGTGTTCGACCGCTTCTACCGAGCCCCGGCGACGCGTGCGATGCCCGGTTCGGGACTCGGACTCGCGATCGTGAAACAATTCGCCGACATCCACCGCGCACACACACTGGTCGGCACGTCGGGCACCGGTGGCGCGATGGTCGGCCTCGAACTAGCCCCGGCCGCCGCCCGGGGTGATGGTGGCCACCCCGTCGGTTCTGAATGACGGGTCGAACTTGCGCAGTTCGGCGCGGGCGATCGTCATCTTGTGCACCTCATCCGGGCCGTCGGCCAGACGCAGGCCGCGAATGTGGGCGTACATGCGTGACAGCAGGAAGTCCTGGCTGACACCGCCCGCTCCGTGCACCTGAATCGCGCGGTCGATGATCTTCAGCGCCACGTTCGGCGCGGCCACCTTGATGGCTGCGATCTCGGTCCGTGCACCCTTGTTGCCGGCGGTGTCCATCAGCCACGCAGTCTTCATGGTGAGCAGACGCACCATCTCCAGTTCGATACGCGCCTCCGCAATCCAGTCCTGGATGTTCGACCGTTCGGCAACACGCTTGCCGAACGTCGTACGCGAAAGTGAACGTGAACACATCATCTCGAGTGCGCGCTCGGCCGCACCGATCGTACGCATGCAGTGATGGATCCGTCCGGGACCGAGACGTGCCTGGCTGATCATGAAGCCGTCACCCTCGTTGGCAATGAGGTTCGACGCCGGCACGCACACGTTGTCGAAAACCGTCTCGGAGTGGCCTTCGTGATCGATGAAACCGAACACCTTGAGGTTGCGCTTGATCGTGACGCCCGGAGTGTCGATCGGCACGAGAATCTGGCTCTGCTGCTGGTGCGGTGGGGCCGATGGATCGGTCTTGCCCATCACGATGAGAATCTTCGTGAGGGGGTGCAGGCCGTTCGACGTCCACCACTTCACCCCGTTGAGCACGTAGTAATCACCATCGCGCTCGATGCGCAGCGAAATGTTGGTCGCATCGCTCGATGCAACTGCGGGTTCGGTCATTGCGAATGCCGACCTGATCGTGCCCTCCAGCAGTGGTCGCAGCCACATGTCCTTTTGTTCTGGCGTACCGAACATGGTGAGAACTTCCATGTTCCCGGTATCGGGAGCGTTGCAGTTGCACGCTTCCGGCGCAATGAACGACCGCCCCATGATCTCGGCCAACGGCGCGTACTCGGCGTTCGTGAGACCGGGACCCCACTCCTTGTGCGGCTGGAACAGGTTCCACAAGCCGCGCTTTTTCGCCTCGGCTTTCAGGTCTTCCATGATCTGCGTGTGGGCGTGCGGGTTGCCCGCTTCTTCGAGCTGCTGCTCGAACACCGGCTCGGCCGGATAGATCTTTTCATCCATGAAAGCGAGGAGCTTTTCGCGGTACTCCTCGCAGCGGGGGGTCAATGCGAATTCCATGGCCTCACCGTAATCAAGGCGCGGCGGCGCGAACTATTTGGCCCAGAGGGATCCCGGGTAATCGCCACGCGCGATGAGGTCGGCTATCGATGCCTGCACAACTTCCTTGTCCTCGCGGTACGTCACGCCGAACCACGAGGAATCGGTGCGCAACACACGGCAGTTCGCCTGCCGTTCGTCAACCAGCTGTCCCACCGTCAAGGGGATGAAGCATTCGCTCTTCAGTTCCGTCCCCGACTGTGCGAGAAACTCCCCGAACACCCGGGCGAGATGATCGAAGAGACGCGGTGTGAAGCCCCACATGTTCATCGACACAGGCTCGTCTCCCGTCAGTCGCTCGACGGTTCCGTCGTCGCGGGTGTTGCGGGCGGCGGTGCCCTCGCGTTCGATCTTCGTCATTTCGTCGATCGACGTGAGGGACCCTTCGGCGTTCGCGGCACACACGCCGCGTGCGACACTGCCGTGGTCGGACAGCGTGTTGCGCAACGTGAAACCGACCATCGCAAAATCGGTCGACTGCGGGTCGACGCTCTGCAGGTGCCGCGACAACACGGAATACGAATCACGACCGTAGAAATCGTCGGCGTTGATGACCGCAAAATTGCCGTGGATCTGTTCGCGCGCGCAGAGAATCGCATGCGTCGTACCCCACGGTTTTTCTCTACCTTCCGGCACGGAAAAACCTGGCGGCAGGCGATCGAGCGTCTGGAAGGAAAAATCGACCTCGACGCGGTCAGCGAACCGCGCCGCGACACCCGAACGAAAGGCGTCCTCGAAGTCGGGGCGAATGATGAAGACGACACGACCGAAACCGGCGCGCACCGCGTCGTACACGGAGTAATCGAGGATCGTCTCGCCCATCGGGCCCATCGGGTCGATCTGCTTCAGTCCGCCGTAGCGCGAACCCATTCCGGCGGCGAGGACGACGAGTGTTGGCGACATCGCCGCCACGCTAGTTCCGGTCGGTCTCGGGTTTCTGCTTGCGGAACCCGCGCCGGGCTTCGGTGCGCTCGCGCTCGCGGTGTTCGTCTTCGACAGCGGCTTCTTCGGCGACGAGGCGTTCCATCGCTCGCAGTCGCACCGGCGACAGGGACCCCGCGTCAATGGCGGCCCGCACCGCACAGTCGGGTTCTTCCTCGTGTTTGCAGTCGCGGAATCGACAGTTCTCGGACAGAGCAAAGATGTCCGAGAACGCACGCTCGATGCCGTGTCCGCTCGTCCACAGGGTCACGGCGCGCAGACCCGGCGTGTCGATCAACCACCCTCCGGTTGGCAACGCAACGAGTTCCGCGGCAACCGTGGTGTGGCGGCCGCGCTGGTCACCCTCGCGCACCTCTCCCGTGCGTTGCACGTCGCTGCCGACGAGGGCATTGACGAGCGTCGACTTGCCCACGCCGCTCGCTCCGAGGAGAGCGATCGTGCCGGTGAGGTACTGCGCCAGCGCACCGAGGGACTCGGTGTTGCGCGCACTGACGGCGTGCACTGCGAGGTCAGGGGCAACCGACGCGACGACCTCGATCTCCCTTTCGATCTGCGTCTTGTCGACCGCGTCGGACTTGGTCAGCAACACGACGGGACGCGCACCACTGTCGAAGGCGAGAACGAGTTCGCGCTCGAGGCGGCGCGGGTTGACGCCGGACGGCGCGGCGTGAAGCAAAAAGACCACGTCGATGTTCGCGGCCACAACGTGGGGAAC